>JBMNGW010000005.1:0-59394 GCA_050950025.1 Sphaerochaetaceae bacterium | reverse complement strand
GGTTGTGCAAAATTTGAACCTAGCCATTGCCAAAGGGGAGATTTACGGCTTTTTGGGCCCCAATGGGGCAGGTAAGACTACCACCGTGCGTATGCTACTGGGGTTGACGGTTCCCGATTCGGGAACAATTCGCATCAACGGTGAGGTGGTGAGCCGCAACGACTCTTTTTATCGCAACCAAATTGGTGTAGTTCCCGAAAAACACCCTTCAGGGATGTGGAAATGGATGAGTGCGTACGAGTATCTACAGCTCTTTTGCCGTCTGTACAGCGTTGAGCAAGCCGAAATGAAAATTGAAGAGATCCTTACTCGTTTGCAATTGTGGCCTCATCGCCATAAATATATTCGTCAATTTTCCCGCGGCATGCTGCAAAAGCTTAGCTTTGCCCGTGCTACCATCCACAACCCTCAAATTCTGCTACTGGATGAACCTATTTCGGGTCTTGATCCTTATGGTATCAGTCAAATCAGAGACCTTATTGCTCAAGAGCATGCCAAAGGTAAAACGATTATTATTAGTAGCCACCTTCTTTCTGAAATTGAGAAATTCTGTACGCGAGTAGGCATTATGTATGGTGGGCAATTGGTCCAACAAGGTCCGACAAAAGAGGTTATTGCATCTTTGATTGTCAATCGAGTCTACCATATCGATGTAGAAACTGCCGATGAGGCTTTGTTGGAGAGCCTCAGAGCCCAAAGCTTTGTCTCTGAAGTAAAAGTGGAGGGGCGCCTTATTGTGGTAACTGTGGATAAAAACGATGATTATCGCAAGCAGCTCTCAAAAATCTGTTTTGACCATAATTTGCCCCCATTACTTATTCAGGAACAGGCCCATTCACTGGAAGAGGCCTTTCTTTCGCTGACCCAAGGAGAACAGAAGTGAAACGATTGCACAAAACTGCGGTATTAACTCGCTTGCATTTGAAAGAGAGCCTTCTGTCACCCGCTTTTTATATCGCTGCGGCAGCTTGTACTCTGATTGGGTATGTACCGGTGCGAGCCTTTATCCTCTCTATTGGCTCTCAGGGAATCAACCCCTCTCTTTCTCCCTTATTTGGCAATGTGGTTACTGCTTTGCAAAAGCTTTTTAGTGAGGCCTTTGTTAACACCCTCTTTGCACAAGGGCCGTTTTTGTTTGCCCTTTATTGTGCCTTTTTGCCGATGATTCTCTACATCTCTTTTTCGACCATCATTACCTACCATTTTCAAAGAGACAGTGGAGCAATTGAGCTGTTAAGCTTTGGTCCCATTCAATCGGCAGGGTATTTAGCTTCCCTGTATTTCAAAGACCTTATTTTGAGTGCTATCTACCTTATTTACCTTTGCCTAAGTTTCTGGATTATGGCTCTCATTAATAATTTGGTGTTGGGTCCTGCTTTTTTTGGGGCAGTGTATGCATTGGCCCTCTTTGCGGTATTAATGTACTGTTGGGCCCGCCTTAGTGCCACAGTTAGCACAAGTACCATCGGTTCAATGGCTCTTTTTATTGCCTTAATGCTTTTGTTTGCCGCTATTCAGGTGGGAAGCTTTGCTGTGGTGCGCCAAGTAATTCATACGGCAATAAGTAGAGGGGGATGGGTCCTTAAATGGCTCAGTCCATTTTTCTACAGTTCGCTGATCCAACAAGCGTTGGAACTGGGCAAAGTAGGTATGTTTATCGGCCTAAGTCTCATTGTAGCTGTTTTGGCTAGCGCTTTGAGCCTTTTGGGACAGTGGTTTGAACAACGCAAGGAGCTGCTGGGATGAAACGACGAGTGGGCTTTGTGGCTCTGATACTGTTTGCAACACTAATTTGGGCCGATATGCCTCAAAGAACTGAAGAGTTGCTCTACTCATTAGCCTCTTATGATGGGAAAGAGTATGCGCTGACATTTGCTAAAGAGGATGCTCCAGCTATTTATGTCAATGCCGATGCTGATAACTTTGCCAGCGTCAAGAAAAATTTTGTTTACTGGTGGCCTCTTACTGAAACATGGATCTTAGACGATTCTGTTTTGGATGAGACACTAGCAGGGCATCTGGAGATTATCGACAAAAAGGGGACCATTAGGCGCCTTGATTCTCTTGATTACACCTTTTTTAATGTGCGAGGGACGTATGCCAACAACTGGCAGGTGAAAACAGGAGAAGAAGCGCATCAAGAGTGGGACTCCTATGTGCAAAGCTACCTTGATTATCAACAGGCAATGACACTCTACAACCGCCAAGTCGATGCGTATAAGCAGCAGGCCAATGCCCTGTTTTACCAAATTCTGAGCCTTCGAGATGCAGGGGAAGATTATGAGATGCTGCTACAGCATTTGGAGACGCTTGTTCCTCCCCAAGAGCCCGCTGTCCCAACTACCTACACCGTGCCCCCTGCCCGAGTCCAAAAAGGATTTGCTATTAACGTGCCTGAGGGACGTTATACCATCCGCTTTGTTACAGAAGAGGGGTTGGTTGAACAGAACTCCGAAAAACAGCTGATTGCCATCAAGCCGCGCAGGGTCAACTCTATCGGTTATGAGGTCTTTTCTTCAGACAAATGGACGATGCCGACTCTTTCACGAACAGCGAGCTCAGTTTTATATGTTGATGGGTCTAGTGATTTGTATGTGCGCCCCTTCTTCCAACACGAGTATCGAGACCTTGATTACCAAAAGTTGGTCAATAACCAAAGCTCAGGCAATCCCTCTTTGTATCAGTGGGTCTCCATTCAACAGGTTCCCAACGCTGCTATCAAAGAGCTTTCAGAGGGGTTTGAGCGGATAGTCACTGAGCAGCCTTTTATGGTGGAGCAGTCCAAAACATCCACGATGGGCTACTCCATAGTCCCCTATGATCCTCAAGGAGAACATCAAGGGAAAACACCTTCATTGGTGGCATTGCACATACCGCTTAAGGTGCAAGACAAAGAGTATATGATTAGATTAGTCGATGAGCCTGAAGCTCAAGTGTCTAGCAGCTTTCGCCGTATTAGAATCATTGGTGGTCTTAAAGCAGAGGCACTGATTATCCTGCTGATTCTAATCCCTTTAGGAGTCTTAGGGACTGTCAAAGTAATCCGTAAAAAGAGATTGGAAGATTTTCACTAAACAATCTGAGACTGTTATTCTCCTTTCGACTACGGTATACTAACAATTAAGGAGTAATGATGTGGTACGATCACGTTTGAGTGCGGTGCGCTCGGGGTGGTTTGCCGGATCGTGGTACCCTCAAGACCCTACTTCAGTGCGCACCCTTATTAATGAATCGATAAAAATGGCCGCTTCAGTTGCCAAAGAGCCAGTCTATGGTGGTGTCCGTTTTGCTGTTTTGCCCCATGCCGGTCTTACCTACAGTGGCAGAGGCTTGGCCCATCTGCTGAGCATGGATACGTCTTTGATTCAGCGAGTGTTGATTCTCGCCCCTTCTCATAATAGTGTCATTCCCGACAACACCCTCTCTTTTGGCCAATTCAGTGGGTTTGAGACCCCTTTGGGCCTTTTAAGCTCATTCAAAACAGGATTGGAACACCAAGGTCCCGATGCTACTTCTGTAGTGCAAAAAGAACATGCTGTGGAAATGGTCCTCCCGTTTTTAGCTTTTATCCAAGAGAAAGAGCAAAAGGAGATCCAGGTGGCCATGGCTTTAATCAATCATGTAAGCGATCATTCTGTGGCCCGCTCTTTGGCTCAAAGGATTGCCAAAGCTTTGCACCTTGATGAAACAGAAGACACGTTGGTTATAGCTTCCAGCGATTTTACCCATTATGGAGGGCGGTTTGGCTTTACTCCCTATGGAAGCACTCTTGATAAAAAAACACGCACTCAGATAAGCCAAAATGATCTGGCTATTGCCCGTATGCTCGCCGATGGAGAACTTGGTCCGCTGTTTTTATCAAATCGCATCGGAAGAAACACTATCTGCGGTTTAGCGGCCAGCTCTATTGTCAGTGCTTTGGCTAAAAGGGAAAATATGCAAGGCAGAGTCATCGACTATTATACCTCTTCTGATTTGAGCGAACAAAAGGCGAGTGATTTAGTTGCCTATGCCACAATTTTGTGGAGTCAATGATGACAGAAGAGAACAAAAAGAGAGTGCTTAAGCTCTGTCGCCAGGCGATTATTGCGAAGCTTACCACAGAGCCTTCTGCTATGTACCTTCAGCTAAAACAACAAGCGTGTGCTGAGCTGAGCACATTTGAAGGGGCTTTTGTCACTTTAAAAAGTGGGAAGGACAAAAACCTCAGAGGGTGTATTGGCCAAGTTATTTCAGAAGTTCCTCTGTTCCATCTTCTCTATTATTTGGCTCAGCAAAGTGCTTTTGCCGATCCCCGCTTTGCACCGGTGAGTCTTGCTGAAATAAAGAGTTTGAGCATTGAAGTTTCGATTCTCACTGTTCCTAAACTCATTGATTCTTATAAACAGATTCGCTTGGGAATTGACGGTATCATCTTAAGCTGCGGCCAAAAACGGGCCCTGTTTTTACCTCAAGTAGCATCTCAGATGAATTGGGATCTAAAAACGACCTTGTCCCATCTCAGCCTTAAAGCGGGATTGGCTTCGCATGGGTATCTGAATCCAAAGTGTCGCTTTGAGACTTTTGAAGCAGAGGTGTTTGGCGATGCGTTGTGATTTTTGTTACCGCCGTTGTCTTTTAGAAGATGGCCAAATCGGTTTGTGCGGTATTCGTCAAAGAGAGGGAGATAGGATTAAAACAATTGGGTGGGGAAATCTGGTGGCCATGGGCCTTGATCCAATTGAAAAAAAGCCGCTGTACCACTTTTTCCCCGGCTCAAAGACGTTGTCTATTGCTTTGTTTGGCTGCAATTTTAGGTGCCAGTTTTGCCAAAATCACCGTATCAGTCAAATTGACAGTCCCGATTATCCGCTGAACACTAAGAGCCAGAAAGAAATCACCACGCCAAAGCAGTTGGTACAAAGGCTCAATCAATCGGGTTCTTCAATTCTTAGTTACACGTATAGCGATCCGGTGGTGTGGCTCGATTATGTGGAACAAACAGCCTCTTTGGTTCATCAACAGGGCAAGTATAATTGTATGATTACCAACGGGAGTTTTACTAAGTCTTCTTTACAGCGCCTTTTGCCTCT
Source organism: Sphaerochaetaceae bacterium (assembly GCA_050950025.1). Taxonomy (GTDB): domain Bacteria; phylum Spirochaetota; class Spirochaetia; order Sphaerochaetales; family Sphaerochaetaceae; genus JBMNGW01. The sequence goes on along the minus strand of JBMNGW010000005.1, from coordinate 54,322 downwards.
TATCGATGCTTTTAATATCGATGTGAAAGGAGACAATGCTTTTTACCAAGAGTATTGTAACGGTGCTCTGAAGCCGGTATTGGATGCTGTGCAAATGATTGCCAAAGAACCACTGAAAGTTTTGGAAATTACCACCTTAGTGATTGAAGGGCTCCACACTAAAGAGCAGATCCGTTTTTTAGGCCAAGAGCTGTTTGACAGGGGAGTACAGGTATGGCATCTTTCCCGCTTTCACCCTTCTTACAAAATGATGGGCATGCCAGCTACCAGTGAAGCTTTTTTAGACCAGATGCTTGATGTGGCCCAACAATCGGGCATTCCGTATATTTATGCCGGTAACAGTAATCTAAGGCGCAATCAACATACCAGTTGCCCCCAGTGTCATTACACTGGGCCAGAGATGGATTTGAGCTGTCCCCAATGCGGCACTCCCATTTATGGGCGTTTTCGTTTGTCCACTAGGGTATGATAACGAAGTTCCACTTCATCTAGAACTTGGTCCCAACTGCGATATAACGATGAGCGAGCATTGCGGCCAACGTGGGCACAGAGCTCTCGATTGTTCAAAAGCTGCTGGAGTTTCAATGCATATGCGTCGACATTGTTTTCACTGATAAACCCATTGAACCCCTCTTTAGTCATCAAGGCTGTGCTGGAGTTGGCTGTGTTAAGCAGCGGTAGGCTAAAAGCAGCTGCTTCTTGCATCACTAAGGGGCTGGTGTCGTACTGAGAGGGAAATACAAAGAGGGTGGCGGCACTTAATAGTTCTTTCAATTTCTCTCTGTCGCCAATTTTTCCGGTGAAGGTAATATGGGATTCAAGACCAAGTTCTTGGCTCAATTTTTTATAGTAGTGCTCATCGGCTCCTGTGCCGACAAAGACCATCCGAAACTTTGTCTTTTGGGCTTTTAGATGCGCCAAAGCCCGTATAATTAATTCAATGTTTTTCTCTGCTTTCAGTTGCCCCACATAAATGATGATAGGTATCGCATCATTGTGCTGTAAAAAGTGCAACCCTTTTTGGCGATACGATAGTTCTTCTTCACTGCTTGGGAGAGCAAAATCACAGCCGTTGGGCATGATGGTAATCTCTCCTTGATAGCCGTAAGAGTGGAGTTTGCCGGCGGCAAAGGGGGTAGTGGTCCACACTTCATCACAGTTTTGGTAGTGCGAGATGATATTTTTGACCAATAAATCGCTGATAACATCGGAGCGGGTAAAACCGTAAAAATCGTCTCGATAGAGGGTGTGAAACGTTGAAATCAGGGGAACAGAACTCCTGCGTTTAGCTTTTTCAGCCAACTGAGCTAAGAAAAAGGGGGCATGAGTGTGAATGAGGTCAAATTCACAAGAGCGCACTTGAAGGCGAAACTGAGGATTCATCATCACCGGCCCGTAGGGCTTAACTTTGGGAAAGGGGAGCATGGGAGCTCGAATGGTGTAATCAATGTGGTGATCAGCATCGTAGGCAGCTCCTTCAGCAATTGAAGAGCCCGAAACAACAGCTGTGACCTTATGGCCTCTTTGTATCAGCTGCTGAGCATAATTTTTTACCACATAGCCCACACCATCGGCAAAAGGGGGAAATGTCTCGCTAAACTGACCTATTTTTAGCCGTTTCATTGCAATCATGAGTGTATCATGAGGGCAAGTGGCAAACAAGATTGGTCTTAGGCTGTAAGGCGCATTAAAGCCTCTTGGCGGTTTGTCCATGGGTATGAGTGAATACCGTAAGTAGCTAAAGCAGAGGGAAGAAGTTCATTCACCCAGCAAAGCATATAAGGGTTTATGAGTGTACTAACTAAATTGGGGCTTTTAGATATTACTAACGTAAAGGTGTTTCTTTGGTTTTATCGTCTTTTTTTGGGTGGCCGTTTCCTTTTTTTGGAGGGGGAGTCGAACCAGATTTCGGCTTTGCGCTTTTTGAAGTCTCTGGTTTTTTTGCTCTTTTGTTGTTTTCTGTCGCTGCGAGCTCGGGTTACAAGAGGCTTTTCGGTTGTGCTGCCCACAGAAAAAGAGAGGAGAACGTGTTCTGCCTTTTGGGCAGGAACTGTGACAAAAGAGAACTCTTGCATTACTTCAACTTCATCAATTTGGTAATCTTCAAGCTCTGCGTGTTCTTTTAAATAATCGACTAAGAGGCGCTTAGTCATTCCATGCACCCGCCCTTTGGCAATAAAGAGACGCACCGGTTGGTTGGAATGGGTTTTTTCCTTTGGGCCCCGATCGAGTTGTGGTCGTTGGCTTCTTTGCTCAATAGTTCGATAAGAGGTGGGGTTTAACTGTGAGCCCCACAATTTGTCAATGAGTGTGCTGATGATAACGTGCGGATCACTTTGGGCACTTATTTGATGGGCAAAAGAGACATACTGAGTATTTTGCTCAGCGTTTACCATCTGGTAAATAGCCTCTTTTTTGGCCGAGATAACATCCTTTACTTGGGGGATGGGCAAAGAGGTAATATCGCTTTGGACGATCCGTTTAATGAAGCTAAAACGGCGCTGCTCAGAGGGGGTGACAAAGGTGATGGCAATGCCCTCTTTGCCTGCCCGTCCGGTGCGTCCGATACGGTGGATGTAGGATTCGGGGTTTTGGGGAATGGTGTAGTTAATAACATGGGTAAGGTCCTGAATGTCGATGCCCCGGGCCGCTACATCGGTAGCCACTAAAATGGTGATAACTTTTTGTCTGAATTTGCGCAGAATCAGCTCTCTTTGTCGTTGAGCTAAATCGCCGTGAATGGCTTCGGCATTATAACCGCGTTGGATTAAGGTGGCTGCCACTTCATCACTTTGCATTTTGGTGCGGCAAAAAACGAGGCCATAAAAAGAGGGCGCCATGTCTATGATGCGGCTTAGCAGCTCCCCTTTGTCTTGCTCACGCACCTCATATGAGTGTTGCAGTGTAAGAGAGGGGGGAGTGTTCTTCTGTTCAGTCTCCACTACTTCATAAGCTCTCATAAAGCGCTTGGCCAACTGCAAAATAGGCTTGGGCATGGTGGCGCTAAAGAGGAGCATCCTTTTATCAGCAGGGGTCTTTTCTAAAATAGCTTCGATTTCTTCAATGAAGCCCATATTCAGCATCTCATCAGCTTCATCCAAAACAACAAATTGGAGTCGATCGAAAACCAGTGTCCCTCTTTTTAGATGATCAAGAACTCTGCCCGGAGTTCCTACTACCACATGGACCCCTTTGTTGAGGCGGCGAATTTGCATTTCGATAGAAGAGCCACCATACACTGCAAGTAAAGAGAGGTTTCTGTTGCCTTGCAGAGAGTCAATTTCAGAGGCAACTTGTAAAGCCAGCTCACGGGTGGGCAACAGAATTAGAGCCTGCACCGCCGTAACAGAGGGCTCAACTATTTCCAAAATAGGTAATGCAAAGGCGGCTGTTTTTCCTGTCCCTGTTTGGGCTTTACCCACGACATCGACTTCATTTTGCAATAGCAGGGGGATACAAGCCTCTTGAATGGGGGTAGGGGCAGTAAACCCTTTTTGCACAAGGGCATTGATTGTCTGGCTCGACAAACCGAGACGGGAAAATTGTTCTAATTGTTGCATGGGACTCCTACAGGTGGGGGCGAATTCGAATACGGGGCAACTCTATACGATTACAAGAAGTTGTGCAACTACAGCTGAAGCAGTTTGCCCCCAAAAAGAGTGTATCCAGTAGGAGGATGGCACCAATGATCAACACCAATCGTATTTGTCCGAATCCTGAGTGTCGATTTCACAATCCTGAGCATGCGGCTACCAAGCGGTGGTACCGCCCCCATGGGTATTACAGTTGTCCCAATAACCCTGAAAAACAAATTCGTCGTTACCGCTGTTCCACTTGCGGCAGAACATTCAGTGAAACCTATTTCACCCGCCTGTGGCACATGCAGCGCAAGGATATTGATGAAGTGGAGCTCTTATTTGAGTGGTGCAAAGGGACAAGCATAACCGATTTGGCCAAGTTATATGCCTGCTCACCCAAAGCCATCGAGATGCGAATCATCCGCATGCGCGAATTAGCTCACAGCAAAGATGTCGTTATCGATATTGAAGCTCCGGCTCAAAAAAGGCTGTAAATAACTTCGGCAAACCCCAGCAGTTCATCAATCTCCACTTTGGTACCATCATCAAGGATGACGGTGCCTTTGAAAGAGCCAAAAAGCTGTTTTTGCTCTGTTTTGGCCCCTCCGGTACTCATGGCAGTGGGAGTGTTAACCGCCGGTTCAAAAAGGATGTCCAGTCGTTTGTCTGCTGTTTTGAAGTGCCACTTTTGGGTGTAGGTTGTGGGAATTGAGAATTCGGCAAACCCCAACTTGTGGATGACACCGTTGTATACAATGGCATTTTCACTGAAACGGGCTTGTGAATCGAGGCTGTAATTCAGATGTAATCCGATGCATATGTGGTCCACTAGGCCCGAAGCACTGGCCCAATACCCTTTTTTGCGGTATGGCCCGCTTCTTTTGCCCCAGTTTAGGGTGGCAAAACTTTCACCTTCCTCCATCTCATACCGCTGATTACCTACATGGAGTATGCCTCGAGTCCTCAAACAGTTGATTTTTTCATTTAAAAAGAAAGCTTTGGGACGATGAGCCCACGTGGAGGCAATAGAAATACTCTGCTGATCAGCAGGCTGCTCTATACTCACATCGGCATTGAGATCCAAAACAGGAGATCCCAATAGCAGTCTGCGTGTCTGTTTGCGTTTACTGAACGCAAGGCGCAACTCTTTGTTGGCCCAACTCACCGTGTAATCGTCAAAGTTCTCACTTAAGCCGGTGCGATGGAGACTCAGCAGTTGGCGCGCATGAACCTGTTGGACCGTTTTAGCTTCGTAATCGACAAAAGCGATGGCAAAGTAGGCAGCGCGCCCCATATCGCTAAACGTTGTACTGAGGGCAAGGCGATGGCGATAGGAGACAAAGGTGTAATGTTCCCACTCTCGTAAGCGCAAAGGGCTGGAGGTGACGCTTTGACGCCTATAGCGCCAAAGAGGCCTACGGGCCCACCCTTCGCTCATCAGTTGCCCATTTTTATCTAAAAGATCTTGGCTTTGAGTTACTTCATACTCCATCACGTAATCCTGTCTCCAAATAGGCTATGTGTTCTTTTGAAAGGAGCAAATCTTTGGCCCCCAATGAGTCGTGCAGCTGCTTTAGTGATGAACAACCTATAATGGCACATGTTGGCATACTGCTGCTGTTCACATACCCCAGCGCTATTTGAGAAGGAGAGTGGCCAAGTTCTTTACTTAGGTTTTCTACCCGTCCAATTTTCTGCTCGTTTTCTTCGGTTAAAAACCGGCGGCGGGCTTTTAAAGAGAGTCCCTGAAGGCCGTTGGCAATCGCTTGGCTGAAAAACCCTTTGGATTGGGAGGCATAAGCAAACACCGGCATGCCAGTTGATTGGTACCACTGAAGGGAGCTCTCATCCATAAAGACTAAATCGTAATCGTCCCAAGAATTGGGAATAGATGGGGCTAAAGAGTATTGAATTTCACTGATGGCAAACTGGGGCAAAGAGTGCTTTTGGGCATAGGCATTGGCTTCAATAATCCGTGGGATTGTCCAATTGCTAGCTCCCAGTGTCCCAATAATCCCTTTTTCTACATAGGGGGCGACCATCTGGATCACTTCGCTGGCTTTGAAATTCACATCATCTCGGTGGAAAAACCAGATATCAAAATGCTCTGTTTGCAACGCTTCTTGGCTTTGTTGGATATCGCTGGCTAAATTGGCTTCACTGAAGCGGGGGGTCCCATCATCTTGGGGTTGCAGTCCTTTGGTAATCAGCAGTATCTGGCCTTCCATTCCCGTTTGTCGTAAATAGCGGGCAATCGTTTGTTCACTGATGCCATCGCCGTAGCTGCGGGCAGTATCGATGGCATTGCCTCCGGCTTCAATAAAAGCATCAAGCATAGCAAAGGTTGTTTTTTCATCGATAGCGGTGCCAAAGTACGTCGATCCTAAAATAATTGACGATATAGGCTTTTTAAGCCCTTCTAAAGAGACATAACGCATAATTTTTCCTTAAATATCGATTCCCAAAAAGGCCTTGACGGCAACACCGATGCCAAAAGAGATAATCGCTACCCCTAAACTGATAGCGGTCATTTCCCCAAAGCGCTTTAAAAAAGGGACATCTTTGGCCACACTAATATAATAGGTGAAGCCTAAAATAATGAGCACCACAATACCCAGCATTACTGCCAAAGCATACATAAAGGATTTGGCGGGAAACAGCAGGTACGGCAAAACAAGGAACATGACTGTCACTAAGTAAACAAATCCTGTGTACAGCCCCGCTTTTAAAGCATTGGGATCGCCATCGCTGCGGTTGGATAAATATTCGCTGCTACCCATCGACAAAGAGGCCGAAATGCCGGTAATTAACCCCGATAAGGCAATAAGCTTCGTATTTTGCATAGCTAAAGAGAGACCGGCTAAAGTACCGGTTAACTCAACTAGTGCATCGCTGACACCTAAAACCATGGACCCCACATATTGCAGGCGCTCTTCATCTAATAATTGCAACAGTTGCTGCTCATGCACATCTTCATCACGGGCAATTTTTTCAGCCTCGGGGACTTCGTGAGCAATAGCATCATACGCTGATGAGGCCATCCCTTCTCCTTTTTCCATCAGCTTTAAAGCAAAGGTGAAGCCCAGTATGCGGGCAAGTAAAAGGTACCAGAAAATTTTCAATCGTTTGGGCTTAGCATCGACATTGGTATATTTTTTCCATACCGCAGCATGCCGTTTTTCTTCTGCTCCAATTTTTTTCACCACTTCTTTGTTATGTTCATCTTTGATGTAACGGGCTACTTTTTCATAGACAACTGCTTCTGTTTCTTCATTAATCTGCATCGCAAGCAGGATTTTTAAGGTTTTTTCACTGATTTCCTTCTTTTCAGACATGCATTTCCTCCAATGAATTACTGGCACAAGTATGCACAATAACAGGCAAAAATGAAAGAAGGAGTTGACAAGTGTTTCTATACATAGTAACGTTGCGCATCAAGAGGCTTTCATGGACGATTTGCAAGAACTTATTGACCTATTCGCAAAAACAAATAATTACCTCGAAATGCAAAAACTCTTTGAAGAGCTTTTTACCCAACGAGAGAAGTATGACTTCGCACTCCGGTGGCGACTGTTGAAAGAGCTACATGCTGGCAAAAGTCAGCGCGAAATTGCCCGCAATTTGGGCATGAGCTTATGCAAGATCACCCGAGGAGCTAAAATCCTCAAAGATCCTGCTTCACAGATGAACGTCATTTTACAGGAGTACGATTATGAAAACAAAGACCTCTCTTAACACCTTACAACCCGATGAACAGGGCTTTTTCGGCTCTTACGGTGGCTCCTATATTCCCGAAAATTTAGTTGCCGTAATGAAAGAAATTGCAGACTCGTATATGAGCATTAAAGACGACCCTTCATTTATTGAAGAGTTGGCGCTGTTGCAACAAAATTACACAGGACGCCCCTCTCCGATCTATTACGCCAAACGCTTAAGCGAAAAGGTGGGCGGAGCACGCATCTATTTGAAACGGGAAGACCTCAATCATACCGGAGCCCATAAAATCAATCACTGCTTAGGTGAAGTGCTACTTGCCAAGCGGATGGGCAAAAAGAAAGTGATTGCTGAAACTGGGGCCGGTCAGCACGGAGTGGCATTGGCCACTGCCGCTGCTTTAGTGGGATTGGAGTGCGATATTTATATGGGAGAAGTTGATGTAAAAAAACAAGCTCCCAATGTCAGGCGCATGCAGGTTTTAGGAGCTAAAGTTATTTCGGTGACGATGGGGACCAAAACACTTAAAGATGCCGTTGATGCTGCTTTTATTGCCTATTTGGAAGATCCCCAGACTACTATGTATGCCATTGGCTCAGTTGTGGGCCCTCATCCCTTTCCCATGATGGTACGCGATTTCCAATCGGTAGTGGGCCGGGAGGCTCGCCAGCAGTTTTTGGATGCCACCGGAAAGCTTCCCGATCATGTGATGGCATGTGTGGGGGGAGGATCAAATGCTATTGGCTTGTTCAGCGGCTTTTTGGATGATGCTGAAGTAAAGCTGTACGGCGTGGAACCGGGGGGCAGGGGACCGGCACCCGGGGACAATGCGGCAACGATGAGCTATGGCAGCAAAGGAATCATTCATGGATTTTCGTGCTATCTTTTACAAGATGAGCAAGGGGAGCCGCTACCGGTCTACTCCATTGCCAGCGGACTGGATTATCCTGGGGTGGGACCTCAGCATTGCCATTTAAGAGATATCAAGCGGGTTGAATATGTGGTGGCTACCGACCGCGATGCGTTGGTCACATTTTATAACCTCAGTCGCTTGGAGGGAATCATTCCCGCTTTGGAAAGTGCCCATGCCTTAGGGTATGCTATTAAAGTGGCTCCTCAGTTGGGTAAAGACCAGACTATTTTAGTTAACCTCTCAGGACGGGGGGACAAAGATATGGATTATGTGATGGAGCATTATCCTTTGGAAGCCTACGAAAGCCAACAGCTACTGATCTAGCTTTCTGAGCCTCCTTGCTCTTTGCAAGGGGGCTTTTTCCTTTTATAATGAGCGGCATGAAAACAGTGCTGTATGAAGAGTACGCCTACGAAAAAGGGGTCAAACTCATCGATTTTGGCGGATGGCAGATGCCTCTCCATTTTGAAAACGGAATTATTGAAGAACATCACGCTGTTAGGACCAAAGCGGGCTTGTTTGACGTCTCCCATATGGGGCGATGTCTTCTTGAAGGGCCCCAAGCAGAGCCGTTTTTGGATCTGGTGTTGACCAATACCGTCAGTGAAATGGAAGACGGACAGCTGCTTTACAGTTTCATGTGTTATCCTAATGGGACTGTTGTGGATGATGTGATTGTTTATCGGCTAGAAAAAGAGCGCTATTTGATGGTGATGAATGCCGCCAACACCGCCAAAGACTTACAGTGGCTCTCCCAGGAAAATCCTTATGCCAGCCAAGCTCCAACTATTATCGACTTTACCCCCCATACGGCGCAAATCGCTTTACAAGGGCCCCAAGCTGAAGCCATCCTTTCCCTTTTAGCTCCTCAGGTTGCCGCCCTCCCGTTTTTCAATTTCCTTGTGGATGTTAATCTTAAAGGGGTGCGAACGATGGTTTCCCGCAATGGGTACACCGGAGAAGATGGATTTGAGCTGTACTGTGATTATCAGATGGCTCCTCAGTTATGGCGTTCGTTACTTGAAGCAGGCAAAGGCGTTGAATTGATGCGCTGCGGGCTAGGATGTCGTGATTCATTGCGCTTTGAAGCTAAATTACCCCTCTACGGTCATGAAATTAGCTCTGATATTACCCCTTTGGAGGCCAATCTTGGCTATTTCGTTAAATTCGATAAACCCGATTTTTGCGGCAAAGAGGCTTTAATGAAGCAAAAAGAGGAGGGGATTCGACGAACGCTGAGGGGCATTGAAATGGTCGATCCTTCAGTTCCCCGTCAAGGGTATGAAGTGTATCACAAAGAGCAGCTAGTGGGAGTGGTTACCAGCGGGGCCAAAAGTCCCACCCTTAATAGATTTTTAGCTTTAGTCCTTTTTGATCGCAGCATTCCTTTAGCCTTTGGCGATGAGGTGGAAGTACTAATCCACTCAAAACGAAAAAGAGCTACAATCGTAAAAACACCCTTTTATAAAAAAAAGAGTTCATAACTGTTACCCCTTTCTCAGGTGATTGCTCAGAGAGGGGCAAACCACTACACTAGGGGCATGAAAACAGAACGGGCCAACGATGGACTTATCCCTTTGGATAACTCTGCTATCATCTATCCACCGACGGTGGCTCGTTACAATACGCATATGTTCCGCCTCTCTGTTGATGTGGAGATTGAGGTGGTTGAGCAGCGGTTATTAACCGCTTTGGAACATGTTATTGAGCGTTTTCCCTATTTTGCCGTCTCTTTACACAGTGGATTTTTTTGGTACTACTTCACAGCCAATAAAAAACCATTGGCCGTTTGGCCCGAAGTCTCCCATCCTTGTGGGTTTTTGCATCGCAAAAGGGGAGCTCATGGGTACTTGTTTAAAGTTTTTCATGCTCCTAGGCGCATTGCCGTGGAGTTTTTTCACGCCCTTTCTGATGGGACGGGAGCTCTGATTTTCCTTAAAACCTTAGTAGCTGAGTATTTGAGGCTTTCAGGGCATCCGGTGGGTCCCGATCCGCAGATTTTTGACCTTGGGGAATCTGCTAAAGAGGCCGAGTGGGAAGATTCATTTGAAAAAAGGTATGTCCCGTTAAAGTCAATTTTTGGCTTTGAATCGCATGCGTTTCATTTGAAAAACACCTCAGCATTAACTGATGAAGTGCAGGCTATCAGCGGTAGAATAGCCATAGAAGAGTTGAAACGGATCAGCAGCTTGCATCAGGTGACCATTACCGAGTATTTGGTAGCTGAGTTACTTGATGCCTTACAGCGAGTACAAACTCAGGAAGTCAAAAACCCCAAACGGTATAAACCGGTAAGAATATCGGTTCCGGTGAATATCAGAAAAGTCTTTGATTCAGTTTCAATGCGCAACTTTACGCTGTTTGTGGTGGTGGGAATCGATCCCCGTTTAGGCCACTACGAATTTGGGGAAATCCTTACTCAGGTGGTTCATCAACTGCGGGGGAGTGTCAATGCCAAAAGCCTTTCGCGCCAACTTTCGCGCAATGTGGCCGGCAGGCGTAATCCGTTAATCCGCTACGCCCCTTTCTTTTTAAAAAAGCCTTTTATGAAGCTGCTTAGCGATTCATATGGAGATGCTATTTTTTCTTCAACGCTGAGCAATTTGGGTAGTGTGACTCTTCCTGCTGAAATGGCTAAACTAATCAGAAGAATGGATTTTTATCTTTCACCTAGTAAAGCCAACAAAGTCAGCTGTGCCGCCATAGGGGTCAATGGTTTTGTGAATGTGAACTTTACTTCAATCTATGAGCGAAAAGTTGATTTTGAAAGGGAGTTTTTTACAGCTCTTGTTAATAAAGGAATTGGGGTCGAAGTGTCGACCAATCGAGGTTCATCATGGCCTATTGCGTCAGTTGCGGAGTGAAATTAGCCAGCGGTATCCAACAGTGCCCGCTGTGTAACACCCCTGTTGTATCTTCATCTCAAATAAGAGGGGAAGTGGAGCACACCCTCTTTGTGCCTGCCGAGCAAACTCGTAAAGAGCACCCCAAACTCGATAAAATGCGCAAAGGGGTGGTAGAGCTGATTATTACTTTTATGGCGATTGCCGCAGTAACGCTGTGTATCACCGGGTGGATTCACCCCTCTTTTAGCCCCTATTTGTCGCTTTGCTGTACGCTGTTGGGAGGCTTGTATCTGCTGGTGCCCCTTTTTATCCGCCCTTCGTATGTAGTGATGGCTTCTTGGTATGTTGGTTTGACTACCGTGCTGCTGATCATCATCGATCTTTTTGGCGGCCCGTTATCGTGGTCGCTTTTCACAACCGCCTCATTGGTGTTGTATTGGACTGTTGGCGTATTTTTGTGGATGAAACAGGTTCACCGTGTTATCAGAGCCACTGTGGCCCTAGTTAGTGTTGCAGTGTATTTGATTATCTTTAATCTGCTTTTGAACCACAACCTTAGTTGGTCACTGAATGTGGGTTTGCCTGTGTATGCAGCGGTGCTACTGATGATGAGTCTTTTATATCTAAGAATTCGCTTTGCCCGCCCTTCAATCAACGATATTGTTTTATCGCTGATAAGCACCGCTTCCATAGGGGTTGTGGTGGGTAACTTCTGCTATTTGCGCTCAATTCAGTCGCCTTTTTATCTTACATGGTCTAAAAGTGTGGCAATAGTGTCGCTGTGTTTGCTCATTTTTATGGCCCTGAGTGCAACAGTGCGCAAAGTACGCCACTATTTTCATAACCGTGTTGTGTAACTTACCGTTTCCAAAAGGTGCGGGAAAAAAGGGCTAACACGGTGTACAGTTCAAGTCGTCCGGCAAGCATCATAAAAGAGAGGCACCATTTAGCATAGGAAGGTAAAGCGCCAAAGCCGACTCCGTTACTGCCAAATGCTCCCATGCCCAACCCAATATTTCCCAAACTGGTTAACCCTGCCACAAAAGAGCTCAATAGGTCAAAGCCGGCTGAGGCTACCACCACCGTGCTAAAAAGAAGCAAAGCGATGTAGATGGCAATAAATCCCACAATGGCATTCACAGCGGTCCAACTGATAGCCTCTTTTTCCGATTGAATAGTGAAAAAGCCTTTGGGATGGAGCATCGTGCGAATATTTTGGCGCCCGAGGCGAAACATCGTAATGATACGGCTTACTTTAATTCCTCCCCCTGTTGACCCAGAACAGCCGCCGACGAACATGAGGATGAATATCATTGATTGAGCCAAAGAGGGCCACAGTTCGTATTCGGCTGAGTAAAAACCGGTGGTGGTAATCGTTGAAGCCACTTGAAACGCTCCATGGCGCAACGCTTGACTGAATGTAGCATAGAGGCCTTGGCCTAAAAGGCTCAAAGCAGCTATAAGCGAAGCCCCCAGGATAATAATAAGATAGACTTTTAATTCAGAGTTATGGCGCACGAGGGCAACCTTTTTCTTTAACAAGGCAAAGTAGAGGCTGAAGTTAATGCCTCCCATAATCATAAACACGGTGACCACCGTCTCCACATAGGGGCTGTTATAGGCTAAAATTGAGGCGTTTTTAGGTGAAAAACCGCCGGTGGCAACAGTGCCAAACGAGATGGTCAGAGCATCAAAAAGGGGCAATCTGCCAATAAGTAGGGCTATAACTTCCAACAACGTAATGCCTAAATAAATCAACCATAAAATTAAGGCCGTGTTTTTAATTTTGGGAGTGAGGCGGCTTTTAGTGGGACCGGTTGTTTCGGCCCCGTACAACTGGGCCCCCTCCACACCTATTAATGGCAGTAAAGCGACAAAGAGGACAACAATGCCCATTCCCCCTATCCAGTGAGTTAATGAGCGCCAAAAGACAATAGAAAGAGGGGCTGCCTCAATATTGGCAATCGTCGATAACCCCGTGGTGGAAAAGCCGCTCATCACCTCCATATAGGCGCTGGAAAAATTAGCAGTGGCGCCGCTAAGATGAAGGGGAATGGCACCTAAGGCGCTGGCAATAACCCAGGTAAGAGTAACAAAGATATATACATCTCTGATAGTAAATCGACGAGAGCTCCAAGATTTGCCAAGAGTAAGGATAATAGCTACATAAACGATAATAATTATTAAGGAGACGGCAAACGCTTTGAAGGCTTCAACCTCTCCTAGCACCAAGGCCATGATGGTGGGAATAATCATAAAGATACCGATAATTCCTTGCATCGCTGCCGATGTGCGCAGTATTTGCTTCCAATTCATAGCAGGTGCCTAACTGAAAATTTTTTGGACAAAATCGAGCTCTTCTCTACCTGCGCAAACAAGCAGCGTATCGCCGCTTTGGAGGCGATAGGCACCGGTTGGCACGATATTTTTGCCCTCTTTGTTGGTAATACCGGCAATGATGCCTTTATTACGCATATTAATCTCTTTGAGTTTTTTACCGGTAACCTCCATCGTATCGCTAATCACAAACTCAAAGATTTCAAACGTTCCGTCAAACAAGGAGTGAACACTGGCAACGTGAGACCCCCGCATATACTTAAGCAGCGAATCAACAGTCGCTTCACTGACACTGATGACTGTATCGATGTCCATATAGCGGGCTAAGCGGATATAGTTGGCGTTGCTTTTAATCAAGGCTATGGCATGGCCGATACCGATGCGTTTGGCATAACTGGCAGTGATGACATTCAGCTCATCGTTATCGGTTAAACTGATTAACAAATCGCTGGTATCAAGACGCTCATCTTCAAAGAGAGTTTCATCGGTCACATCGCTTCGAATGACTAATAGGCGAGGAAACAGTGAGGCAAATCGTTGGCAGACATCGGTATCACGGTCGATGAGCTTTATATCTTTGTGCCTGGAGCTTTCAAAAGAACGCAAAAGGAAGCGGGCAATTTTAGAGCCGCCAACAATGACAATCTTCTTGGGTTTACTCTTTTTTTGGCCAAAGAGCTTGAATATCGCATCTTTGTCATCACTGCAGGCTACCACAGCCAACGTATCGCCAGGATATACAACGGTGCTGCCGGTAGGCACAATAGCATCATTGGCTCGACTGATGGCCGCAATAACAAATTCCGGTCCTATGGAGGTGCGGCAATTGGCAATGTTTTGGTGAGCAAAACGGGATTTTTCTTCAATGTAGAGGTTAAAAAGGACCAAATTGGAGCGATCGAAAGCCACCACATCGCTAACTAACCCCTTTTCGATGATGGAGTAGATACTTTTAGCTGTCTCGGCTTCGGGGTTCACGATATGATTAATGCCCAAAATAGTTTGCGGCAGCCCATCTTTGCCAGTATAAGTGAGGTTACGGATGGCAGCTACGGTGGTCACTTCGCTTCTAATATTTTCTACAATACCGCAGGCCACTAAGTTAGTTTCATCACTGTCGGTGACGGCAATGAAGAAATCGGCCGTATCCACTTCGATTTCTCGCAGCTTAGCAGGGTCTGTTCCCGAACCCACAACAGCCAGACAATCGAGTTTATTTTGAATCTCGGTTACCCGTCTGGGATCGTTGTCGATGACCACGACATCTCTTTTTTCGTTGATGAGGTGCCGCGCTAGCAATGTACCTCTTCTACCCGCCCCGAGAATGACGACTTTCATAGGCCCATCATACTCATCACCTGCTGGTATGACAAGGGATGAAAACAGACCTCTGGCAAAAGTAAAGAGGCTATTTAGAGGTGGAATGAGCCTTGATTTTGCCCTATGATGGAAGGCATGACTGTTTTGGCTTAATGTGGAGGATTATCATGAAAAAGAGGCTTCATCTATATGTACTGGTGGTGCTTATTATCACGCTCAGCTTTAGCTGCGCATCAACAAATCCCGACGGTTCTCCCAAATGGACCACCAAGGTGCCAACTCACTGGAGAACCTATTATGCAGCGGGGTATGGCAAACTTTCCAATGTCCAAAATTCTCGTTTAAAAGCGGTGGCTATGGCCCAAGATGAGATAGCGCGCTGGGTGAGTCTTAGTGTCACTACTGCTTTGACCAATTACAGTGAAGATACCGGGCAAAGCGATTTACAGATGATGGAACTCATTAGCCGCCAGGTTGTCGATGTATCACTGAGAGGAGTGGAGGTGGAAGAAGTCTACGTTGCTCAAGATAACGGGGTGTGGGTCCTCTGTTCTTTTCCGATTAAAAACTTAAAAGAGGCTTACAAAGAGCAGGCGGCCAAATTGCAGCGAGATGCAGCAGTTGATAATGCCCAGCAAATGATTGCCTATTTGGAAAGCGTGTTGGCTAAGGAGGGAAAGTAAATGAGAGCCAAAACAGGGTTTTTAGTAGTGATGGTAGCAGTGGCGCTGCTGCTGTTTAGTTGCAGCTCAACAATCAACGTTAAACGGCTCAAAGCGGGCCAAGAGATGGATTTAAGCGGCTCATGGAATGATACAGATATCCGCTTGGTAACTGATGCGTTGATAAAAAGCTCATTGAAAGCCGACTGGATTACCTCTTTTAGGCTGCACAGCGGGCGTAATCCGGTAATCGTAGTCGGAACTATTCGCAACCGCAGCAGCGAACACATGGATACCGAGATCATTGCCAAACGCTTTGAAATGGCTTTGGTGAACACGCAAAAAGTCGATATGGTAGCCGATATTGGTGCACGCGATCAGGTGCGCTTAGAACGTGAAGAGCAGCAGTACTATGCCAGTGAGGCCTCCAGTGTGGCTTTGGGCAAAGAGGTGGGGGCTGATTTTTTGCTTCAGGGAGCTGTGAGAACTGTCGTTGATCAAATAGCGGGCAAAACGAATCGCACCTACTACGTCAGTGCCGAATTAATTGATATTGAGACCAGCCGCAAAGTGTGGGTAGGAGAAGAGACAGTCAAAAAGCTCATCACTCAACCCCGCTATATGTTCTAAGGTCGTATGAATCGCTCTTTCTCTTTTACGTGGTTGTTTGTGCTCTCTTCTGATCGGCACAAGCTTCTCTTGCGCCTCTTCTTTGCATCTTGAACCGCTATACCGCTCTTACCGCCAAAACGATTATGAGGGTGCTTACCAACAGGTGGTGGCTAAAAAACAAGAGTATGCAGAAACCGACGGCCCCCTTATTTGGTCTCTTGATGCGGGAATTTTGGCTCACTGGGCCCGTAACTACAGCCAATCGAATCTCCATTTAGAGGCGGCTGAAAACCTCATTACCCAGTTGTATACGCAAAGTATCAGCGCCAATGTGGCCAGCTTTTTAGTTAACGACAACACCAAAGCTTATCGGGGAGAGGATTATGAAGATTTGTATGCCTCGGTGTTCAAAGCCTTAAATTACATCAACTTGCAACAAGGGGAGGAGGCGTTGGTAGAACTGCGCCGGTTTCAGGAAAAACAGCAATTTTTGCAACATAAATATGATCGGCTGATGGACGAAGTGCAAAAAGCAGGAAAGCAAGCCTCGGCCCACAACCTCACAAAAGAGGTCTCTTTACAATTTTCTTCCAGCGCATTGGGCAATTATTTGGCCTTGGTGGTTGCCCGGGAAATGGGGGAAACAAATCAGGCTGAATTTTCTTTTAACCAGGTGCAAAATGCTTTTGCCAAACAAAAGGATCTGTACCCCTTTGTCCTCCCTGCTACTCTTACAGATGATGTGTATCAACCAAAAGATGGGAAAAAGAGGGTGAATTTCTTGGCTTTTAGCGGTCTGTCGCCCATAAAACAAGAAGTTGTTGAGCGTTTTTGGATAGCTCAAAACACCTATGTAAAAATAGCGCTGCCGCAATTAGTCAGTCGCCCCACAACAGTAGGCTCCATTGACGTCCGTCTTTCAGATGGCTCTTTTGTTGCGCTGCAACCTTTGGAACGTATAGGAGCCATTGCTTTAAAGACTTTTGAGCTCAACCGTTCCTATATTGAAGCTAAAACGCTTTTGCGGGCGTTTGCCAAAGCCACAGGAACTGTGCTTATTGATAGCGCCACTGCAGTGGCCTCCGATACAAACGACTCTTCTGATACAGCAACTGCCATTGAGATTGTGGGGTCGTTTTTATCTTTTTTCTCCCGTATCTATAATGAGCTTAGCGAAAGAGCCGATGTGAGAATCAGTCATTTTTTCCCCGACCAAGGTTGGGTGGGGGGGATAAACCTTCCTGTTGGTACCTATGACGCTACGGTGATTTATCGTGATCGAGGGGGGAGAATCATTCATACTGATGAGCTGAAACAAATTAGTGTTGATGAGTCTACAATACAATTATGGGAGAGTGTATGTCCCAAGTAGGAGGGCGGCAATGAAAGCAAAACATATCACTGTGTGGGTGGCAACATTATTGGTGCTGCTAAGCAGTTGTGCTACCTCTAACGTACATAAAGAGCCGTCTTGGGTAGCAAACCTCTACGACAAACAGTATCCAAAAGAATCCTACCTTTGTTCAATTGGCAGTGGCCAAAGCCGAGAAGAGGCAGTCAATAATGCTTTTAGTGCTCTGGCGCAATCCATTAATGCCACAATCCGCTCAGAAATTACCACAATTAGTACTTCAGTAGCGCAAACAGAGAAGGGGACAACCACATTTTCCGACTCAGATGCAATGCAAAGCTGGGGTTCAGTCTCTTCTGTGATTGACCAGATGTTGGGCTCTGAAGTGGTTAACACGTGGGTTGATGCTTCTTCACTAGTGTGGGTGCGCTTGGCTGTGAACAAAAAAAACAGTGCCGCTTTATACCAACAACAGTTACGGGAACTGGAATCCCAAATAGCCCACCTAAAGGCTCAAGCAGCTTTTAAAACGCCGCTAGAGCATCTTTTGCTGTTACATGCAAGCCTTAAGCTGGCTAAAGAACATCAGCAGCTGGCTAGTATCGTCAGAGCTTTGGGCCAAAAAGAGGAGGGCAATCTCCTTAGTTCAATACAACAGGAGATTCAACGCCTTAGCTCTACTGTCCAACTGCAGGTAGAGGTCCAGGTGGGGGAAACTGTTGCCAATAAGAGTTCTGCAGAACGAGATTTAAAGCAGGCTTGGTATACTCTTTTGAGCTCTATTGGTATTGTTAGTGTACCTGAGGCCTCTTTTGCAATTAAGATCTTCTATGATGCATCAGTAGTCAGTTCTATAGATGCTCCTTATGTGCAGGTCCGTTATACCCTGGGAGTCTCGCTTGTAGAGCAAGAAGTCGTCATTGCTTCTGCTTTACAGCAGCAAAGAATTAGCGCTTTAAGCCAAGTTGATGCCTACAAGCGGGCTTTAGCAGATGCTATTGATAGCTCTACTGCTTTGTTGGAAGAGGTAGGTCTAAGTAGGTAGAGCTGTAACAAAACAAGCGTATCTTTGTCTTTTTTGCAAAGACGATGATACCTGTGTGCAACATATTGCCTTCAGAGGGTATCATGAGTACACTGATAAACCAGTGTATCTAGACTGTTAGAGGAGAAAAAGTATGGATGGAGCTGTCAAACGGATAATTTTTCCACTCCTTATTATAACGCTGTTGCTGTTGCCATTAGCAGGAGCCGACACCGTGATGATTCGTTCTGCTTATTATGGCTCAACTGCCTCCACCTTAGATGCACGGGTGCTTAATAGAAGCTTTGCTGCTCAGCTTGGTAGCGGTGAAGAGACCTCTTTTTCTGCCCAAGAGCGGGTACTTAGTGCCATTGCCAATCCCTCTTATCCTGTTACTCCCGGTGATACGATGAGCCTCTCCTACACCGATGGGAAAAATACTATCACCGTTGTTTTGCAAGTTGACGGCTCTTATCGTATTGTCATCCCCTCGTTTGGAATTGTTGAGGCTAAAGGGAAAACGTTCTCCCAAGCCGTGGCAGAGATTGAGCAGATGGTAAATACCTATGCCCCCTTTTCTATGCCCCAGGTAAAGCTCACCGGCACCGGAACTTTCTTTGTAACCGTAAAAGGAGAAGTTGACTCTACTAGGGAGCTGCCGGCTTGGGGCCTCAGTCGCCTCAGCTCAGTGCTTAAAGGGGCCACTGATAAAGCCTCCACTCGAACTGTCATAGTGGAATCGGCAGACGGAAAAGTGAACCAATATGATGTGTATGCCGCCTTAAAAGAGGGGGATTTATCGCAAAACCCTCTGGTATCATCAGCAGATGTCATTACCCTTGTTCCAGCCCAGAGGATTGTTTCAATTGTCGGTGAAGTGAATCGAAGCGGCACCTACCAACTGTTGGAAGGTGAGCAGCTAAGTGATTTATTGTACCGCTATGCCAAAGGGTTTTTACCCAGCTCCGAGCGCTCCTCGGTTGTGGTGCGCCGTTACTCTGAAAAAGGAGAAAGCTCTCTTGATGTAGTGAGAGTTGAGCAAAAAGAGTACGATACCTTTGTTTTGCAGCCGATGGATACGGTGTACGTAGATCCAGCGGTTCCGCTTTCAAGAACTATCTCAATTGAAGGGGCAGTGAATATAGGAGAAGAGCGGACCAGTAGCCTAAGTTCCAGCGGTAAGCTGTATTACCAGTTCTTCCCCCAAGAGACGATGAGTGATATGCTTGGCGGTATTGCTTCCCGTTTTTCAGCTGTCAGTGATTTGGCCTCCGCTTATTTGCTGCGGGATAATCAAATGATTCCTGTTGATATCCAAGCCATTCTTATGGGCCATAAAAGCGATAAATCTTCGTTGCAGCTCATTGAAGGCGATCGCTTGATTGTGCCGTTTAACCAGCTTTTTGTGAATGTGACCGGAGCAGTTTTGCGCCCCGGAACATTTCCCTACATCCCCGATAAAGATGCCTCCTACTATATTAATTTAGCCGGGGGCTTTGATCCTGCTAAAAACCGTAACGGGGCATTTACTGTTACCGATAAAAGAGGGGCTAAGGTGGGTAAAAGTGAACCGGTTCCCCCAGAAGCTGTGGTGAGTGTAAAGCTGACAACCTTTGAGGCATTGCATGGTATGCGCTTGGCAACCACTGTGAGCATTGTGGGGTTGGTTGCTGTGATACTCTCCATTGTATTAGATGTCCATACATTATTTGATTTGTAAGAGGTAGCTTAGTGGATAATTTGAATGCTGCACAAATGGGCGAATTAAGCTCGTACCAAGAAGGGATGAGTATTAAAGAGCTATTTCACATCCTTAAAACTCGCCTTTGGTGGATTATCTTGGCTTTTATATTGGTCATGGGAGCTGCCGGTGCCTATTTGCGTTATGTGACTCCCATGTATGAATCGGAAGTGACGATTCTTGTTGAATCACTGCAAAAAAGCAGCGACTTTGAGAGTATGCTCCTGTCGCAAGGAACCGCTAAAATTGCCACGGAAGTCGAATTTATTTTAAGTCGCACTAATATTCAAAATGCTTTAAAAAGGCTCGATTTAACCCAATATGTAACCGAAGATGGTCATTCGTATGCCCAAAACAGCGGGCCGGGAAATGTCAAAAGCCGCACGAATGTAGTAACGGTTAAAGACACCAACATTGTGCGCATCACCGTTACTGACAAAGTTCCCGCTTTTGCCCGTGATTTTGCCAACGCCTTGGCAGAAAGCTATAATGAACTGCTAGGCGGTATTGCCCGTAACACTAAAAGTGTCCAAAAGGAGTTCATTCAGTCCCAAATTCCGATAAACATGGATCAATTAAGGGAAGCTGCCGATCAATTGGCTGCTTTTCGTGAAGAGAGCAAAATCATGCAGCTCTCTGATAAAAGCAAGCTTCTGTCCGAAAAAATTGCCTACTTTCAGCTCCGCCGTGAGCCGTTAGCCTTAGAACTTGGCGAAGCTTTGATAGCTTCTGATGTACAGAATCAGGTTTTAACCAATATGGGAGTAAAAGCGGCTACATATGAACAGACAGTAGCCGATGAAATTGTCCAATCGACACTTTTTTCTTACAAAGAGCGATTGCGAGAATTGATTTTATACGAATCGATTCAACAAGGGCAAACAGAGAGCCCCGATCGCCTGTTTGTTTTACAAAGTGCGTTAAGCCATATGAATAAGACCCTGTTGGACCGACTGAACGCTTTGGTAACGGGTGCACAAGTCGATCCATTGGCTCTTTTGAATTTGCAAAACTTGGGTAAATCGTATCACCAAAGAGCCATCACAGAAGCTCAAATCGAAGTGCTGCAAACCATTGAATCAACTTTTACCGAAGAGCTGGGAGGTTTGCCGCTACTTGAAAGGCGCTTATTGGATTTAGAGCGCGATGTGCAAGTCTATGAGACATTGCGTTTGCGGCTGATGGAATTGCTGGAAGAGGTGAAAATTGCCGAAGCTGCGGTTGCCCGCAGTGTGACAGTGGTTGATCCGGCTATTATCAGTGCCAACAGAGCCGGCAATGCCATTCCCGTAAGTCCCAAAAAAATGTTGATTTTGGCTGTGGCAGTGCTGTTGGGCATTGCTTTGGGCGTACTGCTGGCTTTGTTGATTGAAATGCTTGATATCACCATCAAAGATGAGGGAATTCTGAGGCGTTTAGCCGGTTCTCAGCGGCCGATGTTGGGCTGGATTCCGTTGATGGTCTTTAACCATGAGCTGGAGATTCCCTCTTTGGTGGTCCATAACGATCCGCTCTCATTTGAAGCTGAGCGCTACAAATTGATTGCCAATAATATCTCCTACGGTTCGGTGCACAGTAACCAGCGGATTTTCAGCATCACCAGTCCGGGGATGGGAGAGGGGAAGACAACTGTTTCGGCCAATATCGGTGTCGCTTTGGCTATGAACGGTCAGAAAGTCCTTTTAGTTGACGGCGATTTACGCCTGCCCCAATTGGCCAACTTCTTTGGTCTAGAGAAGCCAAAACTAGGATTGGTTGATGTGATTGCCGATCGCGTAACGGCTCAAGAAGTTATCATTCAGCCGCTTGAAGATGTGCAAACACTCCACTTCATGCCTGTGGGTTCTCACCCGCCTCTCCCTTCTGCGGTGTTCAATGCACCCGGATATGGCGAGATGTTGGAATTGCTGTTAACAATATATGATTTTATCATTGTCGATACGCCTCCTTTGATTTTCGCCAGCGAACTGATGGCCATTGCCCGGCATGCCGATGGCATTGCCATTAATGTGCGCGCCGGTATTTCCACTAAGGGGGGCTTGCGAGAGTTACTCGATAACCTCGATTTGGCGGGAACCAATATTTTGGGAGTCATTTTCAACGGTGTGATTGAATCGAAGATGAGCGGTTACTACTCACAAGGGCGCTACTATACCTACCAAGGCTCACGGTACTATGGCAACCGTTACAACAGTTCTTCTCGTCCCACTCAAAGCAGAAGAGTTAAAAACAGCTACCGGCGGAACTTCCTCAAAGATATTAAACGCCGAGAGAAAACGCGCTCTGCCAAAGGGGAGAAAGTGGCCCTTTATCCTTTTTTACAAAAGCGCCATCCTTTTGAAGTCGATCCCCGCTTTAGCTCAAAAACGGAGCCGCCTATAGAGCCGACAGTGCCCATTCCCGATGAGGCATATGGCAAAGATTGGCTGAGCCTTATTGAAAAAGATCCGCGGGCCAAAGGGCAGAAAGAGTAGACACAGCTTCTCTTTTCTGCTATGTTCGTTTTGATGAAAAGAGTCTTTCGTTGGAATGATAAAGAGGCCCCCGATTATGTGGAAGGCCTCTTTTTTCTTTACAGCCGGTGATGTTCACCGGTTATTTTTTTGTCCTAGGAGGTGCGTATGGGCAATGTTTTTAGAGGCAGGTCAATGGCCGTCATTGACGATTTTTCTATTGAAGAGAGAAAGTATGTATTTGAGCAGACCAAAGTGCTTAAGATGGCAATCCAAGCCAACGATACGGCCACTTTAGATCGCTTTAGAATTGATGATCCCGATTTTGGTCTGTACGAGGTGTTTTTAGAAGATAGTACCCGCACCCGTGAATCGTTTCGCAATGCCGCTAAGTTCCATCGGGCAAAAGTTAATGATTTAGCCTCTGACAGCTCCTCATTCAATAAAGGCGAAAGTTATGCCGATACATTTAACACCCTTGCCGGATACCACAACAGCGTCTTTATTGTCCGCACCAAATTAGAGGGAGTCTGCCGCTGGTTAGAAGAAGAGTCGGCTCGCTTTGCTGTTCGCAACAATCTTAAACGCCGCCCCGCTTTCATTAACGGCGGCGATGGACGTCATGAGCATCCTACCCAAGAGTTATTGGATGAATTTACCCTCTTAGAAGACAACAACTGGGATGACAGCCATCTTCACATTGCTTTAACAGGGGATTTGTACCATGGCAGAACAGTCCACTCCAAAGCCGATGGACTGCGCATCTTTAGCTCAGTTGAAGTTGATCTTATTGCCCCTCCCGAATTATCATTGCCTGAAAATTACCGCCTCAAAATGGAAGAAAATGGGTATAAACTGCGCTTCTTTGATTCCATAGCCGATTATTTGGCTCAAGAGCATATTTCCACTAAATGGTACTTCACCCGCCCGCAGTTAGAGCGGATGGGAGAGCAGATTCTTAAGCGCGAAGAGGAACTGCGATCTAAGGTCACCTTCCAAAAAAGCTATCTGAAAAAATTGCCACAAGGGACTACTTTTTACCACCCTCTTCCCCGCCACCGAGTCCATCCCACCATTCCCACCTTTTTGGATGAAACCTCTGTTAACGGCTGGGAGCGGCAATCGATTAACGGCATGTATGTGCGCATTGTCCTTTTAGCTCTGATTGCCGGTAAAATTGGCTCAGATTTTAACGGAATTGCCCATGTCCATATTCCTAAAGATGAAGAGTACATTATTAAAGTGGAACCGCAGTCCAACAAACCCAAAGAGGGGTATTCAGAAGGGGTGCGTCCCATTAAAGACGGACTGGTTATCGACCATATATGCCGCGGAGACGATCCGCCGACCATTCGTCGCCATATGGCCTTAATCAACAGAGTCATGGGACTGGATAACGGTAAAGGGGGAGAGTGGGTCTCCACCAGCAAAAAAGAGGAGGGGGTATTTAAAGGAATCATCTTCCGCCCCGGCAATTGGGAATTTGAACGCAAAGAGCTTAAAAGGCTGGCTGCCGTTGCAGCTGGGTGTACACTGAATTTCATCCAAGACGGAAAAGTAGCTGCCAAATACAGGACTCATCTGCCGCCAAGGATTTACAACTTTGCCGATTTGGCTTGTAATAATGAGGCCTGCATTTCCCACCCTTCTCATAACGAGGATGTGCCGGCCCAGTTTGAACGGACAGCCGACGGACGCTATGAGTGTCGGTACTGTGGTTTCATTCATACATTCAAGGAGATATGGACATAGGTCAAAATATGAAAAACAACGAGCAAGGAATCACAACAGATTATGAGGGCATTTTAGCCAAAGCCGCTTTGGATTTGGGAGCCATTCGCCTCAGTCCCCAAAAACCCTTTTTATGGGCCAGCGGCTATTGGATGCCAATTTACAATGACAACAGATTATTATTATCTGATGCCAAGGTGCGCCTGTTGATAGCCCAAGGCTTTGAGCAACTGCTACACGATTTGGCTATTGAGGTGGATGCTATTAGCGGCACTGCCACAGCCGGAATTCCCCATGCCACCACGTTAGCCGATCTGATGGGTAAGCCCCTTTCGTATGTGCGCTCATCAGGTAAAGCCCATGGGCTGAAAAACCTCATTGAAGGCTTGGGGCCCGATGGCTCGTACCAAGGAGCTAAAGTGCTGCTCATAGAAGACCTTATTTCTACCGGCGGCTCCTCTATCAAGGCCATTAAAGCCATTAGGGAAGCCGATGGGGTGGTGGAGCATTGCTTTTCTATTTTTACCTACGGCTTAGCGGCTTCAGCGCAAGCTTTTGATGCCTTAGATCCCCCGTGCACACTTAACAGCCTCTTAAGATTCGATGTAGCTCTTGATGCGGCTCTTAACTCAGGCTATGTTGATTCTCAAGGGGTAGCGATGCTTAAAAAGTGGAAAGAAGATCCATTTGGCTGGGGAGCAGCTCATGGATTTGCCCCCAAGGAGTAGAGCGTGACATACAAAGAGAGACTGCAAAAAAGTGCTTTGGAAGTGGGGAATATCGCCTGTATGGGCCTTGATCCCATACTAGAGGCTCTGCCCTCAGAGACTCCTACCTTAAAGATGTTTTACCACACCCTTTTTACTGCAATGAAAGAAAAGGGGTTAATGCCAGCTGCTTTTAAACCCAATGTTGGTTATTACAGTGCCTTAGACAATCCCAAAGAGGGGCAATTTGCCGGCTCAGTGGCTCTAAATTCGACCTTAGAGCTACTAAACACCTATTTCCCTACTATTCCCGTCATTTTTGATTCCAAGCGGGGCGATATTGCCCGCAGCAGTGAAAACTATGCCATTGAGGCGTTTGTGAATTATCGCTGTGATGCGGTAACTGCCAGTGCCTATATGGGCTTTGATTCAGTTTCTCCTTTTGATGCCATTGCCCCTTCTGAAAAAGGAATTTATCTATTAGTCAGAACAAGTAACCCCGGTGGCTCTGATATTCAAAATCTTCTTTTGCACGATAACAGGCCACTGTATATGGCAGTGGCACAAAAAGTGGTGCAGTGGTCCTCCTCTTTTGATGGGGTGGGAGCTGTGGTGGGAGCCACCGAGCAAAAGGAGCTTAGATCGTTGGCCTCCTATTTTGGGACTCACCATATTCCCCTTCTTATTCCGGGAGTCGGCTCTCAAGGGGCCAGTGCCCGCTTGACAGTGGAGATTCTAGCTAAAGAGGGATACCCGCTCTATCTGGGGCGGATTAACAGCTCAAGCAATCTCACCCATCCGTGGAAAAAAGGGGGAGTCCCCTCCTCGTGGCTAACAACCTGTTTGCAGAATATTGAACAGCTGTTACAAGAGTGTGCACTATGATTAACCTCTCACTTTTGCACCAAAAGATTTTAGCCAACCAAACGCCGATTCACTTTGCATCAGTAAGTGGAGTAGTTACCACCAAGCCCTCGTTAATCCGCTATGCCGACCAACAGCTGGGCTTAGAGCTTATCACCACCAAAAGCTTTCAAGTACTTCCCAATCCGGGTAACCGCGAACCAATTCTCTGTGAAATGGGAGTTGGCTCATTTGGCAATTCGGTGGGACTGCGCAATCCGGGGTTGGAAGTGGCTTTGGCGCAATTAAGAGAATTCCGCGCCTCATATCAGATGAAAGGGATTTTGAATGTCAGCCTTTCTGCTTCCAGTGTTGCCGATTTTATCACCTTAGTGAGGGCTTTTGCACCCGTAGCCGATATGTTGGAGCTTAATTTTAGCTGTCCTCATGCTGAGGACGGTTATGGCTCTGATATTGGTAGCTCGGCTGATATTGCCTCTTTGTATGTAAGAGAAATTCGCTTAGCTTTGCCCGATTTGTCAGTTCCCCTTTTTATTAAACTTACTCCCAATGTCACCGATATTGGCACTATTGCCAGTTCTGTTGTTAAAGCCGGCTGTGATGGACTGGTGGCCATTAATACCGCCGGTCCTGTCCAATATATTGAGCCTATCAGTAATAAACCCATATTACAAAACAAGCTTGGCGGTAAAGGGGGCCAAAGCGGAACATGGATTTTTGAGCGGGCTTTGCAGTGTGTGCAAGAGGTTAGAGCGGCAGTGGGACCCCAAGTCCCTTTAATTGGGATGGGAGGTGTCTCAACTGCCGAACACGTTGTGCAAATGATTCGTTCAGGAGCCGATGTGGTGGGCATTGGATCTGCTTTTGCTAAAGTTCATCAACGCCACTGGCCCTCGTATCTTAAAGCATTAAAAGAAGATGCTAGCTCTCTGCTTGGTGGTCTTAAAAGCTCAAACTCCTGTAGTGAGTATGTGACGACCTCCAAATCGATGGAGTACCATCAGCGGGCGATAATTAAGCGCACTCTTATCAGCGAAGATATACTGCTGTTAACACTTAGCGGTAGATGGGAGTACGAAGCGGGGCAATTTGTGTTTCTGTGGTTACCACAAGTGGGCGAAAAACCTTTTTCCATTGCCCATAGCTCTCCACTGAGCTTCATCATTAAAAAACGGGGACCTTTTACCGAAGCCCTTTTTGCCTTAGAAGAAGGTGATCCCATCTACTTACGGGGCTTATATGGAGAGCAGCTGCAAGCTGAATGGACTAAGCGCTCCTTGCTGATAGCAGGGGGAACCGGAGTGGCCGTGCTACCTGCTTTAGCCCAAAGCCTCCAAAAAAAGGGGAGTCAGATTACCAGCTTTATTGGTACTGCTACCGATGTTGGGCAAACGTATAACCAGATGCTCCAACCTTATGGGGAGGTAATTACCGTAGCCGATGAGGGGAAGGTGGGGCGCATCTTAACAGAGGTGGAGCAGTTTTGCCGTCAGGGGATTGAACACCTTGGCTGTTATGTTGTCGGTCCCACCGCTTTTATGAGAGCGGCGGTGGAGCTCCTTTTACAACACGGGGTAAGTGGAGATAAGATTCATTTATCGCTGGAACTAAATACGATGTGCGGAGTGGGTTTATGCGGAGAGTGTGCCTGTGGCGATAAACTAACCTGTCAGTGGGGAACATTTGTCAGTTGGCACTATTTGGCAACCCATGCCCCGGAGCTTATATGATAGACCCCCATGTTCATCTTAGAGACGGCAGTCAAGCTGCCAAAGAGACCATAGCTCATGGGTTGGCCGTAGCGTATGAGTGTGGTTTTCGCTCTGTGTTTGATATGCCCAATACTGAACCGGCGTTAACCACAGTCCCCCGTATTAAAAAGCGGCTGGCCTTTGGGACCAAAGAAGCCCAAAAAAGGGGGATGTTTTACGGTGTGTACGCAGGAGTAAGCTCAGATACTTCTCAACTACTTTCCATAATTGAACTGCACAAAAGCCAGAGGCAACTGGTGGGATTGAAAATGTTTGGCGGCCACTCTACAGGCAATATGGGGTTAGTGAATCCTCAAGACCAACAAAGAGTCTATGAAATTTTAGCAGAAAACTCGTATAAAGGAGTGCTTTGCGTCCACTGTGAAAAAGGGGAGCTCCTTCGCCCCGACCTTAAGCCCCAATCCCACTTTCTTAGTCGTCCTGCCCAAGCTGAAGTTGCTTCGGTAGCCGACCAGATTGCGTTTGCTCAAAAAGCCTCTTTTGGCGGAGTCCTTCACATTGCCCATATTTCCACAGCCAAAGCTTTAGCCTTGGTTGTGGCTGCCAAACAAGAGGGGATGAACATTGTCTGCGGAGCTACAGCTCATCATGCCCTTCTTGATCAAAAGAGTGGAGAAAGGGAAGACAACCTTTTAAAAATGAATCCGCCACTGCGTAGTGCTTCTGATCGTCAAGCCATATATGAGGGGCTGTTACATGGGAGCATCGATTGGATTGAAAGCGACCATGCCCCCCATAGCCCCCAAGACAAAGCTCAAGGGGCCAGCGGTATTCCCGGCTTTGGGGGAACGCTGTTGTTGATTAACGCCTTGCTCAAAAGCGGTATAGAGCCAAAGCGGTTATACGAGCTGCTGGGGGGGAAGGTTAATGCCATCCACCAGCTGGATCTACCGGTTTTGGTTCCCAGCCACTCGGAGCTTAAGGAGAAAATCGCCTTTGCCCGCAAAGCGTATTGGTACGATCCGTTTAGTTCTTTGGAAGTTTGAACTTCCCTCCCATCACCATAAAGCGTTCGACATCGATACAAAAAGCAATCCCGGAGCCCGGTTGGGCTAATGAAGGGACAGTACGAATGGCCTCCAGGACTTCTCCTGTTTGCCCCGAGCCGACAAGTACCAGTAAAATCTCTTTTTCCGGGACCAGTTGAACGCCGAAGAACTTTACATCTTCCTCTTTGCCGGTTCCCCTACCGTGCATGACGGTTCCTCCGGTAGCTCCGGCTTTACGGGCAGCATCCATAACTTCAGTGGCATTTCCTTTGTTGACGATGACCGTAATCAAGGTGTGTGGACTGGACATGGTATTTCTCCTTTTGGTCGTTTGGACCGTCGTATCTTGTGAAAGGGGAGAGCTTATGTGGCGGAGGACTTGATCGACATCTATCAGATACGATTCGCCGCAGTACAGCCGCTTGCTCTCTTTAAAGGCGAGGATAGCTTGGCACACAGATTCTACATCTTTGTCTTCCAACAAAGTGATGACAATCTCTTTTTCTGTTTCACCTAAGCCCAACGCTCTAATAAAAGCACTATGAGTTTCACCTTTGCCCAAGAGGATTGTCGCTCCCCCAGCTCCTGCTTGCCGAGTCTTTTTAACCAATGCATCGGCATAACCGGCACTGACGACACTGATGACTACTTTGCCGTGCATGTACACGCTTTGCACTGCGCTATTCATTGCGTTCTCCTTGCACCCTTCGTTTATATAATAATCCCAGAAGTTGCAATGTTATCAAGGGGGTCATGGTAATGAGGGCCACCACGCCAAAAGCACTGGCAAAAGGATTGACTGAAGCACTTGAAGCAGCCCCCAAAGTGAAAGCCAGTAAGAATGAGTTAGATATGGGCCCCGAAGCAACAGCTCCCGAATCAAAAGCAATTGCGGTAAATAATGGTGGGGCAAAGAAAGAGAGGACCAAGGCACTTACATAGCCGGGAATTAAGATATAAAGCAGCGGTATTTCAAATACAATGCGGGCCATAGCTAAAGCCAAAGAGGCCGACACCCCTATCGAGAAGAAAATCATCACCATCGGTTTTTTTATGGCACCTGCTGAAATCTCTTTGATTTGATCGGTCAGTACCCACACTGAGGGCTCTGCCAATACTACCACGGCTCCCAAAAAAAAGCCGATGGGGATAAGAATCCATCTTTGATCCAAAGATCCTATGAGCGATCCGATTACACTTCCGACCGGCATAAAAGCTCCGCTGACACCCACTAAGAACAGAATAAGTCCCAAGGCGGCATACACCAATCCTTCGACCATCCTAATGACTCTTTTTGCACTCTGTTTTAACAGCGTTATTTGAAAGACAAAAAAAGCGGCGGCAATGGGGGCTAGGGCCTGTAAGACTTCAATTGTGGTTCTCCCAATTAAAGCCCCCCATTGGATAAGAGTGTCACCAGAAGCATCGACAATTGCATCGGCACTAATGCCGCGACTAAGCAGTCCAAAAAAAAGGAGAATTGGGACTGGGCCCATTGTCGATAACCCCACCAAGCCAAAACTGTCTTGGTCACTGGTTTCACTTTGGCGCACATTGGAAACACCGATGCCTAAAGCCAAAATGAATGGGACCGTCATTGGCCCGGTGGCAGCTCCTCCTGAGTCAAAGGCAATGCCAATGAAAAAGCGCTCTGAAAGGGCGGCTAGGGTTCCGATAATGGCAAAGACTCCCACCAATAACCAGCGATAAGAGAGGCCAAAAATAATGCGGGCTAAGCCGATGGCTAAAAAGAGGCCCATTCCTGCCGAGATGGCGATAATAAGCTGTGTTTTGTGCAAAGAAGGGGCATAGGAGGAGATTTGCGACGAAAGGACGTGAATTTGTGGTTCAGCTAATGTGATAAGAAATCCCATAATCAGGCCGCTGAAAATCAAAAGGGAGACATTACGATTTTCGGTGAGTTTGGAGCCGATACGGGTGGCCGTAGGAATAATGCCTATATCGGTTCCCAATAAAAAAAGTGATAAACCGATAATAATGGCAATTGAGCCCAATAGGAATTTGCCAAACGCTAACCAGCCGATAGGGGCGACAAAGAGGTTAAGGAGGAAGACTATGAAAACAATGGGCAGTACGGAGAAACTGGTCTCCCGAAACTTGCGCAACAATACCATCCAGGCGCTCCTTGGAATAGGTGATGGTCGCAAGCATAACAACTAAAAGGGTTTCGCTCAAGAAGTAGACAGCTCCCACTACTCATGGTATATTGCCGACAAAGAGGACGCAAGATGTCTAAAACGCCATTGATTCTCCATCTGGCTCGCCCCACCTATGGCCTCTATTTACGGTTCCATCACGGCATTAGCACCGCCGGATTTGAACATATTCCGTCAACCGGCTCCCATTTAGTGCTGGCCAACCATACGCACAGCCTCGATCCTTTTTTCATTTCAGTCCTCTATCCCCACCACATTCGCTGGGTTGCCGGTGCCTATTTATTTAAAAACCAGATCCTTAGGACACTATTGCACTATTTAGTGGGAGCAATCGGTAAACAGCAGGGAAGAAGCGATATCCAAACCATACGCCAAATCAGAGAAGCCCTTAATAGGGGAGAGAATGTGGGTATTTTTCCTGAAGGGACTCGCACGTGGGATGGAGAAAGTCTGGGGTTCAATGACTCGATTGCCAAATTGGTGAAACTGTTTAAAGTGCCGGTGGTGTTACTTAATTTGGAAGGCTCGTATGCCTTACGACCGCGGTGGACCTACCTCAGTCGCAAAGGGAAAATGGTTATCAGAGTTGTAGAGGTCCTTTCGGCCAAACAGATTAACAGTCTGAGTGTTGAGCAGTTGCATCAAGAATTGTTGCAAAAACTCTCGTTTAACTTTGACAGCTGGCAAAAGGAACATCTGATTCCCTATCGTCGTAAAAGGCGAACTAGCGGTGTGGCTCAGCTGCTTTACAGCTGCCCCAATTGCAAATCTCATTCTACTATTTGGGATAAAAAAGATCGTATTTTGTGTAAAAAGTGTGATTTGGTTTTGCAACTCGATCAGTATGATACCCTGCACACACTCGTGGGTAAGCCAATCAAATGGACAACTCTTGCCCAGTGGCACACCTGGCAAAAAAAAGAGATTGATCCGCAAAAGCAGCCGTTTCCTTTTGATAAAGGGCGGCTATTGCAACGGGGCTTTGATGATAAACTTGTTACCCTCGCTACGGCAATTGATGTCCAACTGGAAAGTGATGCCATAGTGGTGAATATGCGCAGTGTTCCCAAAACGGGAATGCTTCAAGGAATTGAACAGATTATTTTCGATTTTGATCGGATTAGCTCAATGATTATTAACACCAAAGGGACATTAGAATTTTACCATCGTTCCCAGCTGTGGCGATTACGATTAGCTCGCGGTCGTTGTATGCTAAAGTATTTAGAGTGGTATGATAAACGAAGTGCACTACACGCTAGTGAAGAACAAAAGGGGTCGGTATGAACTGGAATTACATCATTCACATTGGAATTATTTCAATTGCGCTCCTCCTTAGTGCCCTTATTCGGGCCAGAGTCCGCTTTTTTCAACGCTTTTTGATTCCCGCTCCTATTATAGGAGGCATTTTTCTGTTGGTGTTCTACAACTTTATTGCCCCTTTGTGGCACTTAAAAAGCGATTATTTGGGGGAGTTGGTCTACCACTTGTTGAATATCAGTTTCATTGCCATGATGCTTAGAGTCGATCCCAAAATTGAGAAAAAGAGGGAAAACCGGCTGGTATTGGCCCAAAATGTGACCGCTGTTATTGCCCAATACGGCCTTCAGTGTCTCTTTGGCCTGCTTGTTACGGCGTTACTGATTGCCACTGTGATGCCCAACCTCTTTCCCGCTATCGGGTATACATTGCCTTTGGGCTTTGAATTGGGACCTGGTCAAGCCTATTCGATCGGCAGTGCCTGGGAGAAAATGGGGTTTGTCGGCGGCTCTTCGGTGGGGTTGACGATGGCTGCTTTGGGCTTCCTTTTTGGCTCTTTTGGCGGAGTGGTGCTGATTAACCAAGGGATTAAGCGGGGGTGGATTGGCAAAGAATATTTAGAGAAAATGAACAAAAAAAGTATCCGCACCGGTTTTTTTAGCCGCTTGGATGCCGAACGTCCCAGTGGCTCACTGTTAAGTACCGACGGTGAGTCTCTTGATACATTCAGCTACCATATCGCTTTGATTATGCTTACCTATTTACTGAGCTGGGGTTTTCTGAGCCTTGTTTCCAAAGGGCTTCACCTCATTGGTCCTACCGGTGATGAATTAGCTGAGAGTCTTTGGGGGATTAACTTTGTGTTCAGCGCTTTTTGTGCCCTTTTAGTAAAGGCCATCATGAAATTCTTTAAAGTCGATACAACTGTGGATAACGGTACGTGCAACCGCATTAACGGGTTATCGGTTGATTTAACGGTGGCAGCCTCCTTGGGAGCCATCTCGTTAGTTGCCGTACGCGGTTATTGGTTGCCGATTCTGGCTTTAACGGCAGCAGGAGCTTTCATCACCCTCTTTATTTTGCCTTTCTATGCTTCTCGGTTATATCACGATCATCAATTTTTCCGCATGCTTGTCATTTACGGCACTGCCACAGGGACCTTACCTACCGGTTTGGCCTTACTTAGGGTTGTAGACCCCGAGTTTGAAACACCGGTAGCCGCCGATTACCTGTATTCAGTGGGAATCGTCTTTGTCTTGGCTATTCCTTTTATCCTTACGGTAAATCTTCCTGCTTTCAGTGTAACCAAAGGACGGCCCGAACTCTTTTGGGTTGCCGTTATCATCAGTGCTGCTTACACCGTGGCAGCTTTGATTGCCTATCGCCTGTTGGCAGGTAAACGGGCCTTTGCTAGAACAGATAAGCTCTTTCATCTATAATCGGGGCCATGAGTGCTTTTAGCGATGCCTTAATTGAACGAACCAAACAATTTTCCCGCGAGGTGGAGGCTATTGCCTTCACCTTTGACGGGTATATTTATAACCCTCTTAATTATGCTTTTGCCCCTCACAGTATCTATCTAAGGCGTTTTGTCCACCAGAATGTCGATGTCTATTTTTTAGGGATGAATCCCGGGCCGTTTGGCATGGTCCAAACAGGGGTCCCTTTTGGCGAAGTGGAAGCGGTAACTCAGTGGATGGGAATCAGCTCAGAGGTGGGCCATCCCCCTTCTGAGCATCCTCAGCGCCCAGTGGTGGGCTTTGCCATTAAACGCAGTGAAATCAGTGGCAAGCGCCTTTGGTCGCTGATGAAAGACCGCTATGGCACTGCCGAGCACTTTTTTCAGCACCATGCGGTTATGAACTACTGTCCTCTGGTCTTTGTCGATAAAGGGAAGACGGGGCGCAACATTATTCCCGAAAAGCTGGCCAAAGGTGAAAAAGAGGAACTGGAGCGCATCTGCAACGCCTACCTTGATGATACTCTGACTCTTATCAAGCCCAAAGCGTTAGTCGGTATCGGCCGGTATGCCCAAAAACAGCTCTCTAAAGCAGCCCAACGATTGAATTTAACACAAGAAGTCTTTTCTATTCTCCATCCATCTCCCGGGTCCCCGCTAGCCAATGCCGGCTGGGATACAAAAGTAATAGCTCAAATGGAGGAGGCCTCTTTGTGGTAAGTCTCCAAGCCAACTCCTATGCCAAGCTTAACCTCCATTTAGATGTGGGAGCAAAAAGAGCCGACAATTTTCATCCCATAAGCTCCCTGTTTCAGCGCATTGATCTTTTTGACACTATCAGCATCAGCCTCACAAAAAGCTCTGTTACCCGTATTAGGTGCATAGCACCCCAAGAGGTTCCTGTTGAAAACACGATGAACGCTGCTGCTCTTCTCTTTTTGGCAAACAGCGGTTACAGATGCGAAATCATTATCAACTGCACCAAGCAGATCCCCCCCCTCTCAGGATTAGGGGGAGGCTCCAGTAATGCAGCTACTGTTTTGCTGTTACTTAATAAAGCCTTTAACCAAATCTTCAGTTTAAGCGAGCTGATGGATTTGGGCTCTCAAATAGGCTCGGATGTCCCTTTTTTCATTGGAGGCTCAGCTTTGGCGTATGTTAGTGGCCGAGGAGAGGTAGTAGAGATGCTGCCTAGCAGAGCAGAAATAGGGGGACTTCTTGTTATTCCTCAAAAAGTGAGAGTTAGCACTGCTGCTGCATATACGCTTTTGGATGAGCAACTAATTAGGGACACAAGTTTACACAGCAAAGAGGAATTGGCGGCTATTTACCAAAAACCGACAGCCCAATGGAGCTTCAGCAACGATTTTTTAGCCGTCTCTGATCCCATTCACACAAAGCTCATGAAGCTCAAAGGGGAGAGTTTTGCCAATCTCAGTGGTAGCGGTTCTGCTTTTTACTACCTAAGCGAATCAGAGGGTGTTCTTAAGGAAATCAGGGCTCAAGTGGTGGCTTTAGGGGAACAACTAACTCTTTACCCGATAAAATGCTTGCATCCGTCCCATTTGGGTGCTACCGTTTAACTACGATACAGCGCAAGGGGTGTTTGCATGGAAATTACCGATGTGAGGGTTCGCAAGATTGCGTCAGAGGGTAAATTACGAGCGTATGCGACGATTACGTTCGACAACCAGTTTGTCATTCACAATCTCAAAATCATCGATGGCAAAACGGGCCTCTTCGTAGCTATGCCGAGCCGCAAGACAAAAAATGGCGAGTTCAAGGATGTAGCTCATCCTATCAGCAGTGAGTTCAGAGCCATCATGCAGGAGGCTATTCTCGCAGCGTATGAGAAGGCTCCGTCTGCAGGCAGTGAAGAACAGTACGAAGAAGAGTAAATCTTAAAAATCGCCGAGACTCAAAAAGCCTACTGGACAAAGAGTGGGAAAACCTGTATTTTTGTCAGCGGTGTCTTGTTGCGTCATGACGCTACCTTACATTAGGCACATAGGGGTGTAGCCAAGCGGTAAGGCTCCGGTTTTTGGTGCCGGCATGCGTAGGTTCGAATCCTGCCGCCCCTGTAGAAGGAAAGGAGAAGGAGTTTTTCCATGAAAGATACGAATGTAACTGCACAATTGAGGACAGAAGACTTTGGCTCAACCGGTTCGCGGCGCGTGCTTGCCGCCGGACGGATTCCTGCCGTCATCTATGGCAGAAAAGAGCCGGTCCACATCACCTTGGAGGCCAAGGAGTTCCAAAACAAGCTAAGATTCGTCAGTGAGTCGACTCTTTTGAATCTGAAAATCGGGCGCAAAACGCACTCGGTACTGATGAAGGAGCTGCAAGAGAACGTTCTGCTGGGGAAAATCCTTCATGTCGACTTTTTTGAAGTCTCCAAAGACGAAGTGGTTCGTACCCGCGTACAGATTCTTCTTACCGGTCATCCCGAAGGGGCTAAATTCGGCGGAGTTTTGGAACAGGTCACCCACGAAATTGAAATTGAGTGCCTCCCGGCCGATTTACCCAGAAACCTGAGTCTTGATGTCAGCTCTTTGAACTTAAACGAGAGCCTGCAGGTTGGACACCTTGAATTGCCTTCCGGAGTTAAGGCTCTGACAGCAACCGATGTAACATTGGCCACGGTCAAGAGTATTAAAGAAGAGGTTGTCGAGGAAGAGGAAGAGATGGAAAGAGAAGCCATCGCTACCGAAGAAGCCGCAGAAGAAGAGAGCGAAGAGTAAAAGGGGAACAGTTCTGCCAATTGTTATTGGGCTGGGCAATCCCGGCCCTCGCTATGAGAACACCCGCCATAATGCAGGCTATGATGCCTTGAACCTAAGTGCAGCGTTTTTTCAGACCGTTTTGAGAAAACGCTGTTTCCGTCCCTACAAACAAGCCAAAGTCGATCAGCACCTTTTGCTCTTTCCTTTGACCTATATGAATAATAGTGGTTTGGTGTGTCGCTACGTCATTCCTCGCCGCTACACCGTTGATCAGCTCATCGTTATGTGTGACACCCTCGATTTACCTGCCGGGATGATCCGAGTCCGCCAAGGAGGCTCTTCAGCGGGCCAAAAAGGGTTGCAGTCGATTATCGATGAGTTGGGCTCAGCCGATTTTACCCGCATCTACATCGGAATCGGGCGGCCTAAAGAGAACCAGAGTGTTATTGAGCATGTCCTGGGGAAGGCCCAGGAGACTGAAGAAAGAAGACTCCTGCAACAAGGAATCCAAGCTGCCAGCAGTGCTCTGATCACCTTGTTAGAGGGAGCCACTGTCGGGGAGGTTGCCGGTGAATACAACAGAAAAAACTCTCACTCATAATCTGTTGCCCTTTTTTAATGCTTCCCATCTTTCGTTGGATGCCAAAATCGTTGTGGCTTTCAGCGGCGGCGTCGATTCACTGGCACTGCTTATCCTCCTTGGACAAACCGTGGAAAAAGAGCAGCTGCATGCAGTGTATGTGAATCATCGCCTTCGCAGTGAAAAAGAGCTAACCAAAGAAGAAGAGCTGAACAAACTAAACTGCCACTTGTTGGGTATCCCTTTTTCTCTTGTCCGCTTGGAAGAAGGCGAAGTGGCAACCTTGGCTAAAAGTGGGGCTCAGGGGATTGAAGATGCAGCTCGAATACTCCGTTATGCAGCCCTGGGCAACAAACAAAAAGAGCTGGACTTTGATTATATTGCCACTGCTCATACCAAAGATGACCAAAGTGAAACCCTTATGCTCCGCTTTTTTGGCGGATCGGGACCGTTGGCACTACAAGGAATAGGAGAAGTAACTAACAATGTTATTCGCCCGGTACTCAGTTTTACTAAAGAAGAGCTTATTGAGGTAGTTCGCTCTTATAATCTTAAATGGTCAGAAGATTCGACTAACCAAAGCAACCGCTATGTGCGCAACCAAGTCCGCAATCACCTGATTCCCGCAGTTAAGGAGATTTTTCCCCACTATTGCAGCTCTTTGGCCCTTTTAGCAAAGCGTTTTGAAACCCTTAATGTGTATGTAGAACAACAAGTTGATCAGCTGTTTGCCCAAAGTGTGAAAATGGAGGACCAAACAGCTTTTATTAATGGGCAATATCTTAAAGACGCTCCCACAGTGCTTGTTGAGCAGCTACTGTATCGGGTGTGGAATCTTTTGGGCTCTTCGGTCAAACGGCTGCCGTACCATCGCCTTGCCAAGTTGGTAGAACAATTAACAGATTGGCACAAAGAGCCTTTTGAAATTGCCGATACGCTAGTTGAATTTGACAACGGGAAGCTGAAATGGGCTCTTAAAGAGAGGCTCCTAGCCGAAAGCTTCCTCAGTTGTGTATATTCTGGGTGTACCCCTTTGCCCCAAAACAGAGTGTTGCTGCGCAGCTTTGATCAAAAAGAGGGGACGCGCATCGATGAGAGTAAACTCATCGGTACCCTGATTGCCCGTTCCAGTTGGCCCGGTGATCGGATTGCTTTGGTTGAAGGGACCAAAGAGGTCTCCTCCTTAATCGCTTCTTGGAATATTGGGCGATCTAAGCGGTGGCAGATTCCGGTGTTGGAAGATCAGGGGGGCATCGTGGCTGTCTTGGGCCATTTTTGGGGTGGTAAAGACCGCGTGGCAGTGCGGGCGCGCTGTGGTGCCCTTGCTCCTAGCGGCTCGACAAGATATAGTGTGACGGATGGAAAAGGACAAGATTGTGGATAAAGAGAGAGACGAAGAAAAAAAAGAGCAGGGCCAAAACCCAGAGGAGCAGAAGCCTCCCAAAGAGGACGATCAGCACTACTGGGGCTCCAATCAAGCTCCGCCGCCTCCCAAACGTCCGGCAACTCCCGGCGGACCGAAGTTTGACTTCAGTCGCAAAAATAGGGTGGCTTTGGGCTTTTTCCTCTTTTTGATAGTTATGTTCTCCTTCATGCTCTTTAGTGAAGGCAGAGCCGGTATTTCTCAGGAAGTGCCTTACAGTTCATTTATTCAATTTGTGGAATCAGATCAGGTTAGTTCTGCCGAAATACAGGACGGGACCACTATTATCTTTGTTACTCGCAATGGAGTGCGGGCTAGTACACGCATCCCGTATGCCGATGAGTCGCTGATGGCGCTGCTTAAAGAGCACCATGTCCAAATTACCGGCAGTGAAAAGGGAATCTCAATGCTGCAGATTGTTCTGCAGATTCTGCCGTGGGCTATTTTTATCGGCTTTACCATGATGCTCTGGCGCCAAACTCGGGGAGCCAACAGCAATGTGATGGCATTTAGTAAATCCCGGGCCAAAGAGTATATGGAACCGGAGGTCAAAATAACTTTTGACGATGTGGCCGGTCAAAAAGAGGCCAAATACGAATTGCAAGAGGTTGTTGAGTTTCTCAAGCATCCAAAGAAGTTTCAGGAACTGGGGGCCAAAATTCCCAAAGGGGTCCTGTTGGTAGGACCGCCGGGAACCGGTAAGACCCTGTTGGCCAAAGCAGTGGCCGGAGAGGCCAAAGTCGCTTTCTTTCATATGTCGGGTTCCGATTTTGTTGAGATGTTTGTCGGTGTGGGAGCTTCTCGGGTTCGCGATTTATTTGAACAAGGGCGTAAAAATGCCCCCTGTATTTTGTTCATTGATGAATTAGATGCAGTGGGACGGACTCGTGGCAGCGGCTTGGGAGGCGGTCATGATGAGCGCGAGCAGACCCTGAACCAACTGCTGGTTGAAATGGACGGCTTTGATGCGGCTACCGGAGTGATTGTGGTGGCAGCGACCAACCGCCCCGATGTGTTAGACCCTGCTTTGCTACGGCCGGGGCGCTTTGATCGCCAGGTTGTTGTTGATATGCCCGACGTGGCCGAAAGAGAGGCTATTTTAAGCATCCACTGCAAGCGGATTAAAATGGCTGATGATGTTGATTTGAATCGCATTGCTCGTGCTACTCCGGGAACCAGCGGAGCTGATTTAGCTAACTTGGTTAATGAAGCGGCCCTTTTTGCCGCCCGCCATAAGCGAACTGCGGTGACAATGGAAGATTTTGAGAAAGGGCGCGATAAGATTTTACTAGGTGTTGCTAAACACTCCAAAGTGCTTACTGTTGAAGAAAAGCGGGCAACTGCGTATCATGAAGCAGGACATGCACTGTTGCATTACCATCTTAAAAACCTCGATCCACTGCATAAAGTGACGATAATTCCCCACGGTAGAGCTTTGGGATTAACTATTTCGCTACCCGAAAAAGATGCCTACACGAAAAACAGGAGCTCTTTAACCGACTGGATTAAAGTAACGATGGGTGGGTATGTGGCCGAAGAGATGATCTACGGTGAAACCACCACCGGTACCAGTAACGACATTAAACAAGCTACCGACATTGCCCGGCGTATGGTTACTGAGTGGGGGATGAGCGAACTGGGCTTTATTGCTTTGGGCAAAGATGATGAACCGCTCTTTTTGGGCCGAGAGATTGCCCAGCATCGCGATTACTCCGATGATACAGCCCGCCGCATTGATCAAGAAGTTTCTAAGATCCTTGATCAGGCACTTAGTGAAACCAGAGGCATCTTGAGTAGCAACCGTGATCAGTTAGAAAAGCTGACTGAGGCCTTAGTGGAAGCCGAAACACTGGATGATGCTCAAATCAGAGAGCTATTGGGCTTTGAGGCGGTAGAGAGCACGACGAAATTTATCTGATTCAGAGAGTTATATGGCAAAAGATTCACGATTCACGCGCAATTTTTGTATTATTGCCCACATCGACCACGGCAAGTCGACTCTTGCCGACCGCTTTATTGACAAAGCTAAATTGGTGCAATCTCGCGGACCGATGCAACAGCAACTACTCGATAACATGGATATTGAGCGGGAGCGGGGCATTACCATTAAAAGTCAGGCGGTGACAATTCCTTATACCAGTAAGGATGGCCACACCTACGAGCTGAATTTGGTCGATACTCCCGGTCATGTCGATTTCTCTTATGAAGTTTCCCGGGCCATCGGCTCGTGTGAAGGGGCGTTATTGCTTATCGACGCAGCTCAGGGGGTGGAAGCCCAAACCTATGCCAATATGTACATGGCTATGGAACTGAATCTGGAAATTATTCCGGTAATCAATAAAATCGATTTACCCAGTGCCGATATTCCTGCCTGTTTGGAACAAATTGACCACGATTTGGGCCTTGATCCCGATATGACCAGCTTAGTCTCAGCTAAAACAGGAGAGGGAGTCGATGAGCTCTTTGAAGCTATCATCGCCCATGTTCCCCCTCCCCAAGGCGATCCTGCCTCCCCTTTGCGGGCTCTCATTTTTGACAGCCACTACGATACGTATCGGGGAGTTATTACCCATTTTCGCCTCTTTGATGGCACCATTAAAGAGAATCAACAAATCAAGCTTTTTTTCCACCGGAGCTGTGCACACAGTGGAGGAGGTGGGAGTCTTTAAAATGGGGACTGGTGAGAACCGGCAGTCTTAGTGCCGGAGATGTGGGTTACTTTATTGCCGGCATCAAAACAATCCAGGATATCAGAGTCGGCGATACGGTCACCTCAGTCACCGGCGGCTGTACAAAAGCACTGCCGGGGTTCAAAGAGGTCAAACCGGTGGTTTTCTCCTCTATTTATCCTGTTGATTCCAACGATTATGAAGAGCTGCAGGAGGCTATTGATCGGCTGAAGCTTAACGATGCCTCTTTGGTTTACGAAAAAGACTCTTCGGCTGCTTTGGGCTTTGGTTTTCGCTGCGGGTTTTTAGGGATGCTCCATTTGGAAGTAGTCCAAGAGCGGATTGAACGGGAGTTTGATTTGCCTATTGTCTTTACCAGCCCTTCGGTGCAGTACGTCATTCATACCAAAGATGGGGAAGTCTTAACCATTGATAACCCCCTGAATTATCCCGATCCGATGAAAGTCGAATCTTCCGAAGAACCCTATATCAGAGCCGAAATTATTACTCCGGCCGCCTATGTGGGTAATGTGATTAACCTCTGCATAGAAAAAAGGGGTATTCAAATAGGGATGACGTTCCCCGATCAAAAGCGGGTGGAATTGGTTTATGAAATGCCGCTAGCAGAAGTCCTATTTGAGTTTTATGACCGCCTTAAATCGGTTTCTCGCGGTTATGCCTCTTTTGATTACCATGTGATTGGGTATCGAAAAACCGATTTGGTGAGACTCGACATTCTGGTTAATGGAGAGCCTGTGGATGCTCTTAGTCAGTTGGTGTTTCGCCAAAGTGCCCAAATGCGGGCCCGTCAGGTCTGTGAACGTCTTAAAGATGAGATTCCCCGTCAGATGTTTAAAATTCCCATTCAAGGGGCCATCGGGGGGACCATTGTGGCCCGTGAGACGATCAGTGCTTTTAGAAAAGATGTGACAGCCAAATGTTACGGCGGTGATATCAGTCGTAAGCGCAAATTACTTGAAAGGCAGAAAGAGGGGAAAAAGCGGATGAAGATGGTTGGTAATGTCGAAATTCCCCAACAAGCCTTTTTGGCCGTCTTAAAAAGCACCGACGAGTAGATTACTCCAAAACTGCAAGGTAGTAGCTGTTTAGTGAGCTGTGATCATAAAGGTGAGAATAGAGGGCTTCCAATACTACAAACTGCTTTTGCAAGTTCTTTTTGCGGACCACTTCTCCCAACAATTTAATGGTCCGCAGCCCCTCAATGACAGTGGAACTTTTGGGATCGTTGGAAAAGCCTTTGCCAATTAACAGTCCCAAGGTTCTGTTGCGACTTAAATCATTTAAAGCCGTCAAACCCAAATCACCTAAGCCGCAGTAGTTAAACAGCGTCTCTTGGTCACAGCCAAACAAACGGAGCATTAGGCGCATTTCCGAAACGACTTTTGTCATCACTAAAAAATCGACATTAGGAGAACTGTAGCGACCGCTGACAATACCGATGGCAATGGCATACATGTTCTTTAGCACACTTAAGAATTCCACTGCCCTGATATCAGAGCTGTGATCGACTGTGATGCCGGTTGCTTTGAATACCTGCTTAACTAGCATGTAATCCTCTGCTGAGCCGCCAAAAGTCATTCCCGACGGATCGCCGTCCATTACCCGCACGGCAAAAGTGGGGCCCTTAAGACTGCCTGTGTGGGGAAAATCAATTTGGTCGGTTAAAAAAGAGCCATCTTCGGCCAATCCTTTGGAGAGGTTAATGACTAATAAAGACGATTTGGCCAGCGGTTTAATCTGAAGGCAAAACGATTCTATCACTTTGGAAGGGATAGCTAAAAATAAAAGGTCAGCTTGCTTAATACACTCTAAATCGCTAGTGGCAGCGATGGTGGTGTTAATATGGCGCCCGGGAAAATATTTGCTGTTTTGATTATTTTGATTGATGTCTTTCACCACATCTTCTTCAATGGTGTATAAGGTAATACTATTGTTTTTATTCCAAGAGAGGCGTTGGGCTAAGGCTGTGCCAAAAACTCCGGCTCCTGCTACGACTATCGAGTGGGCGCTCATCACAATTCTCCGTCAGTTCAAATTCTAGGTCTCTATTAGTAGTACTGTTTGCCACAAATTGCAACCTTAGAGAAAGGACTAAGGACAAAGATGGGAAAGCAAAGCTAGCTTGTGTACTGTGAGGGTTGTAGGCTACGATGCAATGAAAGCTTAGCAAAAATGGAGAGCACAAAGGTACAAGGATGACGATGGTTGATAAAAACAATTCGGTGACGATTAAAGATGTAGCTCAAAGCGCAGGGGTTTCTATTGCCACCGTCTCTCGGGTGTTAAACCATCTTCCCAGTGTTGCTTTAGAGACTCGTAAGAAAGTGCTCAGTGCCATGGAGTCTTTGCAGTACAATCGCAATGAAGTTGCCCGCTCTTTAAAAGTACGTCAAACAAAAACCATTGGTGTCATTGCCCCTGAGCTGAACAATCCTTTTTTCATGGAAGTCTTTGAAGCGATGGAACGGGCGTTTGCCCCTATGGGCTATTCGATGATTATTGCTAGTTCCAACGGTTCAGTTGAAGAGGAAAAAAGGAAACTGCAGATCTTTGTTCAGCGCAATGTCGATGCTTTGGTGGTGATGCCAGCTGGGGCTGAAGAGGACCATTTTGTCCAAAAATCGGTTGCTTCCATTCCACTGGTTATGGTCGATCGCCACATAGAGGGGGCTCCAAGTCGACACGGTGCTGGTAGACAACCGTTGGGCAGTGAAGCACGTAATTAGGGCCTTGGTTCAAGAGGGCTATAAGAGAATCGGTTTTATCGGGGGCAATCCGTCTGCGTACACCGCTAAAGAGCGCTTGGAAGGCTATTATGAGGCAATGAGAGAGCTAAATCTGAGTGTTGAAAAAGAGTTTGTGTTAGCCAGCGGTCCTATGAATCAAGCTAATGGACAGCTGGCGATACAGCAGGCTCTGGCCAAAGCCAATCATCCGCAAGCTTTTTTCATTGCTAACGATGCGTTACATTTGGGAGCCACTACGTGGGCTTTTGAGTCACTTAACCAAGATCAGCTTGCTAAGCTGGTATTTGCCACCTTTGACTATTTATCGTATGCACCGCTACTGCGTTTGTGTCACTATGCTGTGGCCCAACCGATGGAACAGATAGGCAACGAAGTGGCTTCTTTGGTACTTAAAAGACTTGCCGGTGATAAAAGCCCAAAGGCAGAACATATTTTACTAAAGCCTCAAATCAAAGTGATGAGGGCAAACGGAGCAGCTCCTTATGAAATTAAATGAAGCTATTTTTTCGGCTTCCGATCAACAAAGATATTTTTACCGCTAATTGAAAGGGGAATTCCGTACACAATAACCACCTCTTTGGCAAAAATACCCAACTCCCTAGCTGCCATGCCAACGCTAAACATCACTCGGTTATCAATGCGATAATCGGCAGCAATGCTAACCGCTGAGCCAATGGCAATGCCCAAATCGCCGGTGTTAAAAGCACAGGGGTGAAGCGGACCCTGCTCCTCCCGTTCTTTGCAGTTGGCAAAAACCGCACAATCCGCAGTACTCAAGCTCAGTGGAGCCGATTTTTGGTGCCGATTAAAAGAAGGGCATCACTGTTTAACACACAATCAGAGTCGCGAGCAAAAAATGAAGCACCCCGTTTGGCAATAACCATTTCCACCATCTTCTTACTTAAGGCTGTCATCGTCTTTTTCCCGACAACCGCAATTTCCAAGTTATCA
This sequence comes from Sphaerochaetaceae bacterium, assembly GCA_050950025.1. Classification (GTDB taxonomy): domain Bacteria; phylum Spirochaetota; class Spirochaetia; order Sphaerochaetales; family Sphaerochaetaceae; genus JBMNGW01. Next base: position 9,701 of record JBMNGW010000005.1, on the reverse strand, counting down.
AAACCGCGTGCTTTGGGAGCCGTGCGGGCCGCAGCTGCCATTTTGTGGGCAATTTCCATAGCAGTCTGACTTCTTTGTTCTTGTTCCATCACTACAGGCATACAGCACCTCCTAAAAGGAGTATACCACAGAAGCTCAAAGGAGAAATTGGTTAAGCACTGGCACAAATACAATCAACGATTACTAAGAATAAAGAGTACATTATTATTACTTTATGACTTACTGATCCATAAGCTATGGTATTATCAGCATATGAGTAAAAAAGCGATTCGCATCAGCTTGGCTCTCCTTATTGGGGTTGTTGTCCTTTTCATTGTCGCTTTTTGGTTAACACCGTACTTTCTTAGTCCGCACATAGCGACTTTTCTGGCAAATGAAGTGGAGAACATTGAATTTGCGTCTTTGAAACTCACTCTTTTTAAGCCCCAGTTAATCCTTACCGATGTTCAGTTTTCCTCCAACCAAACACTATTTTCTAGCAAAACCTTTGTAGCACACCTTACATATACAGAACTCTTACGCTTTTTAGTGGGTGTGGGTACTTTGCATCTGCATTTAGCAGATACAAAGTTATTAGAAGGGGATAAAGAGGTAACAATTGCCGATGTAGCTATTACAATCAAAGGGACAGTATTACCAAAGGAGTTTGAAAAAGGGGTATTAAAGTCTTTAGAGGTCCAAGCACAACAGCTCTCTTATCTTGATTCTTCCACTCAGGGGGCCCTTAGTAGTGATTCTTTAGAACTGGGGGTAAGAGGCGAATACCCTTTTAGCCAAAAACCATTTTCTTGGGAAAAGCTCAAAGATTTTGAATTTAGCTTAGATAACGGAGAGTTTGGCTTACCCAAAATACCCGGAGTTGTAGGGCTGTTGTTTTCTTCAGCCAATCTGGCAGAGAACCAACTATTTACCCAAATAAGGGGGGAGGGGGAAATCAGTGAACAGCAGCTTATAGTAAAGCAATTACTTATAGAATCGCACCTGTTGCAAGCCCAAATTCAAGCTCGTATCCCCTTGGGCAAAAAAGCAGATGTGGAAGTTCTGCTAAACATAAGCGAACTAGAAGAGAGCCTGGGCCAAAGTGTGAAGATGATTATGGCATTTATGGGATACCTAATGCCAAATCCCCCATTTTATGTAGATGTCAGCTGGGATGGAGAAACTGTTCCTAAAATAGCCTTTCATTGACAACTAGTGCATTAACACCCATACTAAGCGACGAATAGTAGCACGTTCGCAGGATGAGTACCCATGGACACAGAAAAAGATTATATCCAGTTTTTAATCAAATTGTTGGTAGACAGTATCACGATAGTGATAGCCTGGTTTGCCTCCTATTTTTTGCGGTTTTTCATTATTCCAGGAGGAACGGGGGATTCTCTGGAAGTCTTTATCCCATTGTCACTTTTAGTGTTGGTTCTCTACCTCTTTTTCCTTAATTATAACAAACTCTATGCCTCCCGCCGTGCTATGAACTGGCAAACTGAAGTGCAGCTATTGGGTTTGAGCTCTTTGGAAGTCTTTTTAGCTTTGGTGGTTATCCTCTTACTATTTTTATGGACAGCGAGTCAGCCGACTAACAATTGCCATCTTTTTAGTATTGGCCACCATATTGCTTGTTGTTGAGCGGGTAGCCATCAACCGACACCTCTTTAGTCTTAAAGCTTCTGGCAAACTGACAAAAAGAGTCTTAGCCATTGGCTATGGAGAAGGGCTGAATCACTATATTGATGAAATAGCGGCTCACCCTGAATATGGGCTGCGTATCATCGGTCAATTTGATTCTCATGAGCAAGGCAATGGTAAAGTGGAGCAAAAAGAGGGCGAGTTAATGCCTCTTATTGAACAATTAGAGCCTCATATCATAGTGATTGGGTATCCGGCATGTGCCAGTGAGACTGAAAAGAAGATGATCGGCTCCTGCTACGATTTGATTTCAAAAAGTGATGGTCATTCCCGATCTTCCCTATTCGATGATTGGTACCAATATTGTCGATTTTCACACCATCCCCATGCTTGGGCTCAACGATGTCGATATTGGTTTTTTCCAACGCTTTGCCAAGCGTCTTTTTGATCTTATCAGCTCATTGTTGGCAATGGTTGTCTTAAGCCCATTGCTACTACTATTGGCGTTGTTAGTAAAACTAACCAGTGCCGGACCGGTATTGTACAAACAAAAGCGGGTGACGATGGACGGCAAAGAATTTTGGATGCTCAAATACCGCTCTATGGCCGACCGTCCTTTGGGAGAGGAAGATGGGAAATGGACAACCAAAGACGATCCCAGAATTACTAAAGTGGGTAAATTTATCCGTAAAACGAGCCTTGATGAATTGCCTCAGCTTTTTAATGTGGTCAAAGGGGAGATGAGCCTAATTGGCCCGCGTCCTGAACGACCTGAGCTGGTAGCCAAATTCATTCACGAGATTCCCGGTTATCAATTACGTCACAAAGTAAAAGCAGGTATTACTGGGTATGCTCAAGTTAACGGTTTTAGAGGAGACACCTCTTTGGAAGGGCGAATCGAATACGATTTGGCCTATATCAGAAATTGGAGCTTGCTGCTTGATTTTAAAATCTTTATTCTTACCTTTATCAAAGGATTTGTGAATAAAAATGCCTACTAAGACAGGGGGTCGAACCAGTATGAAACGTCTTTATGCTATTATTGCACTGCTGTTCTTTAGCGCAACACTGTTTGCCCAGTCAATTGGCACCCTGTTGCCTCAATTAAGTAGCTCTCAGCTACAGCTATTACAAAGCGGCCAAATACTTGAAGGGGAGTCTTTTGACGAAGATTTAAGCCCTTTTTTACCTAAAGACTCCCTTATTTATGAGCATGTGCTAGCTAAAGAAGCCGATCCGGCAGGCTTTACCGTGGTCTCCATCATGTTGATTCCGTATCCACCGAAGATGGTTTCAAATGGATCAAAAGGCCAAGCAAACTTGAATTGTTTAACACAATGAGAAGTAATCTCCACGCAAGAAGGGAATTACCTATATCTCTCATCGGGCGGGAAACAAGCCTAAGATATTGGTTTGAAAAATCGTGGTACTTGGAGACTCCCAAAAGCCGAGTGGGGTTTAAAAGATCCGGTTTTCCACCTCCTTAGTCGATAAAGCCACCTATTATGTGTACCAAAGAGACTCCGCATTTGGCAGCAACATTTACCAACACAATTATGAGCTTGGCGATAAAGAGATTTTGGTGGAAGTGACTAACTTGGAGAGCATGCGAGTGTTAAGTTCTTTTCTTTTTAAAGCAGTGGGGACCAGGGCAACTGTCCATTGCCATGTCGACTTACCAAACCGATGAGGGATTACTCCTAGTAGCCAGTGCCACCATTACCGGAAGGGACCCCCAAGTGCGGGTTGTTGGGAATTACTGTGGATCTGCCTAGTGCTTTTAGCAGGCGAACAACGTCTTTAGCCCAGTGGTTTATTGATCAGCTCAATCGTTAAGACCCAGATAACTCCGCAGTATAATTAGCGATAGCCTGCTCAATATTGTGCTTTTCTAAAAACGGTTTTTACGGGCATTAGAGCCTAACATTTTTTTGGCCTCTTTGGATCGGCTAAAAGAGCAGTTATGGCATCGGCAAACTGCTTTTTCATTATCAACATCACAGATGATCCCATTGATGCCGTCTTCTATCAAATTCAGATGAGCTGGGATGCGCGTTGCAATGACCGGCAGCCCCCGCTCCCATGGCTTCTAAAAGGGCAATGGGCATCCCCTCCCAGTTGGATGTTTGAAATATAAATGGCAAAATTCAGCAAGCCTTTGAAGAGCATCATTGCGCGAGATCTGGCCGCTGATGGTAATATTGGGTGCAGTGATTTCACTTCTGTTTTTCCCCATCCCCCACCCATAAAAATGAGACAGAGGGTAGCAGTGCGGCAATGCGGTTAAAAAGGGGAGGGTTTTTTTAGCCGGTGTTATACGCCCGGTGATTCCCACAACAGCTGAGTCAAAAGAGGTGTGCTGCTTAATAGCGGCTACAGGAATGAAGTTGGCAATAACAGTGGAGTTGTTAGTGAGTCTTTTTACATTTTGCCAGCTCTGCTTCGGAAACGGCTATCATACGAGAAGGGGTATACCACTGTATAAAGCGCTCCAAAAAATAAAAAACACTCTTTTTAAGGCTTCCCACATCAGTGCGAATAAAAGAGATGCCATGGGGGGTGTAAAAATAAGCGGCCGGTGGTTTTTATGGGCAGCCCAGGCGCCCTAAAAAAACCGGCTTTTGGAAGAGTGGACATGGATGCAATCAGGGTTAAATTCTTTGATGGCTTGCTTAATGGCTTTGACAGCCGGTAAATAGGAAAGCAGCACTGCCCATCGGCAGGTACTGCAACCTAATATTGCTCTGCTCAAAATCTTTTTGGTAATCGGCAGGAGAATCGTCTCTTTAAAGAGTGGAGTAACAGTATCTCAAAACGTATTTTGATCAAGATTGCAAACAATATCCCTTACCACCGCATTACACACCGGTAGAAGAAGCTTTCGACGATCACCAGAAGATTGCAACTTTTTGAACGCTCATGGGCCTCAGTAATAGAAGGAGTACCAAGCGTTGGTCAAACTTCTTTTACCCGATGAAGGCTTATGGGCCAACTCTCCCATATTCATCGATTCCATCCCGTACTTTTTCTGCAGCTTTTGGTAAATGTTTTTAGCAGCTTTTCTAAACTGGCAAGATTCTGGTCGCTGTGTTTGCCAAAATCATGAGGGTGGCCACCATAAATGGTACACCTCACCGGTTTTTGGCCGCCTTGGTCATAGAGCGTTTAATTCTGTTGCGCTTAAGCGGCTCTAAGAAAAAGAGCGTTTTGTTAAAAGGACGAAGATATTTACTGGCTCTAAAATTAAAAATCCCCCCTTCATCGCACGCTTTTGTGGAATAAGTGAAATGACCTAAAATACGAATGTGGCTGTCAAATAAACGCACTGCACGTTTAAACAAGACTTTTAATTTGCTTGCAGCGGTGTTATCAGGGATATGGAAATAGCTCTCTTCATTACCCCTGTAACAAAGGATGCCCTGCTTTGTAAGAAGATCAAGGTAGTTAGTATTTAGTTGGTTACGAGGAAAAATGATGCTTGTTGGAGAAATACCCACAGTATTCAAACTTACTGCTACAGAACTGGCAATATCAGAAGCAAAAGAGTCTTTGTTTTGCCCTTTTTCAAGACAGTAGTAGTGGCTAAAGGTATGACTGGCTATCTCTTGGCCAGCAGTTGCGTGAATCATGGCAATTAATTCGGGGGCAAAATGGTAGCGTTTGTCGGCTAAATCTAAGGTATCAAGATAGGGGTAGGGGTTTAGAATCTCATTCTCATAATCAGGTAACACCTCTGGTAAAGCTGTTTTAAGTTGCTTTTCATCAGAGAAAAAAAGAAATCCCAGCGTTGCCCAGGTGGCATGAATCCCATAGGTGCTAAAAAGAGCCAACAGGCGAGGAATCACTGTGTGGACAGCCAGAATGTTATTCCCATACTGCTGTAAAGAGAACTTGTCTCTGACTCCCCAAAACAGTTCAAAGTCTAAAGAGATAAGAAACACACCCTTTTTCATAACACCTCCGCCACCATCGATACTACAGCATAGTAGCTTCTTACAAAAGAGGAAGAAGATAGCTTAGTGGAGCAGATTTTTGGTTAAGTTTTTGAGATTTAATTAAAATAATATTGTTTAGTTTTAAAATCCCTAATTTGGTTGAGGTTTATTACCTGAATTATTTTGCTCGAATCAATCGGGTAGATTTACTAGAGTAACGGTAACTGAAAACCGTTTGTTTGTCACTATCACTAACGGATTAATTTTGTCCAGATGGTAATATAAAAACAACTTCATTTTCGCATTATTAGCGATAAAAAAACTAGGTCGTTTTTAATATAGGCGCGGGACAAATGTTGTAGGAGGCAATGTTTTTTTTGAGATGGTGTACTTGCTTTGTGGGTTTTATTCTTTTCTTTACATCTAGTAAGAAAAGCAATTAAGCAGATTTCATTTTATTTACTCTATTTAAGCCAATCATTTTTTTTCGGCTTTTAAATAAGCTTTAAAACAGTTCAAGATCATCTTTAGTTTGTAAGTTTAATGTTTTTGTCTGATCCTGAAAGCGAAATATAAACGTTCTCCTAACTCAACCATCATAGTATTAGTATATGAGGAAGCTGAAATTCCAATCTGCTTCTCAAAGGCTTCTTCATACTTTTGATGTAAAAATACCAAATTTATATGCCTGTGGAGTTGATACTCTGCGAAGCGTTTTCTCTTGGAATATATTTTGTAGTAGATTTTTCATCGTCAAACAATGAAAATTTGTTCATTGTAAGGTAGCGATGATACTCCATTACCGTACGTTTTGGCATATATTAATAACATCAGTAAGAACGAAGTCTTCTACTAATGGTCGAATTCCATCGTGAACAATAATTATGTCGTCTTTGTTTGCCTTATCTTTTAAGTGAAATATTCCATTACGAATTGATTCTTGGCTACTTTTGCCACCTGTAGTTATCCAACTAAGTTTTGTAATACCAAATTGTTTGGCATATGACCAAACAAGATTCTGCCAACCATCAAGACAAACGACTTTCAATAGCATCAATAAGAGGGTGGCTTTGAAAACCTTCTAAAAGTATAAAACAATACTGGTTTATCATGGGACGTGAATGAATTGTTTTTGGGATATCTTGCCCCATTCGATTGCCAGAAACCACTTGCTTAGAATTACTGCTATGTTCATAATAACCTCTATTGTCGGTATATATTTGAGATTACCTACTTTATGCCTTAACTAGTCTAGCATATCTTTTAGCAGAAAGTTCTTCAAACTAATGTAATTTTTCCCCAAGTATTAGAGCAAACTGTCCTCCAGTACATTTTTTAGCTTATGTTTCGTCATATAGGCCTCTCTTATTGACGACAAAGCAATGGGTTACTATACTAAGAACGCTATCACAGTTATATAAGCCTATGTAACAAAATGGCTTGCCAGTGGTTTCTTTGTCAAACGATACACGTAAAAGAGGAAATAGAGAGTTTTGAATCTGCGCACATTAGGCATTGTCGTTCTTTTATTACTTGCATTCCTCTTTCCCTTAGCAGCCTCTGAAGAGCAGAGTCTTTATCATATTATCGGTTACTACTCAGTTGAAGTGAAAGGCAAATCGGATGCTGCTATGATTAAAGCGATGATTGCCCCTTCTGATGGAGACCCCCCTTTTGCAAGTGAAGCTGCTTTACTAAAAGCTTTGGAAGCCAAAAAGACAAAATTGTTGAACATGCGGATATTTGAAGAAGTATCTTACAGCTATGAGGCTGTCCATGCCGACAATACAGCCATCAGATACCGAGTGAAGTTTTTTGTTGACGATGCTTTTAGTTTCATTGCTATTCCTTATCCTAAATTTGACTCCAACTACGGCTTTAAGTTAGGCCTTAAAGCCTATGATAAAAACCTTTTTGGTAAATTTGCCGATCTCTATTTTGTTATTAATGCTGCTCAGATTGATAACAGTTGGCACGATTATGAGCTGTACTCTGAGATTAGCATTACCGACATTCCCATCGGAAAAAGCTCGATTGATCTTAATTTTGATGTATCAGCCCAGCTGCACGATCAGCTGTTTGAAGATATTGCGTGGCAAGGGAAAATAGATTGGAAAGGCATTCCACTGAACCAAACTAGCTTTGATTTCCATCTGGTTCTTGAAGAAGAAACTGGCTCCAATGTAGAAATAGATCGGAGAATGACCACAAGTTTCCAGTGGGAGAATTTGCCTTGGATTAACTCAGTAATGTCGATTCGCCCCGAAGCTCAGTTTCTTCTTAATGAGAATAATGAGTGGAGTGCCGATAACGTCTCTTTCACTTTTGATGTGAATCCCATTACCATTAACGGTGAGTCGTATGTTTTGGCCCATCGCTCCAAACTAAAGTTCCCTCATGAATATTTGCAATTTACTACCAGTTTATCATTGGTCAATGCAACATTGTTGAGCCTGCCGTTCTCTTTTTGGGTATCAAGTGACAACTACCTCCATTTGGAAGATCAGCAGTTTGGGGATAATACCTATACTGTTGGTTCGGCTCTGAGCATTCCCCTTCCTTTTAAGACTTCATATCGGGGCTCGTTTGAGTTCTCACTGCGAGAGGGATTTAATCATCACTCAAACCAGATCGAGCTGGAGTTAGTACCACTACTTAGTTCTACCCAGCAGCTCTCCTTTGGCACTATCAACTGGAAAGGGAATATCAGAAACGGCTTAAAAGGAAACCTTACGGCCAAAGTAGATTACGGACTGTTTAATGATGGGCGAAGCAGAGTCGATAGTATTGCTTACCAAGTTCAAGCCGATGTGGAGGCTTTTATCCGCTTAGGCAGCACCTTTGGCTTAAGTTCCCATATTCTAGGCTTTTATAGTGAAATGCCCTCTTCTAATTGGTACAAAGATCAGCATTTCCCCACGTTTTTACCCTCAAGACAAACTAAGCCTACCGGCTACATTCGAGGAATCTTAGATAAAACCTATGAGCAAGTAGTGGGAAGTGGTGATTATCAGAAACTGGGGGCAGTGGCTAATTTTGATGCTACCTTCTTATTTGTGAAATTCCCCAAACTGGGGGAGGGCTTTATCAGCCTCTTTAGTGACATCGGTGTGTTCACCGATGCCAATACTCCCAAAAATGATATCCAGTGGCAAGATGTGACAATCTTTAAGACTGTGGGCATTGAAGGCTACGGTATTTTAAACAAATTCCCCTCCTACCCAATTAGGGCCTCTTTGGGGCTAAACCTTGATGATGTAATCAGTCATTTCAACGGTGATATTGCCTTAGGTGAAATTGAGTATGTGCTGACTATTGGGATGGGGCTGCATTACTAAAACAGCGTCACTGAATACGAAATTCCGGCATTAACCTGAGCGTCAAAAGAATAAGAACCTTTATGCCATGTATTAACCATATCAGTTCGCCCCCAAACCGAGAGCCCCTGAACCAAAGGAATATCATACGAGAGTTGGCCAGTGACAACTAAGCGATAAGTAGGATCCCCAGTTGGAGAGAGCCTAAACAGCTCCGAGATATTGGTGTTTACTTTTTGTGTTTTATCTTCAACTTTTAAACCATTATCGCCTTGAACGATTAGCATCACATTACCCAAAAAAGCAAACCCCCTCTGATCCTCATAGCTGGCTCCAGTAGACCCTACAATCGTATCGGGACCAAACCGGTACCCCAGAAAAGCCACACTTCCTTTCCCCCCTCTCATATTCACAGCATGGACAAAATCGAGGTTGAACTGCTCTTCAGGTTTAACAGCCTCAAGAGTCCAATTAGTACCATCAAAAACATACTCATAATAATTCCCCGTTTCATCACCAGCTCGGATATAAGCATAAGGAGAAGTGTAGACAGCTTCCACATAGCTTTTAAAAAGTCCTTTTTTTGTAAAGCTGGTGTAATTTAATCCCAGTAAAGCTGCATAGGCATTAGGAGGAATTTCACTAGAGGGATCATCACCGACTTCACCTTTAGTTTGAATTTGGTCTAAAAAAAGCTGAAAGTTAAGTGAAAGACCTCTTCCTAGGACCGCTTCCACTTCGGCTGACATACTATTATTAACTTCACCAAAGTTCTGGTAATTATGGAGGAACATAAAAGGATTGAGCATCCGTAAATCAGCTC
>JBMNGW010000004.1:0-187040 GCA_050950025.1 Sphaerochaetaceae bacterium | reverse complement strand
GTCTTCTCCCTCTTCATGGAAATAATCGGATATTTTTTGGCCCAGCTTGTCCACAGTTCAACCATCTGTTGGCTGCTAAGGCTTTCTCCGGTGCTCCAGCGCAGTTTGTACGTTTTAGTCTCTGCATCATAGAGTTCACTGGCTGCCGGATCGAGGGCAATCATGAAATCGCCATCACGGGCAGCGGTATAGCCGGCATTTTTAATGGCTTCCATAATGACTTCCAAAGCCTCTTCGTTGGATTGCAAATCGGGGGCAAAGCCGCCTTCATCACCGATGGCAGTGTTGTAGCCTCTTTTTTTCAGCACGTCTTTGAGGTGGTGGAAGACTTCGGCTGTCATGCGCACTGCTTCGCGAATGGAGGAGGCGCCGATGGGCATAACCATAAATTCCTGAAAATCGACTTTGTTGTCGGAGTGGGCTCCGCCGTTAATGATGTTGGCCATCGGAACGGGCAAGAGGCAGGCATGGTAGGCCCCCAGATACTTAAAGAGGGGAATGCCCAAAAAGTCGGCAGCTGCTCGGGCAACGGCCATAGAGACGCCCAAAATAGCGTTGGCTCCGAGTTTGCTTTTGTTCTCGGTACCATCCAATGCGATAAGGGTGCGGTCGATATCGACTTGATCTAGAGCGTCCATCCCTTCTAATTCGGGGGCTATTAGGGTGTTCACATTGTCAACAGCCTTTAAGACGCCTTTGCCCAAATACCGTTTTTTATCGCCATCACGCAATTCAACAGCTTCATGGATTCCTGTTGAGGCCCCAGAAGGGACTGCAGCTCGGCCCATGGAGCCGTCTTCGAGAATGACATCGACTTCGACTGTGGGGTTGCCACGTGAGTCGATAATTTCCCGTGCTTCAATAAATTCAATAATGCTCATGCTTGTTTCTCTCCTTTGCTAAGGTATCTGAAAATATGTTGGTTTTGTCCATCTGTGTCAAGGAGAGGATAATTATTAGCAACTGCCTCTTCCTAAAAATGCTAAGCGCTTGTACGATAGGGTATGCAAACACAGCAGCGGGCATTGCCCCCTCTTAGCGATGAGCTGATAGCCGAAATCTCTTTTGCCATGGAAGATCAAAACACGAACTATGTGTTGGATCTGCAAACAGGGGTACTGGTAGCCTTAGAGCAGTTAACACCTGCACAAAAGCAGCAATCTAAGCGTTATGTACCGCTACCTCGGTGGACTTCGGCTCAAGGGTATCGGACGATGGAGCAGTTTGTCGCTTCTTTAAAGAATGAGCATTACAAAACACTGTTAACCAAAGCGCTCCAAGCAGGTAGCGGAGTGTTTCGTTTGTTTAAGGATACGGTAAAAACAAGTGCTGCCATTGAGCAGCTGTGGCACACCTTTAAAGAAAAAGAGCTCAAAGAAGCAGTACTCAAATGGTACAACACCGAAAGTGATTCATTTTATTACAGCAGCCTTGCCGAAGAAATTGAAGATCCGATTCGCAGCATGTTGGCAGAGGATTTTACTATCGTTGTTGAAGCTGGCCCCTATAAAGAAGAGATGCGAGCTCTTGCTAAGCAGTTTGCCTTTGAAGATGAGCACCAAAATTACTATGTTGGCTCCCGTTTAAAAGAGTTAATTAGAGAATCAGATCAAGACAGATATATAATAGCAATTGACTCTGCTAATGAGCTGGCAGGTTGGCTTACCTACCATCTGATTTCTGAGACAATTCATATCCGCTTTGCCTATGTCCAAGAGGAGTATCGGGGGTTGGGATTATTCCGCTCATTTACTCGATTTTCTTAATCAAAAAGCTGTAACCATTTCTGCCTCTTCAGTGTTAATGGAATTGGTGGGCGAAGCTATAAAAATTGAGCCACTTTTTCATGAGAAAAAAGCCCAAATTCTGAGTAAAACAGTAATCTATTCACTCACCCCCAAAGGTGATGAAAAATAACACCAAAAACAGATCAAAAAACAGAAAAAAAGAGGTGAAAAAAGAGAAATATCTGATAAAATAGGGGAAAAGAGGTGATTTTTGTCAATTATCTAAGATTTGTATCGATTTGATGTAACTATTCAATCGTTTATGAATTTAACTTGACAGCTATATAGGCCGTTGTTATAATTCGGACTGTATAACGAGAAAAGGGATGAAGCGGGTCTTTGCACCTGTCCCGAATTTTTATGGAGGAAGTATGAAGAAAATTTCTGCAGTACTTTTAGTTCTAGTACTCGTGGGCAGTGTGGCGTTCGCCGGCTTCACGGGTAGCGCGTCCGTAAGTGCAGGCTACAACCTTGACACCGAAGAATACGGACTTGAAAACGGCACTTCCGTTAGTGTTGACGTGGCTCTTTTTGAGGCTCTTGGCGCAGCAAAAGGCGAAGGCAAGATCTATGCTGACATCGCAGCATCCCTGACCTTCTCTTTCAGCAATGCTGATGCTGGTGAACCTTCCGATAGCTGGACAGGCATCGGCTGGAGGCCTGATGATGCAGGGTCTTGTCCCCCTCCTAGTCGGTGTAGACTTTGACCATGCCAAGATTGTTGGTGAAGACTGGTACGTTGGTATCATGGGTGTACTTGCTGCTCCTAACTTTGCCAAGTCTGCAATTGAAGTGAAAGATATTGGCAGATGGCAATAACGAATGGGGATTTGCTAACCCAGATAAATCGGTTGCTTTGGATGTTAACCCTGCTGGAACTATGAAAGGTTTTGGTGGTGCTTCTGATGCTTACATTCAAGGGGTTGAAGTTGGTTATCAGGACTTCAAAGTTGGCTTTGGATTTAACAACTGGGATAACACCGGTGTGTTTAACATGTACGGTGCGTTGTTGACTCCTTCGTTTGACCTCGCCGATGGCGTTTCGGCTCAAGCCGGTGCCGCATTCTCGGTCATCGATGATGCTTTGGCATTCTCTGGTTCACTGAAGGGTGCTTATGCAGCTGATGATTTGAAAGTCACCGCTGCAGCTGATGCAGTTTATGCAAACGATAAGTTTGATGCTGATGTTGCTGTCGCCGCTGCTTATGATGATTATAACCTTGATGTTTATTTTGCCACTAAGGGTGATGCAAACTTCTACGTTGGTGAGGAAAACATCGTTTCTGTGAAAGTTGCTGCCAAAATTGATCCTGTGGTCGTAACCGTTTACGGTAAGAACCTCATCAACGATCAAATTCTTGGTGGTTCGGTGAAATTCAACGCAACTGATGAGCTTGCTGTTACCGGTCGTGGTGAGTACACGATTGCTTCCGAAGCTTGGAAGGGCGGAGCAGATGTTGTTTACACAACTGATGATTTTGTTGCCAAACTCGGCGGAACTTATCATTCAACTGAAAGAGTCCAACTCAATGCTTCTATTGAGTCTGCCACTGTCGTTCCTGGCGCTCTTCTTAAGCTCGCCTACGCTGGTGATGACTTGACCGAAGTTGATGGAAGACCTTCTTCTGGTGCTGGTAGTTATGACAACGGTGATAAGGGTTCTATCACAGCTTCTGTCAAAATTGCTTTCTAACTCAGACCTTAACTGGTTATCAAAAAGGTCGTCCTTCGGGACGGCCTTTTTGTTGGTCTAAGCTTTATTCTTTCTTATTTCTTTCTGATGATTTTCTTGGTGAGCTCTCGTTTTTGGGCTTTGACAACTGCTTTTTTGTGGGTGATGAGAAAACAGAAGTGGATTTTGGGGTTGCGGGCAAAGTCTTCGCCTATGGTTTGGGCTGTGATGTCTTGGATATCGTAGGCCTCTTTAAGCTCGGGATGTAATGAGAACTTACGGAAGTTGGTTGAGAAGATGAGCGTTCCATCTTGATTAAGATGGCGCATCGCTTGGTGAATGAGGGCTCTTTGGTCACGATCGACATCAAACGTTCTTCTGGTTTTAGAGTTGCTGAATGTTGGTGGATCGCAGAAGATAAGATCATACATATCGTGAGTGTTTCTAAGCCAGTTGATACAATCATCTTTGTAGTAGAAGTGGTTCATTTGATCAAAGCCATTCATTTCCATGTTTTTGATAGCCCAATCAAGATATGTTGCTGAGGCATCAACGCTGGTGGTGCTAAGTGCTCCCCCTTTGGCTGCATTGACTGTGGCTGTAGCAGTGTAACAAAAGAGGTTAAGGAACCGTTTGTTCTTGGCAACTTGTTGAATCATCTTGCGTACGGGCCGGTGATCTAAGAAGATGCCTGTATCAAGGTAGTCAGAGAAGTTGGCAAAAAACATCAGCTCATGTTCTCTGATCACATAAAACTTGCCTCTGTTGGCCAGTTTTTCGTATTGGCTCAGTCCTTTTTGTTCTTTGCGCTGTTTAACGAAAATGAGTTCCCTGTCTACTTCAGTTGCTCTTTCAGTGGCATCAATAAGTTCTTGGAGTCTTTTTTGAGCCTCTTCGGGATCAATGGAGGCTGGGGGTGCATATTCTTGTAAGTGGACATACTTACCTTCATAAAAGTCTATGGCTGCCGAGTATTCTGGCATATCGGCATCATAAATTCTGAAAGAAGAGACTTGTTCTGCTGCCATTAAAGGTTTAAGACGACTGAGGTTTTTTTGCAGTCTGTTAAAGACCATTTGAGCTCCTGGGCTTAAAGGTTGAGCTAATCGCTCCTCTTTGGCTTGGATGGCTCTTTGAATTCGTTGTTCTTTCTCTTCTTTTGTAAACACACGATAATGGGCTAATTGGGCCTCTATTGGTCCGTTGTAAAAGACATTTGTCCTTTGCGGTTTCATATCAACATAACTAAGGAGCTCTTTATTGCCGCACAGGATTGCAATATTCCAACCGCCAAACAGGGTGTTGAATTGTTTGCCTGTCTGTTCATACAACAACTGGATAGGCTGCTCTTGTTCCATTCGGATCCCATAGGGAGGGTCGGTCACAATAAAATGTTCTCCGGGGGGAATATCTTCTTCTGTGATAGCTGTAATGTCTTTGTTGGCAGTGGTGATATAGTGTTCTACTTGGGCATTTTGAGCATGCTCTTGAGTTAATTCTATGGCTTTGGGGTCAATATCCCAGCCGTAGATTGTTATGGCTCTTTTTTTAGCTTGTTCTTGTTTATGGTAGGCTTCATCCAACACCTCTTCCCAGATATCAGGGTCGTGCATATCGAGTTTGAAAAAAGCCAAACTGGAGTATGAGTGAAGCCTGGGAGCCGTGTCACTGGCCATTAAAGCAGCTTCAATACAAATAGTACCCGATCCGCAAAATGGATCTAAGAGGGGGGCGGGATTCTTATCTTGAAGTGTTTTGTACCATTCGCTGCGCATTAAAATAGCGGCAGCCAAGTTCTCTTTTAAAATGGCGTCGGTAGAGCCACTTCTGTACCCTCTTTGATATAACGAGCGGCCTGAGAAATCAAGGTACCAACTAATTTCGTCTTGTTGTAAATGGACATGAAAAGTGACATCGGGATCGGCAAAATCGACCGAGGGACGTTCTTGGTTATAATGTTCTTTGATTCTGTCGACAATGGCATCTTTAAGCCGAATGGCAGCAAACGTATTGTTCTTCAGCCATGAGCAGTTCATGCTGGTAACGGTGACAGTGAACGTTTTTTGAGGATTAAGATACTCTTCCCAGGGAATGAGAATCGATGAGGCATAAAACTCATCGGAGCTGTTAATGCCTTCATCTTGAGCTAATCCTAGCATCAGGCGCGTGGCAATTCGGCTATTTAGGCAAAAGCGGTAAGCTGTTTTTAAATCGGCTTGAAACTCAACACCTGAGGCAACAAGCTGAATTTCTTGTGCTCCTGCCTGTTCTGCCTCTTGGGCCACTAGGTCGTTCATATGGGCAGCGGCGGAAGCGTAATAGATCATAGAATCTCCTGCAATTCTTCTTTGTCAAATGGATAGGTTGTTCCGCAGTTAAAGCAATGTAGTTCCAAAGGAAATGGCCCTTCTTGGAGAATCGACTCTTTCTCTTTTTGGGGTAAAGAAGAGAGGTATTGGGCAAAGCGCTTCCGATCACAGGGGCAACTAAAGCCAAAGGGCAATGATTGCAGATACTGGGGATCGGCTTTGTGAAAGACTTCTTGGACAAATTGGTTGGTGGTTTTACCTTCAGAGAGGTACTTTCCCAAAGAAGGCATTGCAGCACAGATCATTTCCAACTCTTCCAAATGGCCATTCTCTTTGCCCGGCATTTTTTGTAAAAACAGAGCTCCGCTGCCTATCACGCGTCCCTCTTTGTCAAATTGGATACTCAGAGAAACAACTGAAGGAGTTTGTTCTGAAATGAGGAAGTAGTGGGTTAAGTCTTTGGCAATTGAGCCGTGTTGCAACATCACTTGGCCAGTAAAAGGGCTTTTTTTCCCTTCCAGTAGTTTAGTGACTGTCATAAATCCCGGTCCAAAGAAAGAGGAGACATCAAAACTCTCTAGGGGTTTTTCAATGGGGATGGGTACTTGTTGCAAATACCCGCGTACAGCCCCCACAGCCCAAGCTTCAACATAGACGCCTTTGATAGGCCCCCCGCATTCAATGTTCAATTGAACGCGATCATCTCCTTTGACAGTGGAGGCTAAAATCCCCGCTGCCAAATAGCCGTGGCCTAACACCAGTGTCTCTAAAATGCCTAGATCATGGTTGGCACGCATTTGGTTAATAGTATGAGTTCCTTGCACCGCTGTGGCTCGTACTGAGCCGTCGTACAATAAAAAGATGTCGCGGGTATCAGGGGCAAGGGTTGCTAGATGTGTTTTTAAAACTGCATCTTCAATTGGCTTTACAATCATAGGGCCTCAAATGTATGCAACAACACCATTTTGTGCAAGAGTGTGAAACTCTTGTCCGTCAATGACCTCTTTTTCTAACAGGCGTGTAGCTATTTCTTCCAACAGCTTGCGGTTTTTGGTCAATTTCTCTAAGACAATGGCATAACGGGAGTTTACAATACGTGCTGTTTCATTGTCGATGTACTCTTGGGCTGCTTCCGAATATTCTCTTGAGCCTCCCAGGCCTTGGCCGGTGGTGGAAGGAAGGGTAATGTTGCGGTATTTTTCACTCATCCCAAATTCGGTAATCATCCGTCTGACCATGTCGCTGGCTCGGCTGATATCATTGCCTGCTCCGGTGGAAATTTCACCAAAGATCAGCTCTTCGGCAGCTCTGCCGCCAAGCATCGTGTCGATGTTACCCAGCAGTTCGCTTTCGCTCATCAAAAAACGGTCTTCCGTGGGCAGTTGCAAGGTATACCCTAAAGCTCCTATTCCTCGGGGAATAATCGATATCTTGGAAACAGGGGGCGATCCTTCTGTCATAAAGGCAGTTAAAGCATGTCCTGTTTCATGGTAGGCGACTTTCTTTCTCTCATCTTCACTTAAGATGCGGCTTTTGCGCTGTAACCCGGCCACCGATTTTTCTATGGCTTCTTCAAAGTCGACTTGTTTCACTGTTTTTCGTTTGGCTCTTACTGCCATCAAGGCAGCTTCATTGGCAATGTTGGCTAAATCGGCTCCGGCAAGGCCTGCTGCAGCTTGGGCAATTTTACGTAAATCGACGTTTTTATCGAGTTTAATCTCTTTGGTGTGAATTTTAAGAATAGCGACTCGCCCTTCCAAATCGGGTTTGTCGACTAAGACCTGACGGTCAAAGCGCCCGGGGCGCAGCAAAGCTTGATCAAGAATTTCGGGTCGGTTGGTGGCTGCTAAAATAATGACACCGGTGCGAGAATCAAAGCCGTCCATTTCTACCAGCAATTGGTTCAATGTTTGCTCTCTTTCATCGTTGCCGCCAAAGCTGGCATGGCTGCGAGTGCGACCAATGGCATCAATTTCATCGATGAAAATAATGCAGGGGGCTTTTTCACGAGCCTGACGGAATAAATCACGCACTCGGGCTGCTCCCACGCCAACAAACATTTCGACAAAGTCGGCTCCGCTCATCCGGAAAAAGGGGACATGGGCTTCACCGGCTACCGCTTTGGCCAAGAGGGTTTTTCCTGTTCCGGGAGGACCTACTAACAGTACTCCTTTGGGAATTTTGCCCCCAATTTCAGTGTACTTAGTGGGATTTTTTAAAAAGTCGACAACTTCTTCTAATTCGAACTTACTCTCTTCTACTCCGGCAACATCTTCAAAGCGGACTCCCGTATCACCTTCGGCTACAATTTTAGCTTTGTTTTGGTTAAAAGAGAGAACTCCTTGTCCTCCTCCTTGTCCCATTTTTGAAAACACAAAGCGCCAGATGAGCAAGAAGATGAGCATCGGTAGGATGTAACTAAGCAGTGTGGAAAAAATGCTGGGGGTTTGGGGAGCCGCAGCATAATATTCAATGCCTATTTCATCCAATAGGGGAATAAAGGAAGGATCGTTGATGGCATAGGTGGAGTAGGTGCGGGCACTATCGGCTTGAGAAGTCAATGTTTGCAAAGAAGAGTCACTACGTGCTTCTTTGCCGACGGTGTAGCCGATATATTGTTTTTCCTGAATTTCAACGCGAACAATGGTGCCGCTTCGGATCATCTCTTTAAACTGGTTATAATCGACACCAATGATATTGGCGTTTTTCATAAACAATGAGTTGAACGCCATCATGGCAATGATGATGATTAAAAAGTACCAAAATGAGAATTTGAAGCGTTTGCCGGTAAAAGAGAATTTGTTGTTCTCTTTGTGGATACCCGGCTCTTCAGGCGGGCCTTTGCCTTTTGCCATCTGATTGGTTTTCTGTTTCTCTTGAGAGTCGTTTGTATTGTCTGTCATTATTACCTCACAATGCGTTTGGTTTATTACGCACCATCTTCAATATACAGAGCAATGGTCAATCGACAAACCCTAGCATCTGCTGTAATCTCTTTTTATGGAACTCAAAGAGGCAGTTGTGATGGTAACCGGTGCAAGTCAACGAGTTGGCAGAGAAATCTGCCTAGCTTTGGCTGAAAAAGGGGCATCTGTGGTTGTCCATTACCACAGCAATGAAAAAGAGGCAGAACGGACCGCTTCGGCTGTTCGCCAAATAGGCTCTGAAGCGATTGCTTTGCAAGCCGATTTAAGGCATAAAGCAGATATCGAGCACTTAGTGGCCACAACAATAGCCCATTTTGGACGTTGGGACGCTTTAATAAATAATGCTTCACTCTTTTCAACTGTTCCTATACAGGACATAGATGAAAAGCAGTGGGATGCCGATCAAGATTTGCATGTCAAAGCCCCCTTTTTTCTCTCTCAAGCTCTTTATATGCACCGAAAAGAGCGGGATTATAACTACGCTGCTTCTATAGTGAATATTACCGATACGCTGGTGTATCGACGGCCTATCAGCCGCCCTTCTTATAATCTGGCAAAAAGTGCTTTAGCTGAGCAAGTGAAAGTCTTAGCTAAAAGTTTGGGCCCTTTAGTGCGTGTGAATGCGGTAGCTCCTGGGGCAATTATGGCAAATTCTGCTGCCGATACTGCTTATTTTGAGCGATTAGCAGCGACTCTTCCCTTAAAAAAATTGGCAACTGTAGCCGATGTTGTCTCATCTGTGCTGTTTTTACTGACAACCGATTCGATTACCGCAGAGCAGCTGGTGGTTGACTGTGGGGAGCAGCTACTGTAGATTCAACTCAGAAGGGTGTGAATATTTTTCACAGTTATCCAGAATGTTACACTTCATTTTTCGCTATATGACTGTCCTGTCACCTGAAAAATGATTATCCTTTGAAAGCGGGAGTTTAAAGTGTTTGGCACAAAACATGCTGTATAACCTCCTTGTGAACCCATAAAGTACAAAAGGAACAGAAATGAAGAAAAAACGACACCTGAGCCTTATTGGATTAAGCCTATTTATGCTTTTGCCTCTCAGTGCAGCTTCGCTGGACTCCATCATGGTTCAAGCTAAAAACAATAGCAGCTCCATGCAATTGATTGAACTAAGTAAGAAAAATAGCGATTTGGCTATCCAAAGAAGTGAATTAGAGACAACATTGGGCGTGAGTGTTGATGGAAGAATGAGTTATAGTGAAATGAATTGGGGTCCGCAAGGTAGTCCTAATATACTTTACTCTCTTATTGCCTCTCCCTCTGTCTCTTTGGCATTACCCAACGATGGTAATACAAAGATTACCCTCTCGGTTCCTCAGTTGACGATGGCTGTTAGTGATAGCAGTTACTTTCGTGCCAATCCAAAAGTAGCTTTGGCTCATACCTTTGCTTTTGGTGATAGCGGGCAGGATTTGGATGATTTGAAATTATCGCGCCAGAAGCTGGAAATTGAGCAGTCGTACCATCAGCGGGTGCTTGATTTTGAGAATTCGGTGTATGCCAAGATTATTGAAATCGTGAATTTGGAAAAGAGTCTGTTGACCAATGAAAAAGATTTGCTTACCCAACAAACAAAAGTCGATAATGCGGCAACATTGCGAACCACTGAATCTGGATCTTTGGCCGATCAAACAATGCAATTGGAACTAAGGCGCTTTACACAGGCTAAAGAGATCACGCTGTTAAAACTCCAAATGGCTAAGCAGCAGTATACCCAGCTTACAGGTCTGCAGTGGGATAGTGTGGAGTCAATCAAAGAAGCAAATCTTGAATTCACCCCTTTAATCGGAGGTGATACCACCGTGGTGTTGGCCTCTTTGGATGTGGCTATTGCCACCGAAGAGCTGGCTCTTAAAAAACGGGCTGTTGTTAGTGGCTCAGGGGGCTCCACGGTCCCTTCACTGACTGTCGGAGGCGAAGGGGGGTTTAGCTACGACCAAAAAAGTTCTTCCACTTCTTATAGTACCACCGGATCGATTAGGTATGCTGCCAAGAATTTTTCTGCCGATGCTCAGGTGGATTTGAGCATTAGTGCGGGGGGAAAAGTAACTCCCACTTTGACTATCGGTGGCTCATGGAATAACAACCGCAGTTTGGCAAGCGATCAATTGGCTACCAGCGGATTGGAAAACAGTGTGACAATTGCCAATATCAATTACCAAGAGGCTCTTCTTAATTATCAAATAAAATCGCAGCAGCTGCAGGCCGACTTACTCAAATTTTCAGCCGATAAACAGCAGTTTGCTTCACTGGATGATTATCGCACCTCTTCATTGCAAAAGACTTTGGAGGCATTTGAGAAAGGACTGGTAACCCAAACGGATGTCGATAAGGCCCGTTATGAGGTGGAGTTGAGCCGATATGAAAACATAGCATTGGCTATCAATGCTTTACTACTTGAAAACCGGGCTAAGGCCCTTCAACTGTAAGAAGGAGAGAGCAGATCATCATGAGCGATCAACAACAAAATACTGAAATACGGGTGCGCGCCAGCTTAAAAAAGAAACTGCGCCGAAAACGGATTAAGCGCTTTATTATTTGGATCATCATTTTGGCCTTACTTGGCGGGGGAGTGTATCTGTATCAGTTTTATAAAACACATGGGAAATTGCCATTCTCCGATCAACAACAAGGTGTAGCCCTTAGCACTTCAACAATGCAAGAGGCTGCTGTTCAGCAAATTGAATTTACCCAAACAATTGATATCAGCGGAGTCGTCGAAGCTTACGATACTCAGCGAGTCGTTTTCCGCTCCACCGGAGCTGTTACCGGAGTCTTTGTTAAAGGAGGAGAGCAGGTAAGCAAAGGCCAACTGCTAGCCACCATTGACGACACTTCGCAATCGTATTCACTGGCCAATATTGAATCACAAATTGAAGAGGCCCAATTGCAAGGATCGGTACGCCAGTTGGAGTTGCTTAAACAACAGAAAAAGATGGCAGAGAATAATCTTGATTATACTAAAGCCTATGCTAATTTTACCGGCGTAGTGGCCGAAGTAAATGTTGATGAAGGTGATTATTTTGAAGCCGGAACGGCTGCCATGATAATTATCGACCGCTCTTCACTAAAGGCAACTGTAGAAATTGATGAAATTGACATTCAGTCGGTAACTGAGGGGATGAAGGCCGAATTAACATTTGATGCGCTTCCGGGTCAAACCATTGAAGCCACCGTTAATTATATTCCGATGCTGGGACGGACAACCAACCAAGGCATCGGGGTGTTGGATGTAGAAATCCTTATTGAAAATCCCCCTGCGGCCCTGGTTCCCGGCTTTACCTTTGCCGGAACTATCAGCTCCGAAGAGACTAAGAAAATGTTGGTCGTCCCCTCGGCTGCCGTAACGGCGGCCCGGCGGGGCCCTGATACGGTGAATAAAAAAGGAGCCGATGGGAAAGCGGTGACAGTTCAAGTCACGACTCATTATTTGGGTGAAGGGATGAGTGAAATCGTTTCGGGAGATCTCAAAGAAGGGGATATTGTGTTGTACGGAACAAATAATAATCCTTTCAGAAACTTGGGCATGCCGGCAGGCGGAGCGATGAGGATGGGTTTTTAATGGCCAATGTAGTAATTCAACTGTTTGATGTGCGCCGCTATTTTGTGATGGGAGAATTTGTTGTCAAAGCTCTTGATGGGATTGATTTGACCATCAATGAAGGAGAGTTCTCAGCTATTATGGGGCCATCCGGCTCAGGCAAATCGACGATGATGAATCTTATCGGTTGTTTGGACACTCCCACTGACGGCATCATCACTATTGACGGAGAACAAACAGGGGGAATGAGCGAAGCTGAGTTAGCCTATATTCGCAACCAAAAAGTTGGTTTTGTGTTTCAGCAGTTTAATTTACTGGGCAAAATTAACGCTTTGGATAATGTAATGACACCGCTGTTATATGGAGGGGTTGGCGTGCGGGAGCGCCGCGAAAGAGCTGTTTCGGCTCTGGAGCGGGTAGGCTTAGCCGATCGGATGCGCCACCGGCCCAATGAGCTCTCAGGAGGACAAAAACAGCGGGTGGCCATTGCCCGAGCTTTAGTTAACAATCCTTCAATTCTCTTAGCCGATGAGCCAACAGGAGCTTTGGATACTAACACAGGAAACCAAATTATGGAGCTGTTTGAAGAGCTCAATGCCGAAGGGAGAACCGTTGTTGTGGTCACCCACGATCGTGATATTGCCATGAGAGCCAAGCGCCAGATCTATGTGCGTGATGGGAAGCTGGAGGGATAAATGATCTGGGAGAATATTAAATTGGCCCTTAAAGATATGGCCACCAGCAAAATGCGAACGCTTTTGAGCTTATTGGGGATCGTTATCGGTGTGGCTTCAGTGATTGCCATTCTTACCTTAGGCCAAAGTGCCACTAAGAGCATTACCCAAACAATCGTCGAAGGGGGACTGGAGATGGTCACCATCTTCCCCATCCGATCTGAAAAAGCAGCCAATGAGTTTACTGAGGATTTTGGCGATCGTCTGATGGCCAATGTTAATGATATTAAAACGGTATTGCCGGTCAACAGCTCCCAAGCCACATTGCGCATTGGTCAAAAGAGTATGATGGCCACCGTCAGTGGCGTACAAAGTGTCTATGCTGAAATTCTTGATTATAAGGTGAGTGAAGGGGAGTTTTTCTCTTTATACGATAATATGGCCAGCCGCCAAGTTGTGGTTTTAGGCTCCGATGTAGCCGATGAGCTGTTTCCCAATAATGAGGCTATAGGGCAGTACATATCGTTGTATCGCAACCAAGCTAAAAGTTATTTGGTGGTGGGAGTGATGGAAGCTAAAGATGCTTCGTTTAATTTACAGTTTAACAACAGTGTCTATATTCCCTACAACACCTATGCTCAGCGCTTTATTAAGCCTTCGATTGTCGGCTCGTATGTGGTGCGAGTAGCCGATGGGGCCGATTCTCTGGCTGTCAGTGATGCCATCACCGATTATCTTGACTCTTCTATTGGCAGTGATGCCTACCGTCTTTTTTCCCCAGCTAGTTTGGCTGAAATGGCTGAACAAATTACCGGTACATTCAGCAGCTTTTTAGCTGCCATTGCTGCCATTTCACTCGTTGTCGGGGGGATTGGGATTATGAACATCATGTTGGTTTCAGTTGCCGAAAGGACAAGAGAAATTGGTATTCGTAAAGCAATGGGAGCCTCTCCTTGGACCATTATGGGGCAATTTATTACCGAAGCGATTGTTTTGACTGTTACCGGAGGATTAATCGGTATAGGATTGGGGACACTTTTAAGCTATTTGGTGGCCAATGTGTTGGGCTGGGGATTGTATGTCAGTTACGGCTCCTTTTTGCTGGCTGCTGGGTTTTCAATGTTTGTGGGAGTCTTCTTTGGTTGGTATCCGGCAATGAAAGCTTCCAAGCTCGATCCAATAGAGGCATTAAATTATGAGTAGAGGCAGAAATTGGGGTTTTGTTGAGGGCAAAGAACATCTGTTTGTCATCGGAGGACTCCTCTTTCTTTTTGTCTTGCTTGTAACACTGGTTCTGTTTCTTTCCCAATCAATTATTTCCAAAGAGAATACGCTGATGCAATTTGAAGCCGAAAGGGGGTTTGCCTCTTCGGCTTTGCTGTTGCTCCAAGAAGAGCACTCCCGAGCCCTCTCGGCTATGGAAGAGGGCAATGTCATTGGCCTTGGTGTTTATTCTAATAATGGGAGACTACGTCTGGGGTTGGGTTCGGTGCCCAATACTTTGCCGTTGGAGCGGTTTCGCGTAATGTGGCAAAATCGCCCCCCTTCTCAGTTAAACCAAGGGGTGGCTACGTACAATAAAACAACCGGTTTGATTGAATACTTTCGCTTCAGCCGTTTAAGTATTCAAGTTGAGACAGGGAGTTTTATGTTAGAAGAAAGCGGTTATCTCCCTTCGCCTTTAACTTTTCCCGACGTATTGTACATCCTTTTTGATGGGGAGCAGTACCATAAGAAAATGGTTCTTGTCCGGTTTTTCAGCATCAGTGCTATCCTGCTCCTTTCTGTATTTTTATATGCTGTGTACACTATTTATAATAGCAACCGAATGTACCGTGAGCGGTTGGCCAAACAAGAGAGCTTAGTAAACTTAGGCGAAGCTGCCCGCACATTGGCCCATGAGATTAAAAACCCCTTAAGTGCTATCACCTTGCAAATGGCACTACTTAATAAAACACTGCCTTCTTCTTCCAAAGAAGATTTGGCTGTCATTGATCAAGAAGTGCATCGACTGACCCAATTGACCAATAAGGTTTCTGATTTTTTGCGCAATCCGGTGGGAACTCCCGAAAGAATCGATTTAATCGATCTTTTGGAATCTCTTAGACACACTTTTTTAAACCAAGTTGTTTTACTGCCACCAAAAATGAACAGGGCAATAATTCTCTTTGACCCCGATCGAGTCCGCTCTGTGTTTGAGAATTTACTTAAAAATGCTCTTGAAAGTTGTGGTGATCAAAAGCCCAATGTTGAAGTGGAATTGGTTAAAGGCAAGCGCCATACCATCCATGTGTATATTCGCGACCGAGGTGAAGGAATTCCCGAAGAGAATATGGAAAAGATATTTGATCCCTTTTTTACCACCAAAATCCATGGCTCGGGCATAGGGTTGGCTATCAGCCGCCAGTTTGTCCAAGCTCGCGGAGGTAATTTGAAGCTCTATCCAAGAGAGGGGGGAGGCACTGTTGTTGAAGTGATTCTTCCGCTTGAGCATGCATAGGAAGGAGAGCCGATGAGAATTTTAATCGTTGATGATGAGCCTAATATTAGAGAGTTGATGCGCAAGTATCTGAGTTTGGAGGGGTTGCAAAGCGACGGAGCCGAAAATGGCCTTTCGGCTCAACGCTTGCTTAGAGAGCAGCTCTATGATGCCTGCCTCATCGATTTAAAAATGCCGGGGATGGATGGTATCAGTTTAATAAAATGGATTCGCCAAGAAGGGTTTCAAATGCCCCTGATTATGATCAGTGCCCACGGGGAAATCAGAGATGCTGTCAGTGCCTTAAAAGAGGGAGCACAAGATTATATTGTAAAGCCTTTTGATCCTGAGGAGCTGACCATTAGGCTGCGCAAGCTTATTGAAGCCCAAAAACTTAAAACGTTGGTAGAAAGTACGGCTCGCTCCTTAGAGGGAACCGGTGATGATTTGGTGGGTGAGTCCAAATCGATGCAACGCATTAAAGAGATTATTGGTCGCATTGCCGACTCTCCGGCAACGGTACTAATTACCGGAGAAAGTGGTACCGGCAAAGAAGTAGTCGCCAGGCAAATTCACAGCTCTTCGCAACTGGCAGCCGCCCCTTTTGTAGCTATCAACATTGGTGGTGTACCTGAGAATTTATTGGAAAGTGAGCTGTTTGGCTATGAGAAGGGGGCTTTTACCGGAGCGGTAGGGCGTAAAATCGGCATGTTTGAACTAGCTAGCGGAGGAACCCTCTTTTTAGATGAAATTGGTGATATGCCTTTGTCCTTGCAAGTGAAGCTGCTGCGAGTCATTCAAGAGCGCAAAATTACCAGATTGGGAGGGACCAGCCCCATTCCCATTAATGCCAGAATTATTTCGGCAACCAACAAAAACCTGGAAGAGCGGGTTCGTGAAGGGCAGTTTCGGGAAGACCTTTTTTACCGGCTTAATGTGGTACGCATAGAATTACCTCCTCTGCGAGAACGGCGGGAAGATATCCCTCTTTTGGCAGCCGTGATTCTTAACAAGCTCAATCGTCAAATGGGTAACCGCGTCGAAAGCTTTTCTCAAGAAGCCTTAGAGGCATTGCAAGCTCACCCCTTTTATGGGAACGTCAGAGAGCTGGAAAATATTTTGGAGCGGGCAGTTATTTTTGCCAATGGACCGGTTGTCGGAGTTGAAGGGTTGGACCTGCGCCAAAGTATCAGCAGACCAGCTGAAGAAAACAACCCTCTATCCTACTCTTTTGGGGATGATTCAATAGCCAAAAGTCTCAAAGAAGTCGAAGTGGAAGCCATTATTAAAGCTTTACACCGTTGGGAAGGCAACAGGACTAGAGCAGCAGAAGAGCTGGGCATTTCCCGACGGACTTTAATCAACAAGATTGCAGAATACCAGCTTCAGTTGTAAGATGACACCAAGCATATGATAAGAAAAGGTTTAGAAAAAGAATTTATTATCCATCCCGGTGAAACATTGCAAGAAGCACTAAAAGAGCTCCAGATAAGCGTATCGACACTTTCTCAGGCTACCGGCTTTTCAGAAGCTCATATTAATCGTGTTTTAACGGGAAAGAGTACTATTAGCCGCACTTTTGCAACTAAGTTGGCAAAAGCAATAGCCGTTCCTGCCTCTTTTTGGAATGCCTTACAACAGATTTACGACGAAGAGATTGCATCATTGCAGCTCTAGGATTATAAGTATGGAACATTTACCCCACTGGGATCTTAACAGCATCTACCCATCACTGCAAAGTGCTGAATTTTCGGCTGATTTACTTACCTTATCTTCACTGGTTGCCAAAGGCAAAGAGCTTTTGCAAGCCCCTGAAAAAGCTTCGTGGCTAACAGAAGTGCTGCGAATCTATCAGCAAGCCTTAGATACTTCAGAAACATTGTATGCCTATGCAAGGGCTCTTTTGAGCGTCAACACTGCCGACAAAGAGGCTATGAGAGCTGTTAATAGAGTGGAAGAGGCCTTGATGGAACTACGCTCGTTTGATGTGCAGCTTTTAAATGGGTTGGCACAAAGAAAGGAAGAAGTGTTGGCCTTAGTCGGTGAAGACCAAGATTTGGCCCCTTATGCCTTTGTTATAAAAGAGCTGCTGGATTTACAAAGCCATACAATGAGCGAAGAGGCAGAACATTTAGCTAGTGATTTGAATCGCAGTGGTACCGATGCATGGAGTAGGTTGCAAGAAGCGATCTCTTCGACTGCCCAAACAAAGTGGGAAGGACAAACTAAAACGGTTATCCAATTACGCTCAATGGCTTTTGATGCCCAAAGAAGTATTCGTCAAAAAGCATTTGAGGCAGAACTGGAGGTGTGGAAGCACCATGAAATTGCCTTAGCTTCTGCTTTAAACGGAGTCAAAGGGACTACATTAACCCTTGATAGCAGACGTGGTTATGCTTCGCCTTTAGAGCGTTCTGCTTTTCAAGCTCGTATCAGTGGGCAAAGCTTAGAAGCCATGATAGGTTCTATTGAAAAAAGCCTGCCAATGTTTCGCCGCTATTTATATGCTAAAGCCCACGCTCTGGGTCTTAAACGCCTTGCTTTTTACGATCTTTTTGCCCCCTTGGGAACGGAGAATCGCTCTTATAGTTACCAAGAAGCGACTGCTTTCATTGTTGAGCAGTTTTCTCGTTTCCATCTACCGATGGGCCAATTTGCTCAGAGTGCTTTTGAGAAAAACTGGGTTGATAGTCAACCACGCAGTGCCAAAGTGGGAGGAGCCTATTGCACGAGTTTCCCCTTAGCCAAAGAATCGCGTATTTTAGTGAATTATGATGGTACCTTCGATGGGTTATCGACATTGGCTCATGAGATGGGACATGCGTATCATGATAGTTTGACGTATCATCAGGGTGCACTACTGCGCCAATATCCGATGACATTGGCCGAAACAGCCTCTATTTTTAGCCAAATTTTGGTATTCCAAGGCGCCATGGAAGAAGCATCAGAAAAGCAGCAAATTTCTCTGATTGAAGGTTTTTTACAAGACGCCACCCAAACGTGTGTCGATATTCTCAGCCGCTACTATTTTGAAAATGCCCTGTTTGCTAAACGCAAAGAGGGGGAGTTACTAAGCGATGAGCTAAATGAGTTGATGATCGATTCTCAAATAAAGAGCTATGGAGATGCTTTGGATCCTCAAGCCCTTCATCCCTATATGTGGGCAGTTAAAGGACACTACTGACAGTAGCGATCTCTCGTTTTATAACTACCCTTATGCTTTTGGTCAACTTTTTGGCTTAGGGGTGTATCGTAAAGGACAAGAAAGTGATGATTTTGGTCCTGAGTATGATCGTCTTCTGACTTTCAGTGGCCAAGACTCTGTTGCCAATGTGGCCTTAACTATTGGTTTAGATATTGATAACGCCTCTTTTTGGGAACAAAGTCTTGAGGTAATTGGCACCTATGTTGAGCAGTTTTGCACCTTAGTGGGCTACAGCGGATGATAAAGCGGGTGCGCATTGAAAAAGTAGTATCTCAAGGGGAGGGGTTGGCCCGTTATGAAGGTAAGGCCCTTTTTGTGGGGCAAGTGTTGCCTGGTGAGCTAGTTGATGTGCGCATTGTGCAGCAGAAAAAAGATTTCAGCCGCGGGATCCTTGTTGATATCATAGAGCCCTCTGATGCCAGAGTGATACCTGCTTGCCCCTATTATGGACGCTGTGGCGGCTGTGATTTCCAATATGCTTCAATAGAAGCTCAGCAAGAAATTAAGCGCCAGTTAGTCAAAGAGAATTTACAGCGTCTAGGGGACATTGAAGCCGACTCGTATGAAGAGCTTCCTCTTGCCTCTGCTAAGCAGTGGGGATACCGCAGTCGAGTTCGCTTCCACACTGATTGGCAAAACGGTAACGTTGGCTTTCTTGAGCGCCAAAGCACTACGCTTGTCGATATTAATCATTGTATGGTCCTCTGTGATGCGGTTAAACACCTATTTGGGTTCCAAGCGGAAGCTCCTTTTAAAAAGAGAACAAAAACAGGTTTCTGCCCTCAGCAATGGCAGTGATGTTGCTTTTGATGATCAAGAAGTGAGCTTTGAGCTGTTGGGAAAAAAGATTGTCAGTGATGCACAGGTCTTTTTTCAATCAAACTACCTTTTGTTGCCACAGATGGGAGAGTTTGTTCATCAACATGCCCAAGGAGAGCGGATTATTGATTTGTACAGTGGGGTGGGGACATTTGCTTTGTGTGTTGAAAGCCCTTTGAATACAGTCATTGCTGTAGAAAAAGATCCCCGTTGTTTGGCCTTAGCGGGCAAGAATTTACAATACACCCACTTTTATAGTCAAAGTGGAGAGAACTGGAGCGACTCTCACCAACTTAAAGCTGCCGATACCATTATTGTTGATCCGCCACGGGTGGGACTGAGTAAACCAGTTATACAAGCCATCACTGCTCTTAGACCACAAACTATTATGTATGTTAGTTGCAATAGTGCTACTTTAGCCCGTGATGCCAAAGCCTTTAGCCAAGGCGGCTATGTGCTAACGAAACTAAAGATGTTTGACCTCTTTGCCCAAACTAGCCATACCGAGAGTGCTGTTGTGATGAAGTTATCGTCCTAAATTGATTCTTACATTTTTGTTAACAATTAATAACAAAGAGTTCTTTTTGTAAAAGAGAACCATCCTCATCTCTTTTATTGTATTTTCATATAGTAGAAGCAAAAAGAGATTTGGGATTACCCATGTGTTATGCTCCCAATGCAGTAGAAGAATTAAAACAAGAACGGAAACACCCAACATCTGAAAAAATAGAGGCAATCAAAGATGCTTTGAAGTGTTTTGAGATAATTAAATAAAGTAGTTGTTACATATTTATAGACATGATGCATTGCTAAATGAATCAAAAAAAGAGATTCGCCTTACGATGCATCTTTTTTTTGCTGCTATTTCCTAAGTTCCGCAGTTAAACCAAGAAAAAGGGTTGCTAACTAATTGCATTAACGGCAATTATTCGGCAACTCTCGTCCATAACATCTTCCAGTTTGTAGTACATTAATAAATATCTTTGGCTTTGTTGTTCATTGAGCGTAATTCCTGCTTGGTGATATATGGGCAAATGTGAGTTTTAATGATGTGATTATTTGAGAAGAAGGCAAAGAGAAAGCTTTCTTAATGATAGATGATTTTCATCTCCCTTTTTTGAATTAATCATGCTCTTAATGTCCCAATAGGCACAACGTTCACTCCATCTTTTCTCCGGTAAGCAAAACCATTGAAGGTAATTACGGTTAAGGCCTCTGGTTCTCCAATTTTAGTTGTATTAACTTTC
The DNA here is from genome assembly GCA_050950025.1 of Sphaerochaetaceae bacterium. GTDB lineage: Bacteria > Spirochaetota > Spirochaetia > Sphaerochaetales > Sphaerochaetaceae > JBMNGW01. The sequence continues at coordinate 166,362 of JBMNGW010000004.1, read as the reverse complement.
TGAGCAAATCTTAGAAGATTTTTAGCTCCTTCATCTTGTTTACCAAAGCCCATCTTGATTTCAAACGCTGCCCATCTCCCATCAGGATATTCAATAATCGCATCAACTTCTAAGTTTGATGAATCACGGTAGTGATACACTTTTCCGCCATAAACATCAGCGTAAATTCGTAAATCACGGATGACAAGAGACTCAAAAAGAAAGCCAAGATACTGTAGATTGTTAAGGAGTTTTTCTGCTGAAAGGCTAAGAGCTCCTATAGCCAAAGAGGGATCGACAAAGTGTCGTTTAGGCCCTTTGCGTAGCGTATCACGGCTACGAATATGGGTGCTCCAAGCGGGAAGATCTTCAATAACCCAGACACGTTTTAACCCATCAATGTAAGCTGATGCAGTATCAGTGACTACAATTGGTTCACTGCCATTTACGTCCCAAGTTAATGTCGCTAGTGAAGCTTCAGTCGATATGTTCCGCGCATATGATCGCATCAAATTCATTACTTTAAGCGGATTAAATCCTATTTCAGTTGCTTTTTGGATGTCAACTTCGCTTGTTAATGTTACATAATCAACCATTGACTGAGCAGCATTAGCTGCAGTTCGGTTTAGATTGGTTGGCCACCCGCCAAGGATTAATTGGTCAACTAGCTCCTTCAGTGTGACTGAAACTTCTTTTGAAAACGGGAGTTCTCCTTGGATTAGGTTTTCAAGACTCACCTCACCTGTTGACCATTTGCGCTCATACAAGGACATCGGTCTCATATCAATAATAGAAACACGGGCTGAGCCGGAGTGGAGTCGTATATTTTTATCTTTCGTTTTATTCTTTGAAAAAGAACCTGTTAAAATAAATTGACCAGCCAATTTTCTAGTGTCTACTTCACGCTTAACGTAATTCCAAATATGGGGATACTCTTGCCACTGATCAATTAAGTGCGGCACATCCCCGACAAGCAATCTTCCTGGATCTAGTTCCATTGCATACGGTACCGATACATCGGTATCCATCAGAATGGTACTTTTAGCAACTTGGAGTGCAGTTTCTGTTTTTCCGCAGCCTTTAGGTCCACGAATTAAAACAGCTCCTGCTCCTTTAAGCCTTTCTATAAGCATATCATCGGCAAATCTCTTATAGTACATTCTTCTTTCCTGAGAACATAATGAATACTGATATGCCAACTGTAAAGTCAATTAGCTCATTTGTGGAGTTTTTATTAGGTCATTTAGGGAGTTTTATTTTTCTTGGTCTTGCTGTACAACAGCTGTATGGCTGTTTATGAAGATTTTGCAAAACTTGATATTAGGGTGGGGGAGATCGTAAAAGTTAAGCCTTTTTTGGAGGCTAGAAATCCTTCGTACAAAATATGGGTCGACTTTGGTCCCCAGGTGGGAATAAAGCAATCCAGTGCCCAAATTACTCAGCTGTACAAACCAGCTGATTTGATTGGTAAGCAGGTTTTGGCTGTGGTGAATTTCCCCGTGCGCCAGATTGCCTCTTTTCTTTCTGAGGTCCTGATTTTGGGCACATATTCCCAGCAGGGTGTTGTTCTCATTGTTCCTGATAAACCGGTAGAAAATGGGGATAAGTTGGGCTAAGAGTCTAAGATGTGGTAAGCCGTTTTTTCATCGGTGATGAGGGTGGTCAAATGTCCCCCTTGTAAGCTAGCTTTGATGGCCTGAGCTTTTTGTTGGCCATAAGCAATACCTACTCTAACAGGAATGGAGAGAAAATCGGCAAACTCAATGCCGATGATGCGGCGGTTGTATGAGATATCGAGCATGTTGCCCAAAGAGTCAAAACTGTAACCGCACACATGTCCCACTGCCCCTGCAGCTTGAATTTCCAAAGCTTCTTCTTCTGATAAAAAGCCGGCTCTGACCATGGCACTTTGGTCGGGACTGTTGCTGCTGATACCGACAAAAGCAACTTCAAGGTTTTTAGTCATCTTCAGTGTATCGGCAATAGCCGGTTCTTTGAGAAAGAGCTTTTTCACTACTTCATCTTTAACCAAAACAGGGCACTGTAGCGGGTAATACTTACCAAAGACCCGTTTGGAAAATTCGCGGGCTAAATCAGAGCCGTCGTACTGGACTGAAGAGGTTCCAAAGCCTCCCATCAGTTGAACAATTTGGGCATCAGGAACTTGAGCTGTTGGTAATTGATGCACCATGTGATAAAGGCTTGTTCCCCAAGCAATGCCAATTTTCTTGTAGGTTTGTAGCAGTTGGGCACTGTACTGAGCTCCAACCAAACCGACATCTTTTTTTAGCGTATCAGCTCCGTTAGTGGGCGTAATTAAGGCTTGTTGTAAAGGAAATGCTTTTACCAAAGCATCTCCGGCACTGGTGGCGTAGGGGTAATTATCTTCGATTTTTATTTGTACAATCCCCAGTTCTTTACATTTTTTGAGGATGTTGGAGACAGTGGGGCGGCTGATGCCAAATTCTTGAGCAATCTGCTGCTGTGACTTTTCGTCAAAAAAATAGCGACGGGCTATACTGATGAAAAAGTCGCGGTCCTTTTGAACGTATCCACTCACACCTTACCCCTTACGGCATATGATAACAGCGGTCGGCGCAAGCAGCAGCAGCCTCTTTGAAGGCCTCTGAAATGGTGGGATGAGCGTGGATGGCCTCGGCAACCTCATAAACAGTCAGTTCGTTTTTCATTGCCAAAACGGCCTCGTTGATAATCTCAGAGGCGTTCATTCCCACACAACTTGCTCCCAGAATTTGTCCATAGCGCTTATCGGCAACAATTTTTACAAACCCTTCCGGCTCACCGGCACTTAGGGCCCTGCCGTTGGCTGCCAAAGGGAAGGTACCACTTGTCACTTCATATGCCAGTTTGGCCTCTTCTTCGCTTAAACCGACAGAGGAGACCTCCGGAATAGAATAGACCACCGACGGGACAGTGTCCAGAGAGAACCGTTTATGCTCTTCTTTTAGCAGACCTAAATCGACACATACATTATGGGCTACACATTCTCCCATATGATAAGCCGCATGAGCCAAAAAGGCTTTGCCTGTCACATCTCCAGCTGCGTAAATGTGGGGTTTGCTTGTTAAGCCTGTCTCATCGGTGACGATGCGTCCCCCCTCGCTTCGGATATAAGAGGGATCTTCCAAAAAAGAGAGATCGGCTTTTCTTCCCACTGCCAAAAGAATCGTATCGGCTTCCAAGGAGGAGCCGTTAGCAAGAATGATAGTGGCACTGGTGTTGTTGGTCTGAATGGAAGAGACTGTCGTATCGACATGCATCGTGATTCCCCGTTTGGCAAAAGAGGAGGCCAAAGCTTGAGATAACTGTGTATCACTGTCGCTTAAAATACGTGGCTTTAGTTCAATAAGAGAGACTTCGGAGCCAAAACTGTGGAAAATAGAGGCAAATTCGACACCAATAACACCACTGCCGATGACAGCTAGGCGCTTGGGAACACTTTCCAAATCTAAGATGGCATCGCTGTCGAGTACCAAAGGGCTGTCTATGCCTTGAACGGGGATGCGAGCTGAACGGCTGCCGGTTGCCACAATGATCCGCTTGGCTTCAATGATGGTGCCATCGACAAGTGCCACGGTCCCGTTTTTTGTAATGCGTGCTCGTTGGTTAATCAGCTCTACTTTAGCGCCTTTGAGCAAAGAACGGACTCCTGCAGTTAGCTTGCGGACACTTTTTTGTTTGCCGGCTTTGGCTTTAAGCATATCGAAGTGGATTTTTGATCCATCATATACAACTCCTCGGCTGGCGCCTTGGGTCAGTTGATTTAGTAAATGGGCACTTTGGCTGTAATACTTGGTGGGAATACACCCCCGATTTAGGCAGGTTCCCCCCACCTCATGCTCTTCGATGAGCACTACCGAAGCCCCTAACCGCGCAGATTTAATGGCGGCAATGTACCCAGCAGGTCCACCTCCAATGATTACGATATCGACTGTTTTTAGACTCATCTGTATCTCCTAAACCAACAGGTTCAACGGCTGTTCCAGCAACGCAACTAACGATTGCAAAAAGAGCGCCGCTTCGGCTCCATCGACCACCCGATGATCAAAGCTGAGACTCAATGTCATAATTGAGCGTTCGCATAGAGTTCCGTTAATAAAACGGGGGAGTTGTTCAATGGCACAAACACCTAAAATAGCTGCTTCAGGGGGATTAATAATGGGAGTAAAAGAGGTAATTCCGTACATACCTACATTCGAGAGGGTAAATGAGGATCCACTGAGTTCATCGGGAGTAAGTTTGCCGTTATGAGCAGCGGTGAGTAAGGATCTCATTTTTTCAACCAGTGTTGTCAGGCTATAGAGCTCTGCTTGGCGTAATACGGGAACCAATAATCCTTTTTTAGTGGCTACAGCCACTCCCAAATCGACATGCTCTTTAAGCATAAGGTCATCGCCATCCAAGGTAGAGTTAAGCTTGGGATGTTTTTTTAAGGCGGAGGCGGTTGCTTTAATAATTAAATCATTGACAGTCGCTTTAATTCCGCTTTGTTCTAAGATTTGTTGTTTAAGGGCCAATAACTCAGTTACATCGGCTTTGGTGTTTTCTGTGACAGAGGGGATGGTCTGCGCGCTTTGCAGCATCCGTTTGCCTGTAATTTTTTGAATGTTGGTTAAAGCCAAGCGCGTTTGTTTAGTAGTGGTTTGTTCAACCACATCTTTGGCAAAGATTTTACCTTGGTGCCCCGATCCTTTAATTTGAGTCACATCAATTTGTTTGTCAGCGGCAATCCGTTGGGCCAAAGGGGTAATTTTTAGGACATCTTTTGCCACAATCTCGCCACTTTTCCCACTTGGTTCAACAGTAGCCAAATCGATGTTTTGCTCAGATGCAACTCTTTTGGCAGCTGGGGTGGCAGCAACGGCAACTGGGGTGCTTATTCTAATCTGCTGTGGTTTTTCAACCTCTTGTTGTTCTTCTTCTTCTTGGATTGGCTGTGGGATAGCCTCTCCTTTTTTGCCTACCCAAGCGATGGGAAGAGTAACTGGGACTACTGCTCCTTGGGGATGAACAATTGCTAACAAGGTTCCACTGACATCGGCTTCTAAATCCATAGTCGATTTGTCAGTTTCGATTTGAGCTACAACGTCTCCGATATGAATAGTATCGCCTACGTTTTTATACCACTCGATGACAGTTCCTTCAGTCATCGCCATTCCCGTTTTGGGCATAATGATTGCTTCAGCCATCGACTCCTCCTACAGCAGCGCCATAATTGCTGTTCTAATTTTTTCTTCGGTCGGCACCACTTGAGCTTCCAAGGTGGGGTTGTAAGGGATTGGTACATCTAATCCCCCCAGACGTTTAATCGGGGCATCAAGATAAAAGAAGGCTTCGCTGTCGGCAATGGTGGCCACCAGCTCTGCTCCAAATCCCCCTGTTTGGCAGGCTTCATGGACAACTAAAACACGGCCTGTTTTTTTAGCTGAAGCGATGATGGCCTCCTTGTCCAAAGGAATCAGCGTCCTGATATCAACAACTTCTATAGAGAGTCCTTTTTCTTGAGCCATTTGATCAGCCACGAGCAAACAGCGGTCTACCATTCGCCCATAGGTAATAATTGAAACATCGGTCCCCTCTTTTTTGATGTCGGCTTTTCCCAAAGGAATTATATACTCATCTTCAATTTCAGGCACTAATCCTTTTTGGCGATACAGCAATTTTTGCTCCAAAAAGACAACGGGGTTGTTATCGCGAATGGAGGCTTTCAGGAGCCCTTTCGCATCGTAAGGGGTAGAAGGAATAACTACTTTTAATCCCGGCACGTGGGCTACCCAAGCTTCAAGACTTTGGCTGTGTTGAGCCGCTGCACCGGTTCCTGAGCCTCCGGGGGCCCTTAAGACCATGGGGACAGAGCCTTGACCGCCGAATTGGAAGCGGTTTTTGGCCGCTTGGTTAACCAGTTGTTCCATAGCCAGCGTTATAAAATCACTGAACATGATTTCGACAATGGGGCGCAGGCCCGTCATGGCAGCTCCAGCAGCGGCTCCGGTGATAGCCAGTTCGCTGATGGGAGTATCAAGAATACGGGTGGGTCCGAATTCTTCGTACATTCCTCTGGAAACACCAAAAGCGCCGCCATAGATACCGATATCTTCTCCCAAAAAAATGATGGAGTCGTCTTTGCGCATCTCTTCGCTCATCGCTTCGTTGATTGCTTGTGCATAGGTTATTTCACGCATGAATAGCTTTCTCCTCTTTTATGGGGCATACACATCATCAAAGATGCGCTCGATCGGTAATTCGGGGCTGTTTTCGGCAAATTCAACGGCCTTTTTAATAGCTAATACGGCTTCTTCTTGCATTTGGGCCAGCTGTTCTTCGCTGAATATTTTCTCTTTCACTAAATATTCGTGGTGGCGCTTGATGGGACATTTTTCTTTCCAGCTTTCCACCTCTTCTTTGCTGCGGTAGAGCTGGGCATCACTTTTGGAGTGACCCATCCACCGATATGTTTCTAACACCATTAGCATCGGTCCATGTTCTTGAACGTACTTTTTGGCTTTTTTTGTCTCGTTGTAAATCGTAACGACATCATTGCCATCAAGGCTCAGCCCTTTTATTCCATAACTGGTGGCTCTAATTGAGATGTCTTCAATGTTCATCGATTTGGCTAAGGGAGTCGACATGCCGTACTGGTTGTTCGTACAGACAAACAGAACCGGCAGTTTCCACACGCTGGCAAGATTAAGCGATTCATGAAAAGCCCCTTCATTGGTAGCTCCGTCACCAAAAAAGCAGACAGTAATATGTTTACTGCCCCGATATTTTTGACTTAAAGCGGCTCCGGTGGCAATTGGAATGCCTCCGGCTACTATTCCGTTAGCCCCCAAGCTTCCCACTGAAAAGTCGGCGATGTGCATACATCCCCCTTTTCCTTTGCAGTAGCCAGTCTCTTTGCCTAAAAATTCGGCCATCATTTTATTGATGTCCATATTTTTGCCGATACCTTGGTTATGGCCGCGATGAGTTTGAGTTATATAATCTTCTTTTTCCAAAGCAGAGCAGACTCCGACTCCACTTGCCTCTTCGCCAATGCAGAAATGGGCCGTCCCATGGACTTTTCCCTGGACAAAAAGGCGGGAGGCTGTTAGCTCGAACTCACGGGTGAGCAGCATTTTGTAGTGCAGCTGCTGGTGAATAGTGCGTGGCAATGTCATACCGCTTTCTCCTTCTGATGTGGTAAAAGTGTATCATTTCGCTGATTTGTTTGTCAAATGTAAAATTTAGAAGTAAAAACTTTACATTTGTAAAGAGAGTTCATTTTTTGGCAAGAACGTAAGCTGTGATTCAGAGCTTGCCTAGTTGCCGATTATCTGTATGTATAAAGGGATGGAAGAAAAAAATGCCAAAACAGGATCATCACTGGTACAGATTGTGCGGATAGTGAGCCTTCTGGTTGCTTTGGTTGTGATAAGTCGCTTTGTCTTACGGCATGGATTGAGTTCGCTTAATGCTTTGCAGCAGTTGTCACTTCAAAACCCCTTTGTGTCGCTTCTTTCGTTATTGGGGTTATATGCTTTAAAATCAATCTCTTTTGGCCTACCGTATGCTTTGTTGTATGCCGCTAGTGCCAATATGTATCCACTGGGATGGGCTTTGGCAGTGAATGTTCTGGGTATTGTGATTAATATGCAAGCTCCGTATCTGTTTGGCCGTTTTGCTGCTAAAAAGGTGGTCGATAGATTGACAGGAACGTTTCCCAAGTTGCAAACACTGCAGCAACTAAAGGAAAACTCTGCATTCCTGTTTACCTTTTTAGTAAAATTTATCGGTAAAATACCTCATGAACTGAGCAATCTCTTTTTAGGCTCTTTACACATTCCCTATGGCTCCTACATAGGTGGTGGAGTACTTGGCATCGCTCCGGTGATGGTAGCCACTACCATTGCCGCTGCTAATCTTGATAATCCTCTTTCATGGGAGTTCTTAGCTCCTTTGGCAGTTGTTGTGGTTTTGGCTTTGGTCTCTTTGTTTTTGTTCAAAGGTCGCTTTTGTTCCAATTCAGAACAATGAATGGTATATTAGGTTTCTAGCTTACGTGTTGGAGGTTGACGGTGGATATTCTGCAGCGTCTTGGAATTTGGTTATACTTCCTTATTTTCTTCGGCAAGATTATTGAAGTGACAGTCTCTACCCTGAGAATGGTTCTCATCAACAGAGGAGAGCGAGTCAAGGGGGCCCTCATTGCTTTTTTTGATATTCTGTTGTGGCTGGTTATTACCGGCACCGTTTTGGAAGGGTACCAAGAAGACCCATTGCGTATCTTAGTCTTTGCCTTAGCGTTTTCGGTGGGCAACTATTTAGGATCATGGTTAGAGGACAAATTAGCTTTTGGCTTAAGCAGTATTCAGGTCATTGTTCCCGATTCTCCCGAAAGTAAAGCCTTAGCTGAAACCCTGCGCAGTGAGAACTTTGCCGTGACTGTGCTTAGAGGGATGGGACGCAGCGGGGAACGGGACATATTGCTTCTGCATTTAAAGCGCAAAAGAATTGCCTCAGCCGTAGCGTTAATTAATGCCCATTCTCCCGATGCTGTTATTGTCATTGCCGATTCTCGGGGGATTAGCGGTGGGTACATAGGCAGAAAGTAGAAAGAATTCACTCTGTATTTGTTTTTGTGACATAAAATAGATGTATGACTTTGGTTGCTATGCAATCGTTTATATTCAGAGTATGGTACAGGAGAGTCCTTAGGAGGCGTGTATGAGAGATGGGTTTGTAACAGTAGCTGCTATTACACCGCAGGTTAAAGTTGCCGATACGCAATTTAATGCATTACAGACTATCTCTTTGCTACAAGCAGCTGCTGCCCAAGGGGTTGATGTGGCCGTTTTCCCTGAATTGGGGTTAAGTTCCTACAGTTGCGGTGATTTATTTTACCAAGAAATACTTCTAAGAGGCTCTTTGGAAGCTCTGCAAATGGTCGTTGAAGCCTCTGGACCGTTAGATCTTATTGCTGTTGTTGGTTTGCCCCTTTTGCATGAAAGTAAGCTGTATAACTGTGCGGCTGTTATCCACAAAGGGAGAATTTTGGGCATTGTTCCCAAAAGCTATGTAAGTAACAGTGAAGGGCAGCAAGAGATCAGGTGGTTTGCCGCTTCTGAGAAAATGAATCAGACAATCATCATTGATGGTCTGCCAATTCCTTTTGGCGTCCATTTGTTGTTTGGCTGTAGCTCGCTTGCTTCATTGATCTTTGCTGTTGAAATTTGCAATGATGTGTGGGTTCCCTCTCCCCCCTCTATTTATCATGCAGCTGCCGGGGCAACACTGGTGCTTAATTTATCATCAAGTCCTGAGTTGGTAGAAAAAGCTGAATACCGAAGAAATCTTGTTTCTATGCATAGTGCTCAAAATCTGCTGGCTTATGTGTATGCTTCTTCGGGCCAAGGCGAATCAAGTACCGATGCTGTATGCCTAGCTCATAACATGGTGGCTGAAAACGGCACGCTGCTTGCCGAAAGTCCTGTTGGTTTTGAAGGGATTCTTCGTAGTGAAATAGATGTGCACTATCTTGTTTCGGAGCGGCAAAAATCGCCTCTGTTTTGCAATGTACATGATTTAAACTACCAAACAATTTGGTTTGATTTACCGTTGAAAGAGACTCCTCTTACCCGCTATATTGCTAAAACACCGTTTGTTCCGACAGACGAAACACGATTATCTACTAGATGTGCAACTATTGTGGCGATTCAAACAGCTGCCTTGGCTAAGCGTTTGCAACATATCGGTACCCAAAAAATGGTGATAGGGGTCTCAGGTGGCCTAGATTCAACCTTGGCACTTTTGGTAAGCGCTCTTACCTGTGATAAACTAGAGCTTAAGCGCAGTGGAATTTTAGCTATTACAATGCCCTGTTTTGGCACCACCAAGCGGACTAAAAACAATGCTCTTGAATTGGGCAAAGCCTTGGGAACCACTGTACGCAGTATCGATATTACTAAGGCAGTATTGCAACATTTTCACGATATCGACCACGATCCGAATCTCCATGATAGTACCTATGAGAACTCGCAAGCTCGCGAAAGGACGCAAGTGCTCATGGATATTGCCAACAAAGAGGGGGCTTTGGTGGTAGGAACTGGCGATATGTCAGAATTAGCTTTGGGGTGGACTACCTATAACGGCGATCATATGTCGATGTATGGTCTTAATAGTTCAATTCCCAAAACACTGCTACGCCCTTTAATAGCATTTGCTGCCAAACAGCTGGGTCTTAAGGAGTTGGAGCCTATTATCCAAGATATTTTAGCAACTCCTGTCTCACCGGAGCTCCTTCCTCCTACAAACGGAGAGATTTCCCAAAAAACCGAATCTATTGTCGGGCCCTACGAATTGCACGATTTTTTCCTCTACCACATGCTCAGAAGGGGAGCCGGGCCGGCAAAATTGTTCCGTTTGGCCAGTTATGCTTTTGGTAATACCTATGATCGAACAGAGCTTAAATCGTGGCTGAAAGTTTTTATTAGCCGCTTTTTCTCTCAGCAGTTTAAGCGTTCCTGCCTACCCGATGGTCCGAAAGTTGGAACAGTAGCGCTTAGTCCCCGAGGGGAGCTACGTATGAGCAGTGACAGCAGCAGTGCTTTGTGGCTATCAGAGATTGAGCAACTCTAAGGGATAACACTCTTGGAGTAAACACTTTAAACGTATCTCCGGTGGATGTAAGCTAAGCTTCTGTAAAAAAAAGTGTATCCTTTTCCCTCTTTCAGATGTTATAGTTATGATATGTAACCTGTATCGGTTAACTTAGGGAGGAGTCTATTGTTCAGATTGTCAAAAAGCTTAACGGCACTGTTGGTGCTTATCTTTGTCTGTGCAACACCCATTAGCGCCCGAAGTCTTTTTGAAGTGGGAATAGGGTTAAGCGGAGTTTATGATACAAGTAGTTCTGCTGAAGAGGGTTTTTTTGCCGGTATGGGCAATGGGAAACAGTGGACTATCGGTATAGGTGTTAATACCCGCTTCTCTTTTTTGGATCTTGCAGTTGTTGCTTTGATGCCTTACGGAGAGACCGAAGAGACTTTCTCGTTACTGTCGACTCTTTCGGTAAGTGTTCCGTTGGTAACCGATTCACTGTATGTTAGTGTGGGAACGGGCTTGACGACCGATTTTTTGTATCCTGAGGCGGGGGAGACAAAAATTAACGGTCTTGATGCCTCTTCAGTTAGTTTTGAAGATGTATTGTACAGTTCACCTATACATCTGAAATTTGGTTTGGATGTGTTGATTGGTTCGGCAAAGATTGGCTTGTTTTATCTGATGAACAGCATCAGTGATTTGAAAAGCATTGGCGAGCCGGGTGGATGGACAGAAATCTTGCGCTCATCTAAACATGATAAAATTGGACTTGCAATCCAATTAGGACTATTTTAGGCAAAGAGTGAAACCTTTTGGTTTCTGTGATGTTATGAAAAGCATGGGAACTCGGTTCCTTAGCAAAGGAGATTTTGTCATGAGAAAGACTATACTTGTGGTGCTTATGATACTTGCCCTGGTCCCGGCGGGGCTTTTTGCCGGAATTCTGAGCCTGAGTTTGGGAGCCACTGCCCAATACAACGGTGCCGTATCTGTAGCTGATGAACTTGAGTGGCAAGACGGATTTGAAGACATTGAGAACTGGGCTTTTGGCCCCGATATCCGCTTGCGCCTTTTGTTTGCCGAAGTCGGATTGGCAGGTCTGTATTCCAGCATTGATGATGGGCATCAGCTCAGCGGTATTCTTACCGGCGGTGTCTCGTTTGACTTGCTGGGACTTTTACGCATCGGATTGGGGATGGGCCCAAGAATGAGTGTTCAATTTGACAGCGATTTTGCCAATCCCACAGTAATGATTGCCGGTACCCCCGAAACCGATGTTGATTTTTCCACTGCCTTCATGAATGCTCCGATGACTTACAGAGCGACTGCCGATTTGAAACTGGGCAAATTGTTGTTTGGTCTTAGCTACATCATCGACAGCGCTGGCTTCACTTTTGAAGAGCAGGACTGGGAGAAGATGTTGCCCGACTTTGAAGCAGGCGGAACAGTGGGAGTATCGTTATTGTACACGCTGTTTTAATCTAAACGTATGGTTGTTACAGGACATGCCCCGTTTACCAAAAAGCGGGGCATGCGTATGAAAAGAGGAGAGGGAGTGTGAAACGGCTTGTTGTGCTGCTGCTTTTAAGTGTAAGTTTCTCCGGCTTATTGTTTGCCGGTAAGCTGTTTTCACTTGGCGTTGGAACAATTAACCAATTGCAACTTGATCTTACCTCTGATGAAGTATTGCAAGCTTCTGTTATTGATGTGCATAACTGGGCTACCGGAACGGAGCTGAGGGCAAAAATCCTGGGAGCCAATTTAGATGCCTACATGCTGATTCAGCAAGGCGAAATTATTGATGTCAGTGAAACAGGTAAAGCGGTATTCAAAGATGATATCGCCCAGCGCCTATTTGGTATGGTGGCCGTGGGGTTTTCTTCCAAATCTTCAGTTGCTTCTACTTTCAGCTTTGGGGTGGGTTCGCTGCTTGGCTTTAATGTCACAGATACTTTTGACATCGATTTTTGGGCCGGTTCGGAGTCCAATATATTGGGACAAAAAGACTTAGAAGACTTTTTGAGTGACATTCGCCTAGCTTACCGCCTTCGACTCGACATTCATATTAGTAAGCTCTCTTTCGGGCTAAACTACCAAGTCCCCTCTACTGGTTTTTCTTACTCAGAGCCAGAATTTTCCCTGTTAGCCCCAATTTGGAGTGAAGGAAGAATCGGAGCTTCAATGGTGATGACTCTTTAAACTGCCGTCTGGCGATTTTTGTTTGTCTGTGTTACCATACTCTTGCTAATAAGGAGCAGTCAGTATGGCAAAAGGTTCTGCAATAGGATCATTTTTTAAATCTCTTATCCTTGCCGTTGTGATTTTCTTTTTCATCTATTTTTTCAGCCCCGAAATTTCCAATAAGTTTTTCAACATCAGTTATCACGAGCACGTTACGTTGAAAACGTTGATGAATTGAGCAAGGATGACCATTACATTTTTAGGGACGGGAACCAGCCATGGGGTGCCCCGCATCGGGTGCAACTGCGATGTGTGCACTTCCACTGATACGCGGAATCAGCGGTACCGCTGTTCATTACTCATTCGCCATCAAGGATTAGCAATTCTTATCGACACTGCTCCCGAATTCAGATTACAAGCGATACGGGCTCATATTAACCATCTTGATGCGCTGTTTTACACTCACAGTCATGCCGACCATATTAACGGCATCGATGATGTACGAGTTTTTACTCACAGCAAAGCCTTGGATGTTTACGGACCGCCCCAAGTGCTTGCTGATATCGCCTCCCGCTTTTCCTATGCATTAAAAAACACCCATGCCGGTTCTCCCCAGTTGAATCTTAAAGATGTAGATTCTAGGGGGGTAACAATTGGCAACCTACTTTTTATTCCTATTCCATTAGTTCATGGGCGCAGTGAAGTCTTTGGGTACCGTATCGGTAAGTTTGCCTATTTGACTGATTGTAAAGAGATTCCCCCCTCTTCGGTGAAGATGTTAAAAGGAGTTGAAACAGTAGTTTTGGATGCTCTTCGTTTTGAGACGCATCCTACTCATATGTCGATTGACGAAGCGATAGATGCAGCTGTTCATATAGGGGCCAAAACAACCTATTTTACCCATTTAAACCATCGCATTGACCATCAGAAGCTGCAAAGCTCCCTTCCCCCTTCGTTCATCGTGGCGTATGATGGATTGACGGTTTCTATCTGAACAAGGAGAAATGAATGAGTGCCACCACTCCGACATTGTACATTATTGACGGTTACAGTCTTATTTACCGCTCTTATTTTGCTTTTATTAATCGACCACTTCGTGATTTACAGGGAAACAACGTTTCTGCCCTGTTTGGGTTTTTCAATACGCTGTTTATGTTACTGCGCCAGTGGGAGCCAACTTATCTAGCAGTGGCAATGGATACCAAAGAACCGACATTTCGCCACAAGCTGTATGACCAATATAAAGCTAATCGCGATGCGGCTCCCCAAGATTTGCATGAGCAAGTCCCCCGCATCAATGCTATTTTGGAAGCCGCTCATATTCCTCGCATCGGCCTTGACGGCTGGGAAGCTGATGATGTGATAGCCTCTTTAATCCGCCGCGCCTCAAAAGCGGGAGTTAAGAGTGTGATGGTTACCGGTGACAAAGATTTGTTGCAGCTGGTTAGCTCCGATGTATCGGCTTTGCGCCCTCCCAGAAAAGGGGAGAGCTCGTATCGTCTTATTGGTGAAAAAGAAGTAGAGCAAGAGTTTGGCATTAAGCCTTCTCAAATTGTCGATTATTTGGCACTTATTGGCGATTCATCAGACAACGTTCCCGGAGTTGCCGGCATCGGTCCTAAAGGAGCTTTGAAGCTGTTAAGCGAGCATCCGAGTCTGGAAGCAATTTACGCCCACATAAATGAATTTACCCCCTCAGTGACTAAAAAATTGCGTGAATCGGAGCAAATGGCCTTTTTAAGCAAAACACTGGTGACATTGCAGGATGACATTGCTGAAATAGATGACTTTCATCCCGAAACATGCAAAGTGGAGACCATTGCGTGGCAAAAAGCAATTCCTCTTTTTGAAGAGGCCAATGCCGCTAGCTTAGTTGCTTTGGCAGCACAATCGGATCAGATTGACCTCACCCCTAAAACAAGCACATTGAATATCCCGGCCACTGTTCATCTTATTGATTCAATCCAACAGCTGCAGCAGGTACTTAAGAAGATGGGTGAAGGCAATATTATGGCCTTTGATTTTGAGACAACCTCAGTTGATGAGATGGAAGCAGTACCGGTAGGCTTTAGCTTCACCAATACAGCCAATGAAGCTTGGTATGTCCCTTTTACAGCACAAGGCGAAACTATTGTTGATCAACAGCAAGCCAAAGAACTGCTGAAAGAATTGATTGTGAATAAGAACATCAAGTTGGTGGGCCAGAATCTGAAGTACGATTACAAAGTTCTGCGCCGCTGGGGCATCGAAAGTGCCAATCTTTATTTTGATACTATGATAGCGGCTTGGATGCTCGATTCGGCCAGCGGTATCTACCATATGGATCATTTGGCCAAGCGCTATTTGGATGGGTATGAAACCATCAAATTCCAAGACGTTGTTGCCAAGGGTTCCACTTTTGATTTGGTGCCTCTTGATCAGGCTGTTGCGTATGGAGCCGAAGATGCCTTTGTTACTTGGCGCTTATATGAGGTGCTTGCCAAAGAGCTTGCTGAGCGCCAGCTCGATAAACTCTTTGCTGAAGTGGAGATGCCTTTGGTCCATATCCTAGCTGAGATGGAATTGTGTGGTATTGCTGTTGATAAGCAAGAACTGGATACCTTCAGCGATGAACTAGCAGAACGCATTCAAGCCATTGAGAACCAAATTTATGACGAAGTAGGCCATCCATTTAATATCAACTCAACCAAGCAACTGCAAGAAGTCCTATTTGAAGAGCGCAACTTACCCCCGGTGAAAAAAATTAAAACCGGGTATTCTACTGACACCGACACATTAGAACAATTGGCCCACTTAGATGTTGTGCCCAATCTGATAGTCCAAAACAGGGGCCTAGTGAAATTAAAAAATACGTATGTCGATACCCTGCCGCAGATGATTCATCCACAAACAGGGAGAATTCACACCTCTTTTAGCCAAACTGGGACTGCCACAGGGCGCCTGTCAAGTCGTAACCCCAATTTGCAGAATATTCCGATCCGCAGCGAAGACGGCAGAAGAATCAGAGAGGCCTTTGTTCCTTCATCCGGTTCACTTTTCTTATCGGCCGATTATGCTCAAATTGAGCTGGTCGTATTGGCCCACCTTGCCGATGATGATGGCCTTAAGGAGGCCTTTTTGGCCGGTGAAGATATCCACACCCATACGGCAAGCCTTATTTTTGATACTATGCCCGCCTTAGTGCTGGCTCAGCAACGCCGGATTGCCAAGACGATTAACTTTGGCGTGATGTACGGCATGTCGGCTTTCAGACTTTCTAATGAGTTACAAATTACTCGCAAAGAGGCTCAAACATTTATTGATGACTATTTTGCCCGCTTTTCCAAGGTGAAAGAGTATATGCAAAACGTCATTGAAGTGGCCAAAAAAACGGGAGCCGTAAAAACACTTTTGGGGCGTCAGCGCTATGTCCCCGAAATTCTCAGTCGCAACAAAATGGAGCAAGCAGGAGCAGAGAGGATTGTGGTCAACACTTCCATTCAAGGCTCGGCTGCCGATATTATGAAACTGGCGATGCTGCGTATCAGCAAGAGGATGGAGGAACACATGCTAAGCAGTCGTTTACTGTTGCAAGTTCACGATGAGCTCATTTTTGAAGTTCCCGAAGCTGAAATTGAAAAGATGAAAATAGTTGTTCAAGAGGGGATGCAGCAGGCTTATCAGCTGTCGATTCCCCTGAAAGTTTCGTTAGAAATTGGATCTTCATGGGGACAGATGCATTGAATATCATAGGTGTAACAGGACGCTGTTGTGCAGGCAAGAATCTCATTGCCCAGATACTTGAAAACAAAGGGGCCGTTATCATTGATGTTGATGCACTTGGACATGCGGCTTTGGCTCAATCAACTGCGCAAATAGCCAAGGTGTTTGGGCCAACGGTTCTGCATGAAGATTCTTCTGTCAATCGCAAAGCATTGGGTAAAATCGTATTTTCTCAGCCCCAACAGCTGCGTGAGCTGGAAAAAATTGTTCATCCGCTGATGGTGAATATGGTGGTAGAATTGTTGGAAAAGGCACGCTTGGAGGGCCAAAAGAGTGTGGTCCTCAATGCCGCACTGCTACAGCGAATGGGATTGGACGCTCTGTGTAATGAGATTTGTTTTGTCAACAGCCCTTGCATTGTCCGTCTTATTCGTGCGATAAAACGAGATAAAGCAACTCTTAGGTCTTTTGTACAAATAGAAAAAGCACAAAAAGACATCAAAGCTAGGACCTTAGGAGGGGCTCAATCAGTCCACATTGTCGCCAATTGGGGACCCAAACGATATATTTATCGACAAGTGGATGAGTTTTGGGCTAGTATGAGCATATAGGAACGTGGGCTATGAGAAAAAATGGTTTGTTTGTTGCAGTGGGATTTGTCATCTCACTGAGCATTTTCCTGGTAGCAGGTGTCATCTATTTAGAACTTACAGGCAGCATTGCTTTACCAAAAGCTGTTGAACCGGCACTTCACCCTGTGGCTGCAGTACAAGAGCCTGTAACAGCTGAGGTGCCAAAACCAGCTGTTGTGGTTGAAGTAGTACAAGAGCCAAAACCGGTTGTTGCAGAAGTAATAAAAGAGCCTGAAGAACCAAAGCCGGTTGTTGCAGAACCAATAAACGAGCTTGAAGAGCCAAAGCCGGTTGTTACAGAACCAATAAAAGAGCTTGAAGAGCCAAAACCGATTATTGCAGAAGCAGTGCAAGAACCAGAACCGATAGCCGTGGTAGAAACAGAGCAAGAGCCTGCCGAAGAAGAACCATTAGCTATTTTAGAACCTGTTGAAGTTGAACTGCCACAGGTTGTTGAAAAAGAAAAGCCAAAACTTCCTTCTGCTCCTTCTCTTAGTGTCAGCACTGAACACGTTCCCCTTGCTGAGGTTGAACAAGAGCCGATTACTGAAGCAGAGCCACTTCCTGTTGAGCCTGCTTTAATTCGAGTGCGAGTTATTGAACCGGAGAAATATGAGCGACCTTTGAAACGCCCCAGTGAGCCTCAAATTGTTGTTCCTGAGCTAACGAGTATACTTCCTTTTGAAAAACCGGCTTCGGTCCCTCTTTTGTGGGACAAACCACTTATACAAGAGGGCGAGGTGCAGTATCTCGATCCGTTTAGCTTTAATGAAACAGCCTTCCGCTTGCGTCAGAAGGCTGTGGATGAGCTCTTTGATAAATTGCAGTGGGACGAATAGCTTTTTAAGCTTCTGTTAAATCTACTGGTTCCCCTTTGGTTACTTTGCTCATTAACAGGAAAGCTGCCGCCATACACAAAGCGGCAAAGACAAAGAGTGCCCCATAGCCTAGCAGGTCTATTAAAGCTCCGGTAATCGGCGGAGCTATAATGGAAGCTAGCTGGGAGAAAAAGTAGTAAAGCCCGGTGTAAATACCCATATTGGAGTAATCGGCCATTTGCCAGAGCATGGGAAATGAGTTAGTGATGATGCTCACCCAAAACATACCGAATAAGAACATCAAGGCCCAAAAGGTTGCCATGCGAAGAGTTTGGCTTACATCAGCTTTAGCTAAGGTGAAGCTGTGAACGAACACCAGTAGCAGCACACAAATTAAGGCGATCAATGAGGTTCTGATAGTCTTCTTTCTCCCTTTTTTGTGGGCGATAATGCCGCTGGGAATGGCAAAGATAGCGTAGGCAATGCCTACCATACCGGCTGCCAATGCGGCACTGCCGCTAGAGGTGTGAAGTATTTCAACCGAATATTTACCGATGAACGGCAATACTCCTTGGTAGCCAATAAACCAAAAAAGAAGGGAAAGCAGAACAAAGAAAGCACTTTTGTCTTCTTGAGCAAAAACTGCTTTCAAAGAGGCGAAAATGGGAGCTTTTTCCTCTTTCTCCTCTTCTGCATAATCGCTTTTTTTCTCCTTAATGAAAAAGAAAAGAAGCAAAACGGCAATAATGACTAATATTCCCGATAAGGGGAAAGCTAAGATATTATCAGTTGGTCCGTATGAGGGAAGATGAATCTTTATGTTCATCAGCTGAGCTAAGCCGATAGTGCCAACAATGGTGGCAACTCCTCCCATGGTGTTAATAACTCCATTGGCTTCAGAGCGGATATCGGGAGGAACCATGTCGGGCATCAAAGCTACCACAGGACCCCTGACCCCCTGCTTAAAGAGGTTCAAAGCAAAGATTAAAATAATCAGAAGGGCCAAAGAGGAGAGAGCTGCAAAAGGAATCAGCCCAAAACAGACGGCACTTAAGGGCAGCAATGTAATAATAAACGGCATCCGTCTCCCTATTGGAGTTCTGGTTCTATCGCTGATGGCACTGAAAATAGGGATTAAGAAAATGGCAAAAATATTGTCCAGTGTCATGATGGAACCAATTAAGGCATTGCTACTAATATAACGGCCTAAGAAGATGGGAATATAGGTATCGTAAAGGGGATCCATTAACCCCATAGTAAAAAAGCCCAAACCGATTAAAAATGTGGTAAGGTAGTACCCTTTCATGCTTTTACGCTCTTTTTCCTTGCTCATATGCACCTCGCTTGTTGGCCAAAAGTGTACCAGCTATCTTCTTTGGAAGCAAAAGAATTCTCCTTGCTCCCTAGACCACTGCCTCAATACGTGGTAAACCACTAGCGATGATTACCAGCTTAAAAGAACTACAGCAACACCTAAATCTCACAGAGAAAGAGCTCGCATGGTTTGAAAAAAAAGGGTCTTTTCTTCCGTTTGCAGTAAGTCCTTACTACCTGAGTCTCATTGATCCTCATGATCCCCTTGATCCTTTGAGAATCCAAGTCATCCCCTCTATTGATGAGCAGCACATCCAGGATTTTGACCAAACAGATCCGCTGGCAGAAGAAAATCATGAAGTGTACCCCCGTCTTATTCACCGCTATGCCAACCGGGTCGCCTTTTTGGTAACCGATGTGTGTGCCACCTACTGCCGCCACTGCTTTCGCCGCCGCTTTACGGCCACCGAACACAGCAAAGCCACAAAAGAGGAGATAGAACAGGTTGCATCGTATGTAAAAGAGCATCCGCAGGTCATTGAAATGCTTTTGACCGGAGGCGATCCGCTGATGCTTTCAGATAGCTATTTGGATACGTTAATTGGGACTATTAGAGCTCAGCGCAGCGAATTGGTACTTCGGCTATGCACTCGCATGCCGGCTGTTTATCCTGAGCGTGTTACAGCTGAGTTGATACAGATGCTTAAAAAACATACTACCACTGCTATGTATGTTATGACCCAGTTTAACCATCCCCGAGAGCTAACCGAAGCAAGTATGCAAGCTACTAATATGTTTGTTGATGCAGGGTTTCCTCTTCTTAACCAAACAGTGCTTCTAAAAGGGGTAAATGATAACCCCGATACCTTAGAAGCGTTGATGAACGGCCTAGTTGCCCACCGGATCAAGCCCTATTATCTGTTTCAAGGTGATTTGGTGGGAGGCACAAGCCACCTGCGGGTACCCCTTGCAACCGGCTTTGCCTTGGAAAAGGAGCTTAGAAGGCGGCTAAGTGGCTTGGCAATGCCCCAGTACGCCGTTGATCTTCCATTTGGAGGAGGCAAAGTCCCTTTAAGCTCATCATATGTTAAAGGACAAAATGAGGACGGGCAGTGGGTCTTTAAGACCCTTGAAGGGCAAAAAAGAATTTACGCCGACCCCCAATAAAAAAGCGGAGCCAAGCTCCGCTTTGCTTTTAGCGGTTGACCCGCTCGATGTACTCTTTTGTTTCGGTGTTAACAAGGATTTTCTCCCCTTGTTTAATGAAAATAGGGACCCGTACGACAAGTCCTGTTTCGGTAGTGACGTTTTTAGTCGCTCCGGTAACCGTATCACCTTTGATAGCCTCTTCAGCATGTGCCACTTCAAAAATAACTTTAGTGGGAACTTGAATATCGAGTACCTGGTTTTCCCAAAATGTGACCCGATACGTTTCTCCCTCTTTCATGATGTATTGGTAATCATCAAACGAAGCAAGAGGCACTTCAAGTTGTTCAAATGTGTCATTCATCATAAAGTGGAATGTCTCTGAGTCGTTGTACAGATACTGACAATCGCGATCTTCGACAGTGATGTCTTCCACGTTGTCCTGAGATTTAAATGTTTCCCTTAACACTTGACCTGTTGATGGGCTTTTAAGTTTCACGCGCACAAAAGCCGATCCTTTTCCCGGATTGATGAATTCTCTTTCTACAACGACGAAGGGCTGGCCCTTTATCAACAGTGCAGTTCCTTTCTCAATTTGGCCTGCTTTAATCATACTGACACCTCTAATGTATTGCCGAATAGGCCTTAATGGCCGCCGCTCATCGTATCAGAAAGATTGAACAAAATCAAATCCCCGATGCGCTTGTACCCGCCAAAGAGCATCAAAAGCCGATCAATACCCAAAGCAACTCCGGAGCATTGGGGGAAGCGACCGTCAAATAATTGTACAAAACTGGAGTCAATATCGGGGATAACCTCGTCACTAAAAGCTCTTTGACTGATCAAACGTGCATACTGTTGCCGATAAAATTGTTCCACCTGTTCTTTTTCAGTCTCTTCGTCATAACAGTTGGCAATTTCTACTTGCCCCATGTACAACTCCCAGCGTCGGCGGTACGGCTTGTTGGGTATTTTTTTTGGCTAAGCAAGCAATTTGTTCAGGATACTCAGTAAGCACCAACGGTTTGTCTTGGGCCAAATTGGGCTCGACACAGTGGACAAAGATACGGTTAAATGTCTCTTCCCAACTCTCTGGTTCATCAGGCACATACAAATCAAGTTCGCCCGCTTTTTGGCGTAAGGCAGCAAGAGACTGTGTTTTGTCCAAATCAAAGCCTGCATGTTGCCAACACGCTTGAGCCATTGTTTGGACCTTAAAGGGGGGTAGCAGATGTTCTGCTGTGTGTTTAGGGGCAATAAAGGAGAGCAACTCTTCAGTAAGAGCAATGGAATCGATCTCATTTGCATTAACGCTGTAGTACTCAAGCATCGTGAATTCGGGATTGTGGTGTGAACCAATTTGTTCATTGTTGCGAAAGCAGGGAGAGATTTGATAGATACTTTTATGAGTTTCAGCAATGATCTGCTTCATGTGAACTTCAGGAGAGGGGACGAGGTATACTTCTCTTTGTCCGGTAAACTCACCGATGTAGCGGGTAGCAAAATGGGCAATAGTCGGCTCTGGTATTAAGTGGGTGGCTAAAATAGGGGTAGAGACTTCAAGATACCCTTTGGCATTGAAGAAACTCCGTATTGAGCTGTTTAGTGCACTGCGTTGTAAGATGGCAGAAAGATTCATAAACCGACTATACTCAATGCATCATCAGTGTGTAAAGGAAGCGATATGGACACGCCCCTTTGGCATTGCGTATACTTGCTTCTATGAGTTCTCATCACTACGATACTCAAGATATCATTTACGCTTTGGCCACCGGCTGGACAGATAGTCCCATAGCTGTCATCCGTATTTCGGGATTGGGATGTATTGCCCAGTTGGCACCCCTTTTTTCGCGTCCCAAAGCCCTTTTGCAAGCTCGCAGTCATACTCTGGTGCATGGAAACATTATTGATCCACACACATCGGAACCTGTTGATGAAGTTCTGGTGGCCCTGTTTACCAACGGAAGGGGCTATACGGGAGAAGAGAGTGCCGAAATAAGTTGTCATGGTACATTTGTGGCCATAGAGGCAATATTTGCAGTGTTGAAAAATAGCGGAATGAGAGCTGCAGAACCTGGAGAATTTACTTTCAGAGCCTTTATGAACGGCAAAATCGATCTTACCCAAGCCGAAGCGGTTCAAGAAATTCTTACCAGTGGATCACACAGTGCTCACGCTTTAGCTTTGCGCCGTTTGGAGGGGGGCTTATTTGACCGCATAGAGGCCATAAAAGCACTACTCATCGAAGCTGTAGCCACTGTTGAGCTGCAGTTGGACTATGCTGAAGATGAGGCAGAAGCACAGTCGCAGTTCCCTTTTAAAGCAGTTGTAAAAGCCCAAAAATTAACTGAAGCCCTGTTGGATACCTACAGCTTGGGAAGGTTGTATCAGATGGGAGCACATATCGTTATTGCCGGACCGACGAATGCCGGTAAATCGACATTGTTTAATCTGTTGGTAGGCCATGAGCGCTCTATTGTTTCGGAGATTCACGGGACAACTCGCGATTTTATTGAAGCGACGGCTAATTTAGATGGTATTCCCATCACCTTATACGATACGGCAGGCTTACGCTTATCTGAGGATGCCATTGAGTTGGAAGGCATTAAACGGAGCCACCAGCTCATAGAAAAAGCC
This sequence comes from Sphaerochaetaceae bacterium, assembly GCA_050950025.1. Lineage (GTDB taxonomy): Bacteria > Spirochaetota > Spirochaetia > Sphaerochaetales > Sphaerochaetaceae > JBMNGW01. The sequence goes on along the minus strand of JBMNGW010000004.1, from coordinate 143,351 downwards.
GATGTGATTATCTTAATCTTTGACGGTTCGCAACAAATAACCGACTATTCGGCTCAGTATGCACAATTGCTTGCTGATGAACGCTGTATTCCTGTTTGGAACAAAAGCGATGTAGCCTTTGAACAACCGCTAAACGGCTTTTATCCTCTGAGTGCCAAAACAGCCGAAGGCTTTGAACAACTGCACAAAGAATTAATCAGAAGAATCAGAGGCGGACTGCCCAAGCCCGCTGGCAGTGCCGTTGTCATTGAATCAAAAAGACAGCATGATGAGCTATTAAGAGCTCATCAGGCTTTGACAGAAGTGCTAAAACAGGCCCATTTGGAGCTGCCGCTGGATGTGGTGGCTGTTGAGTTAGCCGAAGCGTTGGACGCTCTTGGCTCGCTGACTGGAGAGGTGAGCTCTGCCGACATTTTGCAGCACATATTCAGCCAGTTTTGCGTAGGAAAATAAGATGGATTACGATGCAATCGTTATAGGGGCCGGACATGCCGGTATAGAAGCCTCCTTGGCTTTGTCCCGTTTAGGCTACAAGACTCTTGTTATCACCCAGAATATTGATGCCATAGGACACCTGCCGTGCAATCCGGCAATCGGGGGGTTGGCTAAAGGGAATCTTGTTCGGGAAATTGATGCTCTTGGCGGGCAGATGGGCAAACTGATCGACGTATCGATGATTCAGTTTCGTCTGCTTAACCGCCGAAGAGGTCCTGCTGTGCAAAGCCCTAGGGCCCAAGCCGATAAATTCACCTATCAACGGTTGGCTAAAGAGTGCTTAGAAGGGCAGCAAAACCTCGCTTTGTTCCAAGACACTGTAATTGATCTATTAGTCAACAAACAAGAGGATGAAATTGTCGGGGTAGTTACTCAACGAGGACACCAAATAAGTGCACAAGTTGTGGTGCTGACTACCGGAACATTTATGGAAGCAAAGATTATGATTGGGCAGTGGGAACATCCTAGTGGAAGATTGGGAGAGGCTGCTGCCATTGGCTTAGGATCAGCGTTGCGTGCCAAAGGGTTTGTATTGGGACGAATGAAAACCGATACCTCCCCCAGAGTCCATAAAGACTCTTTGGATTTACAACAGCTGGAAGAGCAACAATCAGAAGAGCCCATGCTCCCGTTCTCTTTTGATCATGTGAGTGTAAAGCGGCCGGCGTTAAGCTGCTACATCAGCTGGACCAATGAGAAAACCCACCATATCATTGCCGAAAACCTAAGCCGCAGCGCCTCATATGGGGGCAAGCTTGCCAGCAAAGGGCCCCGTTATTGCCCCTCCATTGAAGATAAAGTGTTCCGCTTCCCCGATCGTAAGCGCCATCAGGTTTTTATTGAACCGGAGGGGATGGGGACCAAAGAGATGTATTTGAACGGTATCAGCACATCGCTGCCAGAAGAGATACAAGTAGAGATGATTCGTTCAATCAAGGGGTTGGAAAAAGCTCATATCATGCGCCCCGGGTATGCGGTGGAATACGATTATCTTGATCCGACTCAGCTGTTGAGCACTCTTGAGACCAAGCGCTTTAAAGGGCTTTTTGTAGCGGGACAAACCAACGGTACCAGCGGCTATGAAGAGGCTGCCAGCCAAGGGTTGCTAGCAGGTATCAACGCCGCTTTGCACTTAAGCAAAAGCCCTCCTTTAAGACTCAGTCGTAGCGAAGCCTATATTGGGGTGTTAGTAGATGATTTGGTTACTAAAGGGACCAAAGAACCTTATCGGATGTTCTCCAGCCGCGCCGAGTACCGATTGTCGATGCGCCATGACACTGCCGACAGACGGCTAAGCCCTTTGGCTTTTGAACTTGGTTTGCAAAGCTCTGAAGCACTTGAGCGTCTGCAAAAGAAAATTGAACGGATAGAGGAGCTTAAAGAGCTGCTTAAGAAAAACAGCTATGAGGGCAAAAATGCTTTGGAAGCTTTACGCAATCCTCATCTAACAATAGAAGAGCTTGATGCCAGTATCCCCTCTTTGGCCTCATTTGAACCCCATATTCGCAGTGAAGTTTCCATTGAAATTAAATATGAGGGCTATGTGAAGCGCCAAGAGCGTCAAATTGAACGATTTGATAAAATGGAGAAAATGGGCATTCCCAAGGACTTTGATTATATGGGCATAGAGGGATTAAGTAGCGAAAGCAAACAATTGCTTCTCTCTATTCGCCCCTCTTCGGTGGGACAGGCCAAACGGATCAGCGGTATTCGTCCCAGCGATATTGCTATTTTACTCATTACGTTAGCCAAAAAAGGGAGAAAACATGAACAGTGAACTCTCCCTTTTAACCCAAGGAGCCAAAGCCTTGGGATTTGAACTGCAAGAAAAGCAGCTGGCCCAATTTGCCGCCTATATTGAAGAAGTGTATCTGTTTAACAACCTCTACTCCCTTGTGGGCGAACCAAGGGAAGAGTTTGTTGTGCGCCACTTGCTTGATTCAATAGCCCCGTTACCGATTATGATGCAAAAAGCAAAGGGGGCCCTTAGGTGGGCCGATGTGGGCTCAGGGGCAGGATTGCCGGGTATTCCGTTAGCTATTATGCAAGAAGAGATTGAGATTGATCTTATTGAACGTTCGGGCAAAAGAGCGGCGTTTTTAGCCAATGCGGTAGCAATGTGTAACCTCAGCAGCCGCGTGGCGGTTATTAATAAAGACCTGTTAGCTGTTAAGAAGCGCTATTCGGTTGTCGCATTCAGAGCTTTTAAGCCCCTGCGAGAGATTATTGAGCCTATTGGTTCTATTGTAGAGCCGGGGGGAATCATTTGCGCTTATGGCGGGCTTGCAGAGCCGTTGCAAAAAGAACTGGAAGCCATTGAAGAGCTGGGCAGTTGGGAAGGTGAAATTGTCCCGATAGAGGTTCCCTTTTTACAAGCCCATCGACATCTGTGCTTATTGCAGGCCAAAGAGGAGAGAAAATAGACGTGAGCCTTATAGAGGGTATTATAATGGGAGTCGTGCAAGGGGTGACGGAATTTTTGCCCGTCTCCAGTTCAGCTCACCTTATCCTTGCCCGTGATTATTTAGCCATTTCTGCAGTACCGCTTCTGTTTGATGTAGTTTTGCATCTGGCAACGTTGGTGGTCATTATCGTTTATTATCGTTCTATTATCGGCTCTATCGTGCTCTCTTTTTGGCGCTGGGCAGGCAAGAAAAATCAAATGGCAGACACACCGAATCTGTTGTATGGCGTAGCTCTTATAGGATCGACAGCCCTTACAGTGGTTGTGGTTCTCCTCTTTAAGATGCTGGGCATCGATTCAACCAATCGCACAAGTATTTCAGTTTTACTAATTGTGACTGCCTTCATTCTTTTTGCTTCCCGGTTTGTCCGTTTCTCTTGGCAAAGTACCGCTTTAGTCGGCTGGAAACAGGCTTTGCTGATAGGCATTGCCCAAGGGTGCGGCTCTCTTGCTGGACTTTCGCGACTGGGGTTAACCAGTAGTGCTGCTTTGATGGGAGGGCTTAACCCCAAAGAGGCCAGCCAATACTCGTTTCTTTTGGCCATACCTGCTGTAGTGGGAGCTTTGCTTCTTGATATCATGCAACAGCACGGCGGTAGTACCTCAGTTGCCATTATACCGCTAATAGGAGGCTCAATAACGGCTATTGTGGTGGGGTTTGCTGTTTTGCCTCTCTTTGTGAGGCTGATACAAAAGGGAAAACTCTGGTATGCTGGAGTTTATCTAGTGGCAATTGGGTTGTTTGGTTTATTAGGGTAGGAGGAGAAGAGCTTGAAAAAAGTGGCACTATTTTTAGCAGCAATGGGCTTTATCGTAAGTGTACTTTCGTTAGTGCCGGCTGTGGTGCCAGCCCACCAGTGGCAAAATCTCCCTTATTCCTCCTCTGTTACCCTGGCGGTGGATCTAGTAGATCAATGGGCTGTTCCAATTCAAATAGATGATACCTGGCGCGCTTTTGTTTTGCCGATAGCAGGTGGCCTTTGGCTCCTTTTTTACCTTATTTTTGCCAGAAAACCTTTTTATTGGTGGTTGGCTCCCTACTGTGTAGGAATCTATTACACCCTGTATCTTTTTTTACAACTTCTTGGGAAAGCCCAAGAACCTTCGGTGTTGTTAAAGCGGTTAGCAGAACACCCGTCGATGGCGGCAGTGCTTCTGATGCTTTTGCTTCTTATTGAAATTGCCATTGCTTTGTTGTTGCTTATTGCCTCAGTGCGCCTCAGTCGCTGGGCAGCAAAACGGGCCGCTGCCAAAGGTAGAGCCAACAAGAAAGTGCCTAAAGCGAAGAAAAAACATCCTCAAAAAAGGAAAAAAGAAAAAGAACACATAGAGGTACAGAGTCCTGTAACCGATGAAGAACCTTTGACTTTGCATGTACCAAGCGAATTGCCTCCTTTAAAAACATTACAAAGCGATGACGATGAACTGTATGTGGGGCGAATTAAAGAACAAGACGATCACTCCATTATTGTAGAAAGCAGCAGCGCCCCTTTTGATCCCATGCCGACCCTACGCAGAAAAATGGCTGAAGAAGAAGCCCGTCCGGTTATCCCCATGCCCAAGGTTATCTTAAAGCCCAAAGCCAAGAAGGCCCAAGAGGAGCAAAAACCTCTTTCGCCGCCGATTGAGTTAGTAGAAAAAGAAGAAGAGGATGATGATGTAGATCACATCAGCGGAGTAGGGGGCCTTGTTTCGGCCTCTGAAGGATCTGATGCTCTTCTTTCTCGGGCTAAAATCCGTTATAACAGGCCGTCAGAAGAGTTGTTGGATACCTATCCTGATCACTCAACCGATATTGATGAGCACACGCGGGCTGCAGGAGAGAGTCTTATTCAGACTCTGAAGCAATTTAAAATTGAGGCCCAACTGTTGAATATTGTTAAAGGGCCGACAGTGACGATGTATGAAGTTTCGCCGGCTCCCGGAGTACGGGTCAGTTCAATTACCAGCCTTTCTGATAACATTGCTTTGCAACTGGCAGCTCGCCAAGTCCGTATTGTGGCTCCGATTCCCGGCAAACAGGCAGTGGGTATCGAAGTGCCCAATCGTACGCGCTCAATTATTGGCTTCAAAGACTTGCTGCCCAGCGTTGATGCTAAAACCTTCCAGATTCCGATGGTCCTTGGCAGAAAAATTACCGGAGAGCCGGTAGTCATTGAACTGACGCAAACGCCCCATTTGTTGATAGCAGGAGCTACCGGATCGGGTAAGTCAGTATGCGTCAATTCGCTGATTTCCACCTTGTTGTATCGGCGCAGTCCCAAAGAAGTTCGCCTGATTTTAGTTGATCCTAAAATTGTGGAGCTGCGGGTATATAACGGAATACCCCATTTGCTGACCCCTGTGATTACCGAATCGAAGAAAACCATTAAAGCTCTTGAGTTTTGTTTGTATGAAATGGAACGGCGCTACAATTTACTTAATGGGTTGGCGGTCAGAAACATTAGCGCTTATAACAAGAAAGTTGCCGAGCTGTCGCTTGCCAGGGAAAAACTCCCCTATATTGTGGTGGTAATTGACGAGTTTGCCGATTTGATGGCAACCGTGGGTAAAGAGCTGGAAATGCTTTTGGCCCGCCTTGCCGCCATGGCGCGGGCTGTGGGCATCCATTTGGTGCTGGCAACTCAGCGCCCGTCGGCTAATGTTATCACCGGAATTATCAAATCAAATATTCCCACCCGCATTGCTTTTATGGTGGCCAGCCAAATCGATAGCCGAATTATTATCGATGAGACGGGGGCCGAAAAGTTGTTGGGCAGAGGAGATATGCTCTTTGCCGCCGGCTGGGATCCCCACTCAATTCGAATTCAAGGGGCATTTCTTAGCGATGAAGAGGTTGAACGTATTGTTGCCTATGCTAAAACACAAGGAGAACCCGATTATCTTGATGAGGCTTTCTTTGAAGATGAAGAGGTTGAAGCAGATGATAGCGAACAACTTGAGGGCGACACAGATGAAATCTTGTACGAAAAAGCGAAGAAAATTGTCATTGAACGACAAAGCGCTTCGGCCTCTTATTTGCAAAGACGGCTAAAAATCGGCTATAACCGAGCAGCTCGCTTAGTAGAGCAAATGGAAGAGGAAGGGATGGTAGGTCCTGCCCGCGGCAGTAAGCCCCGCGAGTTGCTACGCATCATTGATTGATCAGCGGTAGAGGGAAAAATGTCAGCCAAGCATGCAGTGGTCAACGGTAAACTGGTCAACAGCTCAAAAGCAACGATGGCTATTGTCGATCGAGAGTTGCAATACGGCTTTGGGGTGTATGAGACGCTAAAAGTCAGTTCGCAGAAACTTATCTATCCTTCTGAACATGTCAAAAGACTGCTTTACTCAGCTCAAGGAATTGATTTGCGCCATCCGTATCAAGAGCAAGAGCTCTTGAGCTGGTTGGATCAACTAATTGCCATTGATGCCCTTGAACACGCAACGATTAGAATCCTCCTTCTTGGCGGAGTTAAAGCGCGTCTCTTTATTACCAGCAGTCCTCCTTTGACCTACCCCAAGAGCTTTTATGAAGAGGGTATTAAAGCCATCAGCTATCATGGGGAACGCTTTTTACCCCAATACAAAACCTGCTCGTTGCTGATGAACTATTTGGCTTTACGGGAGGCAGGCTCGCACGGAGCTTTTGAAGCTCTGTTAGTTGATTCAAATCAGATGGTCTTAGAGGGAACTCGCAGCAATGTCTTTGCCTGTCAAGGCAATAGGATTTACACGGCCGCCGATGAAAAAGTGCTCAGTGGAGTGACACGCCAAAAGATTTTGCTAGCAGCCCAACAGCTGGGCTATGAAATCATTATGGAGCCCCCCCTGCTCAAAGATTTACACAGCGGACGTTTTGAAGAATTGTTCATCTCTTCAACAAGTATGGCAGCTATGCCGGTAAGTCGCTTTGACGGTAGAATCTTTTCTCCCCCCTTTGTCATCTCTGGGGCCATTTGTGCCCTCATTCAGAGCTGGGAAGCGCAAACACTACACTAAAAAAGGTAAACCGAGTATAGTTGCTCTATGAGATTTAGTGAATTACCGTTACATAATGATGTGATGAAGGGAATTGAGGCATCTGGGTTTACCACGTGCATGCCGGTACAGCAGCGGGTGCTTCCGGGAGCTTTACAAAGCAAGGATGTCATGGTGCAATCGAAGACAGGCTCAGGAAAAACCGCCGTCTTCTTAATTACTTTTTTGCAAAAATTCGTCGAACAACGAGAACAACAGGCCTCTCTTACAGAAAAAGAGCAAACGAAGGCTCCTTTACCCAAAGGATTAATTATCGCTCCGACTCGTGAGCTGGCTGTACAAATTGAAGATGATGCCCGTCTTTTAAGCTCTGGTATCAAAGGAATTCGCATCGGCTGTTTTTACGGCGGCATCGGCTACGCCAAGCAAAACAAGATGGTAGAAGAAGGACTTGATTTAATTATTGGTACTCCGGGAAGAATTCTCGATTACCAAAATATGGGGAAGATGAACTTTCGCCATTTTGACACCTTTGTCATAGATGAAGCTGATCGTCTGTTTGATTTAGGGTTTTATCCTGACATTCAAAAAATGTTTGCTTTGATGGGTCCTAAAGAGAAGCGCCAAACGATGCTTTTTAGTGCTACGTTGAGTACACGGGTGCGCAATTTGGCTTGGAAGTATATGAATCAGCCGCTAGAAATTGAAGTCCAGCCTGAAGAGATTACCGTCAAACAGATTACCCAAGAGCTCTACCATACTGCCAAAAGTGATAAATTTGACCTGTTTTTACGCCTGATGGCTGCTGAAAACCCTGCCAACGCCTTGGTGTTCACCAACACCAAAGCGATGGCTGTCGAACTGAGTAAGCGGCTTAATGTCAACGGATACACAACGCAATATTTGATGGGCGATTTGCCCCAACAGAAACGGTTGCAAATTATTAACAGGATGAAACAAGGGAGCCTGAAGTTCCTCATTGCCACCGATGTTGCCGCCAGAGGGTTGCAAATTGATGATTTGGAGCTGGTGGTCAACTACGATGTGCCCGAAGATTTTGAAAGTTATGTCCACCGTATCGGCAGAACTGCCCGAGCCGGTAAATCGGGTAAATCAATTACGTTGGCTTGCGAACAGTTTGTGTACGGTTTGGAGGCTATCGAAAACTATATTCAAATGAAGATTCCGGTGGTTTGGCCGGATGAGCAGAGTTTGCCCCCTGTTGAAGACCAAAGTAAAAAGATGAGCTTTCGCGATTTACTTAATGAAAGAGAGTATCGTTCTTTCAGAGGCGCCAAACCCTCTGCTCAAAGAAGCAAGCAGCCCTCTTCTCGGCCCGCCAGAACTCGCAAAAGTCCTCCTGCACCTCGCAAAGGGCCTAAAGGGGGTGTGGCTGCCAAAACAAAGATACCGCCTCGCACTGCCCGAGCGCAAACCAATTACGAAGATATTAGCAAGATGGATCTCGATCAGAGAATGGCCCATTATAAACAACTCTATGCTGAGCCTAAGAGCAAAAAGCCTGCTCCTAAGAAAGAGGCCCCTGCTCAAAAGCCAGCACCCCAGCAAAGCCCACGAAAAAAGGGCTTCTTAGGTCGGTTATTTAAAGGAAAGGATGCTGATGCTTAAGCGATTTATCTCCTATTATCGCCCTTATAAAAAGCTCTTTGCTCTTGATATGGGGGCCGCTGTGGTTGGTTCGCTTTTGGCAATCCTTTTTCCGCAAATCACTCGTGAATTATTAAGAACCTATATTCCCGAAGGCAATTGGAGAATGATGGCCTATGCCTTTGTAGCTATGTTTTCCATCTATTTGGCCCAGATGTTCACCACATATATTCGTGTCAGATGGGGCCATCAATTGGGTGTTTTGATGGAAAGTGATATGCGACAAGACCTTTTTGCCCATTTGCAGCGCCTTTCATTCGGTTATTTTGATCAAACCAAAACAGGGCATTTAATGAGCAGAATCACCAACGATTTGTTCATGATCACCGAAACGGCCCACCATGGACCTGAGGATTTGTTGATTTCGGTTGTTGTCATCATTGGTGCTTATGCCTTTATGTTTTATAACTCGCTGCCGCTGGCCTTGGTTTCCCTAATTCCGCTGCCGCTGATGGTCCTTTACGGAGCGACCAATGGTAGAAGACTGAAAGCAGGATTTAGAGCCGTCAGATCAACGGTAGCCGATGTAAACTCGATGGTTGAAAACTCAATTCAAGGGATGCGGGAAGTCCAATCTTTCACCAGCGAAAGCTATGAAAAACAAAAGTTCAAAAAAGTAAACACTATTTTTAAAGATGCCCGGAGTAACCAATACAAACAGATGGCCCGCTTTGAAGCGGTTATGATGTTTTTCAGAGATATCTACTATTTCACCACTGTTGCCGGTGGTGCAATTATGATTTACTTAGGGATTGTCGAAGTCTATGATTTGGTAACGTTTATCCTCTATGTGGGGGTGGTACTACCTCCTATTGATCGGTTGATTAGCTTCACCGAGCAGCTTCAACAGGGGATGGCCTCTTTTGAGCGTTTTATTGAAGTAATGGATGTGCAAAGCGATATTGAAGATAAACCCGATGCGGTAGATTTGCAAATTAAAAGCGGTGAAGTCCGTTTTGAAGATGTCAGTTTCCGCTACGATAGCTCCACCGATGATGTGCTTACCGCTATTTCTATCACAATTGCTGCCGAATCGACAGTGGCCGTTGTGGGAGAATCGGGAGCAGGTAAAAGTACGTTGGTCTCTCTTATTCCCCGGTTTTATGAACCGGATGAGGGGAAAATTGTTATAGACGGCCAGGATGTGGGGACGGTAACAAAGAAATCGCTGCGTAGAAGTATCGGTTTTGTCCAGCAGAATGTGTTCTTATTTGACGGAACCATCAGAGAAAACCTCTCTTATGGCAAAAGCGATGCTACTGAAAGTGAAATGATGGATGCCCTTTACAAAGCCAACATTGGAGAGTTTGTGGCCTCTTTACCCGCCGGTCTTGATACAGAGGTGGGCGAAAGGGGGACACGATTATCAGGGGGGCAAAAGCAGCGCATCTCCATAGCCCGGGTCTTTTTGAAAAACCCCCCTATCCTTATTTTTGATGAAGCGACCTCTTCGCTTGATAGCGAATCAGAACAACAGATTAAAGAGGCTTTTGGCCGTTTAGCTGAAGGGCGAACAGCCATCGTCATTGCCCACCGCCTGACAACAGTGCGCAATGCCGATCTCATTTTTGTTCTTGATAAAGGGAAAGTAGCCGAAATAGGAACTCATGAACAGCTAATCGCTTTAGAAGGACAATACAGTAAGCTGTATCGGAGTTATGAGCTGAACTGAGGAGGAAAAAGGAAGTGAAACATCTTCGCCTAATCATCGCTGTGCTCATCATTGGTCTGACGTTCATAATTTCTTTATTCGTCGCTATCATTCCGGCTTTGCTGCTTCATCTTGTGGGATTACATCGTAGCAGTGAAGCTTGGAAAAGAATAAATGGGACCAACATTGCCCGCATCATTTTATGGAGCTTGGGTGTTAAAACTGACGTGGGGGGCTTGGAACTCATTCCAACAGACGAGGCTGCTATCTGCTTTGTATCAAATCACCAAAGCATGCTCGATATTCCGCTAGTAATGGCTCGCTTAGGCATATGGGCAGGGTTTATTACCAAAAGCGAGTTGAAAAAAGTGCCCATCCTCAATTTTTGGATTAATGCCATGCACTGCGTCTATATTGACCGCAAAAGTCCCCGTTCCTCCATTGATGCTATTTTGAAAGGGGTAAAGCACATCAAAGAGGGGATTCCCATGTTCATCTTTCCCGAAGGGACCCGCAGCAAAACAGGAGAATTGGGAGCCTTTAAGGCCGGAAGTCTCAAGTTGGCAACCAGGGCTAAAGCAACTATCGTCCCCATCGCTATTGATGGGTCGAATTTAATTATGAAACGCCAAAGGGGTACAAAACACCATCCAGTCCGTCTGCACGTTCTTACCCCCATTCCTACCGCTGACTTACAGGAAAAAGAACTCAAAGTTCTGCCTCAGCACGTCTTTTCAGCCATTGAGAAGCAATTTATGCTTTGGAATAGTCAGGATGATTAATCTAAAGAGTGTCTCATTTTCCTATACCAATTATCTCAATCCCCAAATCAAGACTCTTTTATTTGACTCTCTCGATTTTTCTTTGCCCAAAGGAGAGAAGGCCTTGGTGCTGGGAGCCCCTGATAGTGGCAAATCGACACTTTCGCATCTGGTGTGTGCCCTGGTTCCCCGCCATGGAGAAGGGCAGCTTAGCGGAAGTGTGATGATTAATCAAAAAACGATTACATCTTTAGAGCCTTGGAATTTGACCGACAGTGTAACGCTGGTGGCCCAAAACCCGCAAGAACAACTTTTAATGACAACGTGCAGCGATGAGATAGCTTTCCCTTTGGAATCGTTGGGCTACAGTCAATCAGAGATAGCTTTTCGTGTGGAAAAAGCCCTTAAGCAATGGGATTTACTGCGTATGGCTGAAGTGAATCCCCAGCAGATGTCGGGAGGCGAGCAAAAGCGGCTTTTGCTGGCAGTAGCAGATGCTATTGATGCCCCGATTTGGGTATTGGATGAACCATTTGATAATCTTGATCAAATGTGGCAAGAGCATCTAGCTCAGCGCTTAGGTAGCAGCGGTAAGACAATACTTTTGTTTGCTTCCCGCTTTCTTGAGTGCTACAGCTCTTTCTTTGATTCGTATTGGCATATGGGTAGGGGAAAGCTCACTGCCCACACTGAAAAGAGTCTTATTGAGCTTTTTGACAAAGAGTGTAACACCATTGTAGCGCCACCCCCAGCAGCTAAAGTCCATGCTCGCCAAGAGATCCTATGTTCTGAAGCTCAGGTGCTTCATACACGCCGCTCTTTATCGGATGAATCTCCTTTTAGACTTGCTGTAGCTGAATTTCGTGTAGCCAGCGATGAGGTGGTGGCTTTGGTAGGTCCCAACGGATCGGGTAAAAGCACGTTCAGTCGCCATTTATGTGGTCTTGATCTCTTTGAAAAAGGGGAAGTGAGCATCGACGGGAATGTGTTGACGCCAACAGAACTGCAAAAAAGGGTCGGGTATTTATTTCAAAATCCCGATTACGGCATCTTCTTGCCAACTGTGGCAGATGAGCTAAGTTGGTCATTAAAGCGTAATCGCCGCTACACATCGGCTGAAATTGAGCAAGCTGTTTTAGAGGTTGCCCGCTTATATCGTCTTAATGTGCAGGATAACCCGGCTATGATGAGCTACGGTTCACGCAAAAACTTACAAGCAGCTGTGTATCATCTACTGCAAAGGGCAATAATCATAGTAGATGAATTGGACAGCGGACTAACGTATGGAGATGCTTATACCATTATCTCATTACTTAAAAGCAAAGGGGCAGGAATCGTTATAATTACCCACGACAAAGGCTTTGCTAAGCGCCTAGCCGATCGTCAATATTCTATTATTGAGGGGAACATTGTCGAAACAGAGGTTGGTGCATGAGAACGAGCATGTTCATCCCCGGAAGAGGGCTATTGTACCACTTTGATGCTCGGGCGAAGTTACTGCTAGTTTTGCTTTTGTGCGTTGCCGTCTTTCTTCCTCTTTCATTGACTGGAATTTGGCTTTTAGTAGGTGCCGTATTTGTTATTGGATGGCATGCTGTGGGCTTTCGTCAGGTACTGGGTGTTCTGAAAACCATTGTGTTTTTGCTTGTCCTGATGCTTGTGTTCACACCTTTGACGTATCGGGATTCAGAAGCACTGCTCCGTTTTAAAGGGGTAACGCTTATCACAGTCGATGGACTTTGGAACTTGGCCCTTTTGTACGGCCGATTCATTGCCATCAGTTATCTGTGTACCTTATATGTTTGGACAACAGAGATGGCTCATATCCAACTTGCCCTACAGTGGTATGGCCTGCCGTTTAGCGGAGCTTTGGTTTTGACACTGGCTTTTAGATTCATCCCTTTTATTGCTGAATCCTTTCAGATGATCCAAGATGCCCATGCACTGCGGTTGGATGAACAAGTGGAGCAGCGGCACAAAAAAAGAATAAAAGATGTAGTGCCCACTGTTACTGCAGCTTTGGTCGTCGCTTTAAAGAGTATCCCCTTTTTGGCAATGAGTTTAGAACACAGGGGGTTGGGGCGCTTAGAAAAAAGGAGCTCTTATCGTACCTTAGTAGCCAAAGGCGGCCTCTTTACCCACCTGCTCATTTCCATTACTATTTCGACAGTTTTTGTATTTTTGTTTTATGTAAAAGCGTAAGGAGGAGACAATGAAACGCTTGGACGCCATGCGGATTGCTTTGATGGCCGTGCTGACAGCCGTCGTGGTCGTATTTACTCTATTGGTAAGAATTCCGACTCCCATCAAAGGGTACATCAGCTTATGTGATGTAGTAATCACATTCTCTGCTTACCTGTTTGGTCCATTGGTTGGGGCTATTACCGGAGGGTTGGGGACAGGCATTGCCGATTTAATCGGCGGATACCCGCAGTGGGCTCCTCTTTCGTTTATCATTCATGGCTTGCAAGGCTTGCTCATCGCTGTTGTGGCAAAAAAAGGGTTGGCTTTGGCAGCTGATGCCCGTTTGGGGCGCCTTGGTTTTGGCAGGCATAGTGGGCATGATTGTGATGACCGGTGGTTATTACCTAGCAGGCGGAGCTCTGTATGGCTTTGAAGCTGCTTTGGTTGAAATTCCGTTGAACCTCATGCAATCGGGAGTTGGTGTTGTTTTGGGAATCATTGTTTCTCGGGCTGTTTTGAAGGCGTATCCGGCAGTCAGAGCACCTGTCGATTTAACGCATCAGGAGCGTACATGATACACGATACTATCCTCATTATCGATTTTGGCAGTCCAGGGAGCCAGCAACTGGCTCGCGCTGTCCGTTCTTTAGGCGTTTATTCGCTTATTGTCCCTTATACCACCAAGGCCAATGAATTGAACAATCTCAGGCTCAAAGGAATCATCCTTGCCGATTTGGGCCCTGCTGTTGATACCTCAGTCTCTTTGGACCCTCAGCTGCTGAATTTGGGCCTTCCTGTATTGGGAGCCGGTCATGGTGCCACATTCCTTGCTGATGATCCTAAAAGAGACACTGCTTTCTCTATTCAGGTTGAAAATGAACAAGCAGCGCTAAAAGAATTACCCCATTTTGTTAAAACAGTTTGTAAAGCTGAAGCGAATTGGAATGCCCAAACGTTCATTAGTGCCCAAATTAAGGCTATCAGAGAGCGGGTAGGTGATAAACAAGTACTACTAGGGTTATCGGGGGGAGTCGATTCATCGGTGACGGCCGCCCTTTTGCATACGGCAATCGGTAAGCAGCTAACCTGTGTATTTGTGAATACCGGTCTGCTGCGAAAAGGGGAAGCAGAGGGAGTTATTGCGCTATTTGGCGAGCATTTTCAGATGAAACTCCACTACTGTGATGCCAGTGAGCAGTTTCTAGCCCAGCTCAAAGGAGTAACCGACCCCGAACAAAAACGGAAGATTATTGGAGCACTTTTCATCAAAGTCTTTGAACAAGAGGCCCGAAAAGTAGGCACAGTCTCTTTTTTAGCACAAGGGACATTGTACCCCGATGTTATTGAAAGCCTCAATGTAGCCAGCGGAACTTCTGTGGCCGTAAAAAGCCATCATAATGTGGGGGGATTGCCCAAAGAGATGAGCTTTGCCCTTATTGAGCCGTTAAAAGAGTTGTTTAAAGATGAAGTGCGACTCGTTGGCAGAGCTTTGGGCCTACCTGAGGCGCTTGTTGACCGCCATCCTTTCCCCGGTCCGGGATTGGGAGTCAGGTGCGTAGGAGAGATTACCAAAAAAAGACTTGATACACTGCGTGAGGTGGATGCCATTTTCATAGAAGAGTTGCGAGAGGCGGGTCTGTACCACCAGATTTGGCAAGCCCTTGCCTCGCTACTTCCTGTCAAAAGCGTCGGCACAAGAGACTCTCAGCGGATTTATGAAGAGGTTTGCACACTGCGTGCAGTAAACAGCGAAGATGCCATGAGCGCCTCTTGGTATCCTTTTGACCCTCAGTTCCTTGCCAAAGTCAGCAACAGAATCCTCAGAGAAGTCCCCACAATTAGCCGCGTGCTTTACGATATTACGCCCAAAACCACCGGGAACCATTGAATGGGAGTGATTGTGTATCTGTAGGTTGGCGCTAATGTAGTATGGTATGTGTTATGTGCAAATAGGGCATCATTGAGGTATAGAGTCCCAAATTGATGCCCTTATTTGTGCTTTTGATAAACATAATCATTGGCAGCAGCTCTATCTTAGGCATCGGAAATTCTTAACACCATCAGCCGATTGGCAGAATGTAATGCCATAAAGTTCCCTTTGGGTGAGTAGATGATTCGTTTAGCTACAAAGCCCTCTGTGCTCATCGTTCCGATTTGGTAGGAGGGAATGCCGTATATCACTTCGGTATTGGTTACTTGAGGAGTTTCTCCTCCATACAAAAGCCAACAGGCAGTGTGAGTTGAATCAAAGACTAAAGAGGTGATTGGCTCGCCATAGGTACCAATTCTCTGTCCCCGTTCCAACGTTCCTTGGGCTGTTTCAATATAGGGGTAAAGGCCATCAGAAAGATTCAGTAAAATAACATTCCCGCTGATTGTGGCAAAGAAATTATCCTCTTGGGCAGTTTCGGTGGTGATGGTGAATTCAGGGAAAAAGCCGACTCCCAAAACCGTTGTGGAGAGATAAAAACGAGCGGAACTTTCCTGTTTCAGCTGAGCATAAACCAATTCTTTGTCCGTCGCTGCTAAGACTTAAATGAGTGGGAGTATCGGCAATGGAGAGTTTGGCCCGATTAAGGGATTGGATACCGAAAGGATTATAAGGGCCGAAATAGACTCTATTGTCCTCAGTATCAAAAACATAGAGCGTATTTGTTGCCGCATCAATGACAGGATTAAGAATACTTGATCCCCAATACCCATCAATCTCCCCTTTAAGAGTTGTCAGTAACGTCAGTTCTTTGGCTTGTGAATTATAGGCATAAAGAGTTACTTGGGCATGAACTTTGGAGGTGGTGATGATTAAATCATCAGCCGTATCGACAATGATTGAACTTAATTGCCGCGTAGGATAAGGATCAAGTGTCTTGGCCGCTGCTAATAAAAGTTTTAACCACTTTCGGCTGATCATGCACCATTTCCAACAGCTGGAATCCTTGATCGTTGGCAATCAATAACCTGCCGTCCCTCAAAAAAGCAGAGCTGCCTAATTGAGAAAGACGATAAGGCGTTCCGGTGGAATCAACATCGCCTTCTTTTATATCGCTAATAATGAGTGGAGTCCCATTTTGTGACTCCACGGAGGCACGAAAGGGCCAGGTGGCTCCTCCGATGCTGCCAAGTAACGATGTGGCAGCAATGGCATCGAGGCGATGGGAGCCTGTGGATGGTGCAAAAGAGATACTTTGACCTGTGCCAAGGTGGTTACCGTCCAAATACCAATCAATGTTTAGGTTGGAATCTCCTCCTCCTTTAGAGTGGAGAAATGTTGCCATTTGGGTTTGACGAGGAAGAACGGTTGCAGCAATTCCGCTGATAACCCCCTCCACTGGGTCACTGCTTAAATTGGTGATGACCATTGCCGTGGCATCGGAACTCAGCTTATCGATATACAGCTCAATCGTATCGGTTGAGACTTTATCTTTAAGGATGCGCAAGGCTACCACCCCTCCGCCAATTCTTTCGTTATCGCTTAGTAACGAGAATGTTAAATCATACGAGCCGGCAGGCAGGGTTGTTTGGTATCTGGCCGTAGCTGAAGAGGGGTAGATGTATTTGCCCTCGGTAACGATGAATTCTTCTTGGTTCTGAGCTTTAAGGCGCAATTCAAAGTCTACGTTAGGGAAACTGACATCTGTCCAGCAAAAGCCAATGTCGATTTGCCCACTTCCGATGAATTGATCAAGCAAAACTTCTACAATATTGCTTCGGGTAGTCAAATGGTGAGTTGTTTCGCCGCAAATAATCTCGGTTCCTTGCTGATTAATCCCCGTAACACTGATAGTCCACGTTCCGATAACCAGACCGTTGATATCAATTTGAGGACTATTGGAGGAGAGGGCGAACGAATTGCCGTTGGGACCAACTCCGCTAATAGCATACGAAGTAATCATCAGCCCCTCTCCGATTGGAGCTATGGTTTGGCGAGAAGATGTTCGTTGTAAAGTGGGACTAAGAAAGCGTAAACGGAGAGTTGTCGACATCTGCTCCTCTTCACAGCCAACTAAAATAAGGAGCACTGAGCACAGAAACAAAGCAATTGGTACCAAAGTTTTTCTCATAGCGGCCTCCGCTGATTCAACCTTCAATAAGGCTGTTTCGCTTCAGCTTCCCTTGCAACTGAAAGGCAATGGTGGTATCACTGAGGCATGAGAATTGGAACAATACTAACAGCTGATGTTATCTGCACCTCTTTAAAAGGAGAGAGCAAAGAAGAGATTATTAAAGAGCTGCTGAATATGCTCGTTAAGGCCAATCTGGTCCTTAATAAAGAGCAAGCTTTTGATGATTTAATGAAAAGAGAAGCCAAAATGTCGACTGGCATTCAGCATGGAGTGGCAATCCCTCATGCCAAGACCACAGCCGTAAAGCGATTGGTAGCTTGCGTTGGTTTAAAGAAAGAGGGTCTTGATTTCGACTCCCTTGATGGGCAAAAAAGCACCATTTTTATTATGACACTTTCACCTATTGATCGTGTCGGTCCCCATGTTCAATTTTTGGCTGAAATTAGCAAAGTGATTCGCACGGAAGAGGCTCGCAAGCAACTGTTGCAGGCCAAAGAGGCGCAAGAAGTTCTTGCCGTATTTGGCTTATGACTGAAAACATGATGATGCTGTCACTGCAGCTTGGAATAATCCTCATTGCCACAAAAAGTTTCGGCTGGTTCTTTTCACGGAAGTTGCACCAGCCCCAAGTACTGGGAGAGCTGGTGGCAGGGATGGTCATTGGCCGTATCTGTTGGGGTCGTTACCGCTGGGAAAACTTGGGCCGTTGTTTGCTCTTCCGTCCACCGGCATCCCAGTTTCAGTAGAGCTGTATGGGATTGCCAGTATTGGATCTGTACTGCTTCTTTTTGCCAGCGGATTGGAAACTGATTTGCCAACCTTTCTCCGCTTTAGTGGCAAAGCGACAGTAGTGGGCTTTGGCGGTGTTATTGCCTCCTTTATTTTGGGGGCAGGACTGACTGTATTACTTCATCCTGAAGTTCACTCGATGCTGGAACCGGAACCGCTGTTTTTGGGAACTATCTGTACTGCCACCTCTATCGGTATAACAGCTCGTATATTGGAGAAAGCGGAAAAATTTCAACTCCCGAGGGGGTAACAATTCTGGCAGCCGCTGTGTTGGATGATGTGATTAGCATCATCTTATTGTCAGTGGTCGTTGGCATAGCTACCGTTGAGATGGGAGGCGGGACGCTTCAGTGGCAAGGCATCGGAGTAGTGGCGCTGAAAGCTGTCGGCTTTTGGCTCCTGTGTATGGTTATCGGCATTCTTATGGCCCCCAAAATTACTAAGGGGTTGAAACGGATGGAATCGCTGGGAGTGATTGCTGAAATCTCTTTTGGCTTAGCCCTTTTGTTGGCGGGGCTGTCAGAAATGGCAGGGCTGGCAATGATTATTGGAGCTTATATCACCGGCTTGGCTTTCAGTCAAACCGATGTGGCTTCTGAGATGGCGGAGCGAGTTAAAGCGGTGGGAGAGTACTTTGTTCCTGTCTTTTTTGCTGTGATGGGAATGATGGTTGATTTTAAGGCAGTTGGCTCAGTCTTGGTGTTTGGCATTCTGTTTAGCGTTATGGCTTTTATTGGCAAACTGATTGGGTGTGGAGTGCCGGCTTTATTTGTCGGTTTTAATGTCAAAGGAGCTTTTCGTATTGGCGCGGGCATGCTACCCAGAGGAGAGGTGACGCTTATCGTTGCCGGTATTGGTTTAGCTAGCGGGGCTATCGGGGCTGACATGTTCGGTGTGGCAGTAATGACAATGCTGTTAGCTTCCATAGCCGCTCCCCCTTTATTGGTTGCTTCGTTTAAAGGGGGACCGGGGTACCGCCACCTAGATGCCGAAGCAAAGAAAGTTGACATGGTGACAATTGAATTGGAATTTCCCAATGAACGGATTGCTCGCTTTGTACGGCGTTCCTTATCTGATGGTTTTAGACAAGAGGGGTTTTTTGTCACCACTGTTGAAGGCGCTGCCCGTTCTTGGCAGATTCGCAAAGAAGAGACGATCTTTTTCATGCGGCGTATTGGAGCCAATATGGAAATTACGGTGAAAGAAGAAGACGAAGCGTTCGTGCGCCTGATGGCCATGGAAGTGCTTGTCGATTTCCAAGAGTTTGCCAATAGCCTTTTGAGCATGGAAAAAGCCGATATGATGGGAGCCAACCTCTTGATTCAGATGTTCTCAGAAGAAAATGAGTTGTGAGACCAAGCGCTCTTTTGGTATGGTGAGCACATGAAAACATTTTTGAAGTCTTATTGCTGGCCCTTTTTGCAGCAGTCGTGTTTATGCCAATGAAAGGTCTTGCACTGTGGTTGTATCGACTCCTGTTTCTCCTTGTGTTTGTCGTCTTGCTGCTTTACTACTTGGCTGCCTATTGGGTAGGCAAAAAAGCGCTCCCTGCGGGACAAACGGGGAACTCCTTCTTTGTGGCTATGGTACCACCGATGAGTAGCGAAGATTTAATCAGAGGCCGGCTGGTAGCAGATGCTAAACAGTTGACCCTCTATGCCAAAAAGCCCAATGGTAAAGGTATTGCCAACGTCTGGGAGTATCCCATAGACCAAATAACTGGCTTTTCTTTGGGTAAAGTCGTCGGTTTTCGTAAAGGGGTCATCTTTGCGTTTGAAGATGGCTCAAGTGCTAAATTCGCCCTCTTTTGGGCAGAAAAAAGAAAAGCAGAGCTAAAAGAAGCTCTTGGATGGGGTGAGGATGCTAGCATAAACTGAGGATTGAGGCCTCTTAAAGGCTCTGATACGTTCCTTCTCAGAGGCCGTCATGAAATGCTTTTGCTTGTTGCTTTGCCTATGTGCTCTGCTTTGCCCTCTTTGGGGCAATGAAACCGTCCACCTGATTGCTTCTTTTGATCTAAGTGCACTTGATGCTCTTTGGCGATCCCATGTAGAACTACGAGCAGCTTTTGAGATGCGCAGTGAACTGGGGGTTGGCATCTCTATTCCCCTGGTGTTGCTTCTGGATCGCAGTGGAGGAGGGGAAGCTCTTTTTGAAACTGCTGTAAAACTGGTCTGTCTTCCGTGGTCTGATGGCCCGTTCATTGCCCTTTCTTTAGCTCAAATTGATCTTTTTGTTGGCCCCTCTGTTCCTCAACACACCTACCATTATCTTAGTGAAATCGAATTCGGCTATAGCTGGGAATTTCTTCCCCGTTTTTATGTGATGGGGTCACTGATTTATCGAGATCCGGGGGACGCCTCTGTTGACAGCTATTCCTATATTTACAGCTTTCTTCCCACCTTCTCTAAGCTGAAAGCCAGCTTCGAATAGGCTGGAATTTTCTGAGTCTTGCAGGAGATCACTAATAAGGTCTACGTAGGAGGAACCATGACACGTTTACAGCGCATTATAACAACCGACGTCGCCGCCGTTTGGCTCATCATCAGTCTTATTGGCTGTTCTTTGGCGTGGGAACCGTTTGCCAACCCTCAACTAAGCCAACAGGAAATGATTCCTGTGGTAGCTCGCGTTATTGACGAACAACGTGCTGTTGTTGAGCCAATTTTAAACGAATATGACGAATTGGAGCAGGGTGTCAGAACACTTGGCTCTTTTGATGGTCAGCATGTTGTGCAACAGCTGTTGGAGCAAGAAAAAGGGGACGAATATTTACGCTTTAGCCATGCCGTAGCCACCGGAGCATCAAGTGATGAAGTGCTCCTTTTAGCCAAGTCTTTAGTGGATGAACAGCAGTACGACCAATTATCGGCTCGAGTATTGTCCACTGACAGACAGATGAGGAGTATGGGGCAGCTCTATGTGCGGCAGCTACCGCCTAGTCAACGGGATGCCTTTTTGCGTGATTTGCAAAAATTAGTGACCAAGACATTGGTGTTGATGGTAGCCGGTATTGTGTACAGTTGCATCCCCACGATTTTATTTTGGGGCAAAATTACAGCGGCGGCTGCAATATCAGTTGCTGCGGGAATCACGGCAACAACTGTGATGAGTATTTATCGCTACTACAGCTCAACTGACGCTTCTTTGTCGCAATCATTTGAACAGTGGATGGTTGATGTGACCACCGACCCTTCGGCAGCCTATGCCATTGCGGCCTCTATGACTGCTGTCGGTTCCGCTATGTCAGGCGGTCCGGTAGTTACCGGTTTAATCGTTGTTGTATTTTCGATTTACCAGGTGATTGACTTGGTAAAGCCGCTGTTGAAAAAATATAATTTCAACGCCTAATGCCACTGGGCTTTTGCTTGTACCACCCCTGCAAATATGGAATAATGGGAAGGAAGTTTTTGCAGGGAGTGACAAGCAGATGAAAGAGCAGTTAGTTAAGCGGTTTTTACGGTACGTTGGTTTCGATACGATGAGTGATCCCCATAATACAAAGAGCCGCCCTTCAACTGCTAACCAGATGGAACTGCTTCGCGTGTTGCAGCAGGAACTAGTGCAGATGGGAATCAGCGACCTTACCCTTGATCCCAACGGCTATTTGATAGCTCGCCTTCCAGCCACCGTTGAAGCCCCGCCTATTGGCTTTATGGCCCATGTTGATGTTGCCGATGATGTGATGGGCAATGGTGTGAAGCCCCGCCTTATTGAACAATATGACGGACAAGATATTGTTTTGGCCAACGGATTAGTTCTCTCCACCAAAGAGAATCAGGAGCTGATAGCCTACAAAGGGGAGCAACTGGTTGTGACTGATGGCACAACGCTCTTAGGCGGTGATGATAAAGCGGGAGTGGCAATTCTAATGAGTGTTGCTGCCAAGTTGGCCAGTGATCCTTCTGCTAAGCATCCTGAAGTTGAGTTTATTTTTACCACAGATGAAGAGACTGGCAGAGGGATGGACGCGTTTGACATTTCGCTGATCCGCTCAACAGTCTGTTATACCGTTGATGGAGGATCAAGAGGCTCTGTTGAAGCTGAGTGTTTCAATGCTGCTACAGCCACTGTCGATTTTTACGGTATCCCCTTACCATTTAGGGGCAGCCCGAGGCAGGATGGTCAGTAGCCTTGCTATGGCAAGCTGGTTTATTTCAGCTTTGCCTCGCTCTGAGAGTCCTGAGGCTACTGATGGGCGCTACGGCTATTACCATGCAGAGGAGATTAGTGGCACCAGTGCTCACACCCATGTAGTAGTGTATTTGCGTGATTTTGATAAACAACAACTACAAAGACGCATAGATGTTATTAAAGGGCTTGCATCGACAGCCGAACAGCTGTTTGTAGGGGGTAAAGCCACTGTGGATGTGCAGGTAGTTTATGAAAACATGTATGAAACTATTAAGAAAAACCCCAAGGTGATGGATGCGGTGTGGCAAGCAGCCCAAGAGCTGGATATCAAACTGCACCAAGACATTATTCGCGGTGGAACAGACGGGGCCCGATTGGCACAAATGGGAATTGCAGCCCCCAACTTGTATACCGGCTCACACAATCTTCACTCTGTTTACGAATGGACAGCCGTTTCGGCCATGGAAGAATCGGCCCGCCTTGTCGAAGGAATTATCGCTTATTGGGCGAAGGAGCAACCTTGATTGAGCGACGCTTGCCAATTTTGTTGCTGCTGCTCCTTTGTATGTGCGCTTTGACGGCCAAAGAGGTGCGCTCAATCAGATTGGAGGTCGATTCGACTCTCCTTTATGCTCCTGAGGGCCTTATTGATACCACTGTTGATGTGCTGAAGCGGGAGTTGGACTGGAGATACGCCTTTGATGAAAATGGGCAACCTCTGGATGTTCATATCGGTCCGTACACTTTTGATCAGAGCCTGTTTGAGGGGAAAACACTCCACTACATAGATCTTCGTATTGGTGATGTTGCTTTTCCTTTAGCTGTGCTTATCGGGACTAAAGAGCTTTTTTTACCCCTATATACACTGGAGCTGCAACAGATGCTCCGCTCGAATATGGCTACTGTTGTTGGATCACCTCCTCTTATGAGTATCACTGATGTGGATGAGCAGGGGTATTGGCTTTTAGCCCCTTTAGAGAGTCTGAAAATTGGTTCTCGGTATTGGGCCATTGATGCTGATGGTAAGCCGATAGGACTGCTTGGTGTTGAGCAGCAAGTTCTTTCTGATAATCTTTACCTACTGCAGGTGCAGTGGCGCAAGCGTCCTTTGACCAGTGCTATGGGGTTGCAAAAAGCGGCGGGGATGAGAGCGCAAGCTGCCCTCTCTTTTTCCCCCTGTGCCCAGCGGATTTCATTTTCGTTTTGGCACACCTATTGTGGGAACCCAATTCTCCTTTATCAGCCAACTTGAGCTCCTTGGCAGCCAAAATTGGCACAATAAGCAAGGATTCGCTTTTATTGGCATCGGAAGAAGGGTTAGCTTGGGGGTACTAAAAACCCCACCTTTGCAAAACGTCAGCTGGTGGGAGGCCGGGCAACTGGAAGTATCGGCTTTACTGGGCATTGGGACCTCTTTGGACCAAAAAGGGGAGCTTTTTTATGGAGCGCTACTGAATGTCGGAGCATTTTGGCAAGCTTCGGCTCATTTGTATGCAGGTCTTGAAGCAAGTTACCGGTTTACTGCAGAGGCGAATAGTTCTGAAGGAATGGTTGTCAAAGGGGTGACAATCAGTCCCATTGTTGGGGTGGTGTGGTAGATGAAGATAAAACAAATAGTAGCGATAAGTATCATCATCTTCCTGTTCTTTTTGTGTGGTTGTTCTTCTTTAAGCACGTGGGTAAAAGCGAATATTGAGCGGGTCCCCACGTGGGTATATGAGCCGCCACAGGGAAAGTCCCAAATTTCATTTGTTGGCAAAGGGAGTGCTTCGACGTTCAATCGAGCCCGAGTTCTCGCTTTTGAAGCAGTTTTTGGACCAGATTTCGGCCTTTATTGGTCAAGATGTGAAAGCTGAGCATATGGCTGAACTTTCTGGTCGTTTGGCAGTGGAAGAGTATCGACTGAAAATTACCCAAGAGGTTACCAAAACCCAAGAGCAATCTTATACCGTCTACGTGCTGGCGATTGCCGACAAAGTATTGCTGGAAGCCAAGCGCTCTGAAAGTTCTCTCTATTTGGCCCAAAAACAGGACCAAATTCAACAGCTTTTTAACCAAGGTTCCCGCTATTATCGGGAGAATAAAGATCTGTCGGCCATCTCTGCTTACATCTCTATTGCCCATATTGCCACCTCCCTACCGGCTAACAGAGGCGAACAGTGGTTCAAAGATGCCATTTCGCGAGCCAAGTCAATTTTGCAGCCCCTTGAGTTTACCCTTTCCGAAGGGAATCCCGAAGTCCCATCGACTGTGGTGACACTCAGGCGCAAAGGGCGCACATTCTCTGCTCGGGTTGGTGAAGCAGCTGTTATTGCCCACTCGACTGTCCGCGATGGACTAGGAAACACCTATCGTGATTCGCAGCTCTTTGTAACTGATGGCAACGGTCAATTTACTTTTAAAAGCAGCAACCCCACCCTTGTTGGGCAAGGGAGTGTAGAATTTAGCCTCTCTTTTGCCAGTGAGCTAGCGCTCTTGGAGCACATTGATTCTGAGTTGGCTCAGGAATTTAGCCTGCTTATTGATGCCAAAAAAGTCTTTTATCCTTATGTGCGCAAAGCGGTTTCTGCCACACAACCCTTAGTAATCGCTGTGGGAGAATTTTCATTGGAAGGGGAGCAACTTCCCAGTAGTTATAGCTTACAAGCTCTTTCTTCGGTGCTGCAAAAAGAGGGAATTAAGACTCTAAATAGTTCGACTCTCCTTTCCGAAGAGGAATCTTTTAACGCCCTAGTGAGCCGTCAGTATCCACAAAGTAGGTATGCCGTAACAGGATCAGTTGGCATTTCGTTGGAAAAGAGACTTGAACAAGGGTTTGTTGTATCAGTCTTAGGAGAGCTTTCCTTGGTAGATTTGCGAACAGGGGTCCTTCTTGGTTCAACTCAGAGCTTTGCTGCTACTGCTTTGGCACAAACCAAAGAAGAGGCTCAGAGGGAGGCTTTTGTCCGTTTTGGCACGATTGGGGCCCCGCTGTTGTACCGCTTGTTATATCCCTAGCAGCTTTAAAGGATCATTAGAAATAATTCCTGCCACATTCATTTGAGCCAAAGCTTTTGCTTGTTTTGGATCATCAACTGTCCAGGTAATAATGGGATAACGGGAGACCCGTTTAGGATTTACCAATTCCCAATGCGGCTTTAAAACTGAAGGGCGGGCGATGTAGCGTCCCCAACCGCGGCGTAAAAGGGGAGGGACCTCTTTTGAGAGGCTGTAAATGGTACCTGTGGGAATAGTATTACCACTGAGGCGGTTGAATTGGCGGATGACAAAGGGATTAAAAGAGGAGATTAGCACGTGCTCTTGCAGATGATACGTTTGGATACATTGCCACACTTTGAGCGCCAGCTGTCCATCTTTGGCATCCATCGTTTTTAACTCAATGTCGTAGATAAAATGGGTGTGATGTTTCTCAAATAGTTCGCTTAAAAGTGGAATGGTAGCCCCTGTAAATTCAGCTCCTTTAAAAGAGCCCACATCAAGGCGTTTTAATTGCTCCCACCTTAATTCCTCCACAACAGCATCGAGATTGCAAAGGCGCCCCAGATGGTGGTCATGGATAATAACTAGCTCACCGCTTTTACACATATGCACATCAAGTTCAATACCAACGATGTTGTGTTCCTTGCATAAATCAAAGGCTAGCATGGTGTTTTCGGGAGCGCGAGAACTGTAGCCTCTGTGGGCGAAGATGATGGGTTTTGGGTACTGTGCAAAGAGTTCTTTTTTCATACGTGGTTATTGGGCAAAGCTACGCAATAAAAGAATCTCATCTTTCCAGCGCTCCGGTTCATTGGTTTCCAAAATTAATGGAACGCGTTTAAAACGGGGATCTTTCATCAGCGCTTTAAAAGGTAATAGGCCCAGATTTCCCTCTCCTAACGGGGCGTGGCGGTCGACATGGCTGGCATAGGTACTTTTCGCATCATTAAGGTGAACCCCCATCAGTTTATCAAAACCGATGATACGTTGGAATTCATCCATAACTTGGCCAAAAAGCTCTTCGGTTCTAATATCATAACCGGCAGCAAAAATATGGCAAGTATCGATACACACGCCAATTTTATCACCGTAAGCAGATAATTCTATGATGCGTGCCAACTCCTCAAAGGTGCGCCCTAAAGCACTTCCTTGGCCTGCTGTGGTTTCAAGCACCGGGGCAACTGTGGGGACTTGGGTAATAGCTTCATCTATAGCTTGGGCAATGTAATGCATACTTTGCTCGGGATCGGTGGCATTCAAATGAGCTCCCGGGTGGAAATTGATGCGATCCAGCCCCAATAACTCTGTTCTTTGCATCTCATCGATGAATGCATCGAGGCTCTGTTGCCTTTTTTGAGGATCGGGATTGCCTAGGTTAATTAAATAGCCGTTATGGGGTAAGACTTGATCTTT
Source organism: Sphaerochaetaceae bacterium (assembly GCA_050950025.1). Taxonomy (GTDB): domain Bacteria; phylum Spirochaetota; class Spirochaetia; order Sphaerochaetales; family Sphaerochaetaceae; genus JBMNGW01. The sequence goes on along the minus strand of JBMNGW010000004.1, from coordinate 116,789 downwards.
AGTAAAGCCCCCCTCTTGCATTGCTTGGGCAAACAGATCGATCTGTTCTTGGCTTAACGGGGCGGCTTTCCACTGTTTTTGGTTTTTAGTAAAGAGGGCAAACGCATTGGCGCCTATCTCCATGGCGTTTTTCACGGCGTTATGAACACCCCCTGATGCGCTTACATGAGCTCCAATATAATGCATGGTTGACTCCTTACCCTTGAAGGTAAGGAAGAAGGGAAGGGTTGTCAATTGAAAAGCTGCGTGCTACCTTCTTCTGCGATGGAGGCCTCAGTGGAACAAGAAAGAACTGAAACGGCACACTTAGCCATAGGAGATGAAGTCCATGGTTTTCTCTTAGAATCAATTGATGTACTGGAAGATTACCATGGTTACGGTTATTTTTACCGTCATCGTCTTAGCGGAATGGAAGTGTACCATGTGGCCAACGATGATCGAGAGAATTTCTTCGCTTTCATGTTCAAAACACCTCCCGATGATGATTGCGGCACTCCCCATATTATAGAGCACTCGATTCTTGCCGGATCAAAGCGGTACCCGGTGCGAGACCCTTTCATGTCCTTGCTCAAAGGGTCTGTCAACACCTTTATGAATGCCATGACATATCCCGATTATACTGTCTATCCGGCAGCTTCTGTGTTGCCCAAAGATTATAAAAACCTCTTTGCCGTGTATGCCGATGCTGTGTTCAATCCGCTGCTAGCAGAAAAAACATTCTGGCAAGAGGGGATTCGTACCGTTGCACATGAAGACGGAAGTCTCTCGTTTGACGGAGTGGTTTTCAATGAGATGTTGGGAGATTTATCGGATCATGATTCCATTGTAGCCCGTTTAAGTACCCGCTCTTTGTTTCCCGATACTCCCTATTTTTATGAATCGGGGGGGGACCCTTCTGCCATCATTTCACTAAGCTACAGTCAATTTCTCGGGTATTACAGCACGTATTACCACCCGTCCAACTGTCGCCTTTTATTGTACGGCAACCAAAATGCTGCTGACCAACTCCAACTACTTGAACAGTTGTATGTGCAGGATGCTTATCGCAAAAGCGGCAGCGGTGCAACTGCTATGGCCAAAGCTTGGAATACGCCAAGAACCATAACTGCCACCAGTCTTGCTCAAGAGCAAACTCACAATGATGCCACAGTGGCTGTAAGTTGGGCCACCACCTTAGCCGAAGATCCTTTGGAGGTGCTGAGCCTTTCAGTTATTACCGATATTCTTTTGGGCAACCCCGGAGCCCCTTTGTATAAGGCTATCATCGATTCGAACCTGGCAACCGATATTTCTCAAGTCAGCGGTATGGATGCTAATTTTAAGCAAATGCCTTTTGTTGTGGGAGCTAAAGGGGTCGATCCCAAAAACAGCGCAGAATTTTCTGATCTTGTATTTGCCACACTTAAAGAGCTGGTAGAAAAGGGAATTCCCCTCCCTTTAATTCGCAATGCTATCCGCAGACAAGAATTTGCTCAACAAGAGATAAGCAGTGATGTGCCAATGGGACTGCGGGCCATGAACAGGGCGGCTCGCAGTTGGCTACAAGGGAAAAAACCCCATACAAGCATCAGCGTGTCTTCAGTGTTAAGCAAATTAAAGGCTTTGGTGGAAGAAACAGTTCCTCAAGAAGGCGAGTTACTGGCCCAAGGGGGTGCCTCAAAGGGACCTGAAGGGTATCTTGAGCAGTGGATAACCACCAACTTGCTTAATAACCCCCATCGCATTTTGTTAATCGTAAAACCCGATCCTTCCCATAACAAACGGTTGGAAAACGCTATTGAACAGCGATTGGAGCAATTACGGCAACAGCTGGGAGATAAGGGGCTGGCTCTTTTAAAAGAGCAACACCAACAGTTTGTTGCCTTTGAAAACAGCGAGGACTCCGAGCAAGATCTGGCTACTATTCCACGGTTATCAAAAGAGGATTTGCCACAGAGCATTAGAGTGCTTAAGCAGGACTTTGAACATGTAGACAATGTTGGATTGTACCTTCAGCCGATGGAGAGCAATGGGATTATCTACTTAGATGGTTTTTTCTCCGTCGCTGCTTTAGGAGGACAGCAGCAGCTGCTGTTGCCACTATTTGTGCGGCTGCTGCATATGTGCAACGTAGCAGATATGGGCTATGAAGAGGTGGCAGTTCGCATTAGAGAGCGAACTGGCGGCCTTTATTTCTTTTTGGAAACATCTTCGGCTTTAAACAATGAGCAAAAGCCGACTGTGGCAATCGGCTTTAGGCTCAAAGCACTGCAGTCAGATGCCCGGCAGGCTTTAGACTTGTTAAGCCAAATTCTTTCTGAAGCTGATCTTAGTGACACAAAAAGGATAAAAGTTGTTATTCAAGATTTGATTAGCGACTATATTTCCAATGTGGGATCAGCGGCCAATATGTTTGCTTCTCAGCGCGCCAGTGCCCAGTTTTCACCTATTTTAGCCCAAAATGAGCAGTGGAACGGTATCGACCAATGGCTTTTTCTCCAAGAAATCGACTTGGAAGATCAAAATGTTCTCACCGAGGTGGGCAAACAGCTGCAGCAGATGAAACAGAGGTGTTTCAGAAGCGAAACCTCGTTTTACATTTGTGTGCACCACAAGAGCTTCTAATAGAAACGAAACCGTTTGTTCAGCAATTTGTTCAAAGCATGCCTGCTGGGCAGAACGTAGCAGATAGCTTTTTGGTACCTGCTGCTTTGCGCAAACAGGAGGTTTTTGCCATCCCCTCTTCAGTCAGCTATAGCGCTTTGGTCTGCCAAGCGGCAAAGCCGCATGAGCCTTTGCAAGCGTATCAGAGTCTTTTAGCCTACTTGTTGACAACCAATCATCTGTGGACGCTTATCAGGGGAATGGGGGGAGCATATGGGGCTAGTGCCCACGTCGATATGCTTGAACAGCTTTATGTGTGCAGTAGTTATCGCGATCCGCGCATCAGCTCAACGTTGCGTGATTTTGAAAAAGCGTTACAACAAGTTGCCGATCAGGGTGTGAGTGAAGAGTTGCTAGAAGCGGCGATTATTAGCTCTTGTTGGGAAAGAGATGCGTCCTTTGGCACCTAAAGATGCCGCCATGCTTGCCTTCAGAAGGGCCCTATATGGTATCGATGATGCATTTAGGCTCAAACGGAGGCAATGGATGTTACAAGCGACCCCAGAGGATATAGCCAAAGCGGCCCAAGCATTGTTGGTTTCACTTCAACAAAAGGCAATAGTGGTCGTTTTTAGTGGACAAGAGCCGCTTGAGAAAGAAAAACTCGGCCAAAGCTTGCTTACTGAGCAGCCTCGTAAGCTCCCTTTTTAACTCTGTGTCTCTTTGGCAATGGCTTCGCCCCACACACGGGCTAAATTCCCTTTGCCCTCAGGGCCCCTCATTTTCAAGACAACACAGCGGCGGATGCTGACATACCCGCGGGTTATATCCTCAGCAAAAGCTCGGCAGGTGGGACTGCCGCATAATCCGCAATCAATGCCGGGCAAAAAGGTGGTTAACTCTTCTATTTTTTCCAGCTTTTTAAGAGCTTCGGCTGTATCGATGTCCAAAGCAAAAGGGCTTTTGGCAATCAGTCGATCAATTTTTAAATTGCGTAAGAAATGAGGAGCTAATTCTTTGATGCTCTTTACCACCTCTAGAGGAAGCTCGTTGGGTAAACTGCGGGCATGATGTTTAATCCGCTCGGTTGCTAAAAACCGGTTGCGGGGGGTCAGAACACCTCCTGTGCAGCCCGTGTCGCAGGCTCGTAGTTCCAAAAAATCAAGATTCTCCTGCTTTTGGTCTTCCACCAACTCCAGAAATTCAATGACATTGTGTACTTCGTCCACCGAAAGGGTGCGTCCTTGCATCATAGCGCTCTCCCCTTTAGTAAGGCTCCACAAAAAAGCCCCTTTGGTGATGGGAGTAGCAGTACCGATAAAAGGCGCACGACGATTGCGATCGCTGTTGATGGCCAGATTCTGTTGAATCATGTTGAACATAGAATCGATGTTTAATCCCCCTTGAATCAAACCACTGGTCGCTGAACCGGGTGTTTTAATTTGGGCATATTTGGCAGCACAGGGGGTGATGTAGAAAATACCAATTTGCTCTGAGCCTACCCCTTGGCTTTCTAAAAGAGCTCTGGCATACAAGGCCGTAATCTGACCGACAGTGCGCATTACATTTACATTGGGTAAAAGTGTCGGATAACGCACTTGTATTAAGCGCACCACCGCAGGGCAGTAGGAAGAGATGACAGGCTTTACATCGGCATATACGCTGATATTGTTGCCCAAGGCTTTGAGGATGTCGACGCCAAATTCGGCCCAATAGACGGCACTAAAGCCCATATGGTGAAGAGCGTCGATAATCTCTGGCTCACTGACGGTATCTTCAAATTGCCCAATGAGAAGCGAAGGGACAATTGCCACTCGGTGGCTATAGGAGAAGATTTGGTTAAAGTCGTTTTGTTCGATAACAATAGCGTTGTGCGGACAGACATCCATGCATTGACCACAGTCAATACAGCGCTGAGCATCCACATGGGCTTTGCCGGCGGTTATGCGGATGGCTTGGGTGGGGCAGCGCTTCATGCAATGGGTGCACCCTTGGCACAGCTCCTCTTTTACTTTCAACGCATGATGGAAAGGTTGATCAACCATGCTGTGTTCCTTGCTGAAGGTTAAACACCATTGTGATGTCGGTTGGCTTGTCTTGGGCCGACTCAATATGCATCAAATCGCAGTTTTTCCGCATATTAGATAATCCCATACCGGCTCCAAATCCCATTTCTCGCACTTCAGCTGAGGCGGTGGAATACCCTTCGGTCATAGCCAAAGTTACATCGGGAATGCCCGGGCCTTCATCGTGAACATAAATGGTGATTTTATCAGAGGCGAAAGTACATTGGATGAAGCCGCCGTAACTGTGGGCCACCACATTGACTTCTGCTTCATAAAGAGCGACAACGATGCGCTTGATATGCTCGGGGGCAAGGTTGAGTTGTTTGAGTACCCCTTTTACAGTACTGGAAATTTTGCCGGCGTTGGCAAAGTCTCCTTGGCGGACTTGGTATACGGTTTGCATCGTCTCTCCTAGTAAACCGGTTCAAGCCCTTGTTCAAATAATAATCCGCTGGCTCTGAACATAGAAAAAGGGGTAGTGATGATGGTAATGCCATGCTCATTGGCTAAATCAAGCATGGTTTTTGTGGGAAATTTGTTGCGTACAAATAAGATATGAGAGATGTCACTCATTTCGGCTGTGCGAATCGCCTGGTTGTTGGACAGCCCCGTAATTAAAAGGATATCATCAGCTAATAGTGTTAAGACATCGCTCATCAAATCGGATGAGAATCCCAGCAACACCTCTTTATCTAAATTCTCGGCACCGCTAAGCACAGTACCGTTAACAATCCGTACAACTTCGCTCAACTTCATGATGTCAGCTCCTTGATGCGAAGTATATCATGGAGTGGAGTTGCTGTGTCAAATTCCCTGTGGTAGGTTTTTTCATTTGCCGATATACTATACCATACGGTGCACTGTACAGGAGCAAAAGATGAAATACGTGGGGGCGCTGGACCAAGGGACAAGCAGCACTCGGTTTTTATTGTTCGATCGTCAAGGTTCTATTGTCTCATCCGCACAAAAGGAACATCGCCAAATCTATCCTCAGCCGGGGTGGGTTGAACACGATCCTGCGGAGATTTGGAACACCACTGCAGAAGTGATGAAGCAGGCATTAGCTCTAAGGCGCATTAAAGCCAACGAAATAGCGGCTATTGGCATCACTAACCAGCGGGAGACAATCATTGCGTGGGAGCCTGCCAGCGGTATTATTCGCCATAATGCTATTGTATGGCAGGATATGAGGGGCTCCGAATTCATTAATCATATTAAAAAACAGACTTCTGCAGGGTATGTGCAGAATATTACGGGCCTTATTCCCAGCCCCTATTTCAGTGCTTCAAAAATTGTCTGGATGCTTGAACATGAACCAGAGTTGCGCAAAGACGCACAAAAAGGAAAGGTGGTGTTTGGCACCATCGATACTTTCTTGGTTTGGCAGTTAACCGGAGGAGCGGGCAAAGGGGTTGTCCTTACCGATGCCACCAATGCCAGTCGCTACATGGTAATGGACCTTCAAACTTTGGATTGGAGCGATGAACTGCTACAGCTGTTTGACATTCCCCGTGCCAGCTTGCCGACTATTGTCTCCTCTTTTGGTGAAATTTACGGCACCACAGTTGCCGATGGTCCTTTGGGTTCCGGCATTCCGGTATGCGGTATTTTAGGCGATCAACAGGCTGCACTCTTTGGTCAAGGGTGCTTTGAAGCCGGAGAAGGTAAAAGTACTTACGGTACCGGCTGTTTTTTGCTGACAAACATCGGCCCTCAAATTCGCTATTCGACCAAGGGGCTGCTAAGCACCGTTGCCTACAAAAGCAAACACGAAAAGCCGGTGTATGCTTTGGAAGGTTCCATAGCTGTGGCCGGCTCTTTAGTACAGTGGTTGCGCGACAACCTTAAGTTGGTGACAAGCGCCAAAGAAGTAAGTGATTTGGCAGAAACTGTTGCAGATTCGGGGGGTGTCTATATTGTTCCCGCTTTCAGCGGCTTATTTGCTCCCTATTGGCGCAGCGATGCCCGTGGTATCATTGCCGGGTTAACCGGATATGTGACAGCGGCCCATATTTGCCGAGCAGCTCTGGAAGCCACGGCTTACCAAGTTAAAGATATTTTTGATGCCATGGAAGCCGATTCGCAGATCAAAATTCAGATGTTGAAAGTTGATGGAGGTATGACTGCCAGTAGGCCTTTGATGGAGTTTCAAGCCGACTTGCTGGGAATTCCCGTTATTAGGCCCTCTGTGGTGGAGACGACCGCCTTGGGAGCTGCGTATGCTGCCGGCTTATCGGTGGGGTTTTGGCAATCGCTAGAGGAGCTTAAAACTCAGTGGCAAGAGAAATCACGTTGGCTGCCGGTCATCAGCGAAGAAAAACGGCAGCTGAAAATGAAGTTTTGGAACAAAGCCATTGAACGGACACTCAATTGGCAAGAGAGCGATGAAGAGGGATAGAGGATGAATTCAACAGTTGTGGACGTGTGGCGTTATATGGCGCCGCTGATTGAAATAGGCTTGTTGACCTATGTGTTCTACCAGTTCCATATTTCGGTGGCACAAACAAAGGCCCAACAAATTGCCCGTGTACTCTTTATTCTTCTTGGCTTGTTTAGCCTCTCTTATGTGCTGAAGCTCAACACGCTTTTGTGGTTGTTCAAACATATGAGTGTGCCAGCCACTATTTTTATCTGTGTTGTGTACCAACCGGAGCTACGACGAGCTTTTACCCAATTGTTTAGCGGAAGATCGGGGTTGTTCGGTATGGGGACTCAAACAACAGCCGAGCAGATCGACATCATCCTTAATGCCTGTACCGTGCTTGTATCTAAAAACAGAGGGGCCTTAATCGTATTTATCAGGCATTTGGGTATTAAGGGGGTTCTTGATACGGGAACACGGTTGAATGCCGATTTATCGAGTGCTTTGATTCTTACCGTTTTTGATCACGATACCCCTTTGCATGACGGGGCAATGGTAATCCAAGGTGGTAAAATACTGGCAGCCGGCTGTTATTTACCGTTAAGTGAACAAACCGATATTAAAAAGAGCTTTGGCACCCGCCACAGGGCAGCTTTGGGCTTAGCAGAGGAATCGGATGCCATTGTCTTGATAGTCTCAGAAGAGACGGGAGCCATCAGTCTCACCTACAACGGCAACCTCTACTACGATCTCGATTCAACGACAATTAAGCGGATGTTGTTGGCCCTGTTCAGTTATCATGACATCACACCGCAAGACATTTCGGAGGTGGCTTCAGATGAAACCGAGTAACCTATGGCGCTCCTTAGCCGTTAATTGGCCGGTGAAAGTTTTCTCTTTATTATTGGCTGTGGGCGTATTTGTTATCATAAATTACACTTCAGTTGACCAAAGGGAAGTCGAAATCCCTCTTCAGGTTGTGCTCCCTGCTGGCTATAGCGCCACAAGCACAGTCCCTTCGTCTGTCCTTCTTACCATCCAAGCCGAAGGTCGTTACTTGGCCATGATTAACCCTTCAGCTGTAACGGCTGTGGCCGATTTTTCTTCAGTTAATGATGAGGGAGTTGCCGGTACTCCCGTAAAACTTAACCTTGGCCCTTCTTTGTTCGAAATAGAGGCCACCTACAGCCTGAAACCTGAGGTGGTGCGCATCTATTTTGTTCGCGATGAGGCCGTATCGTTATGATTAAGGGTATCGGCATCGATGCAGTTGCCATTAGTAGAATGGATAAAAAGCGCATAAGCGATTACATCGTACAAAGAATGTTTCACCCACGTGAAGCGGCTCAAGCTTTAGGTATGACTGAAGAACGTCCTTTTTTCCTAGCCTCCCGATTTGCTGCCAAAGAAGCTTTTGTTAAAGCCTTAGGCACTGGCTTTACAGCCATAGCACCGCGAAACATTGAAGTTGTTGTGGATCAGAAAGGCCAGCCTTCTATTACCTTGTCTGAAGAAGACAGACAGCGATTGGGACTTGGGGAGGTGAATATTCATTTGTCACTGGCCCATGAAGAGCCTTTGGCTCTTGCTTTTGTTGTGTTGGAGCTTTTGCATGGCCAGAGGTGATTGGAAGCGCCCCAGCGAATTCCCCCTGGAAAAGGGGAAGCGACGAATCAGGCTCGATATTAGTTATGATGGTGCTAATTTTTCGGGTTGGCAGCGCCAAAAAGGGAGAAGGACAGTTCAACAGACAATTGAAGAAGCGTTGGCAGTGATGCTTAAAGAGGAGATTCATGTGCATGGATCGGGGCGTACCGATGCTAAAGTTCACGCCTTAGCTCAAGTGGCCCATTTTGATACAGTCAATCAAAGTGTACCTTCTGAGGTATTTACGTTGGCTTTAAATCAACGCCTGCCTCACGATATTCGCCTCACACATTCTAAAGAGGTAACTGAGAAATTTCATGCCCGTTTTACCGCCATTGAACGGGAGTATCGCTATATGGTTAAATTAATCAGCGACTACACCCCTTTTGATCGGAACCGAGTTGCCCGTATTCGACGCTTTGCCCCTTTGGAGCTATTAAATGCCTATGCTGCCTGTTGTCTGGGTACTCATAATTTCACAACATTTGGCTCTTCTGCCGATCAAAGCCACTCAAAAATACGCGATCTGTATATGAGTGAATTTTTTTGGGAGACTTCAGAATGGGGTGGTAAAATCTTGGTGTACAAAGTCAGCGGTAATGCTTTTTTAATGCACCAAGTGCGCTCTATGGTAGGAACCATGCTCCAGTTGGGAGAACAAGAAGCTTTGCCTGCAGAATTTGCCAGACGCCTTGCAGCTCAAGATCGTTTGATGGCCCTGCGCACGGCGGCACCCGAAGGATTGTATTTATACAGGATAGCGTATGACCAAGATGAATAATCACCTCAAAGAGCAATTGTGGGATATGAATGAAGAGGTGCTGGAGTATCTTAGCGATGGCTCATGGCAAAAGCGCAGCGCCCCTTCGTTTGATAAACAGCTTGATTCATTGCAGAGTATTGCATCTGAGGTACAAGCGTGCCGCTTGTGCCAATTAGGGGCACAGCGTACGTTGGCCGTCCCCGGAGAAGGATCTGAAAATGCTACATTGCTCGTTGTCGGTGAAGGGCCGGGATTTGAAGAAGATCGCAGCGGACGGGCGTTTGTGGGCAAAGCGGGAGTGTATCTTGACTCTTGGCTTGCTTCTATCGGCTGCAGTCGCCAAACCAATACGTTTATTGCCAATATAGTCAAATGTCGCCCGCCAAATAACCGCGATCCGGAGCCAGAGGAAGCTCAAGCCTGTTTACCGTACCTCTTGCGCCAAATTAAATTGATTCGCCCCCAAGGTATTTTGGTGGTGGGCAAAGTGGCAGCCCGTTTTTTACTGGGCAAAGATGAACCGTTGCATATGCTTAGAGACAAAGAGCACAGGTATAACGGAATACCGACAGTAGTTACTTATCATCCGGCAGCTGTGCTAAGGAACCCTGAACTCAGGCGCCCTGTATGGGAAGATCTGAAGCGCTTAGCAACTCTTATTGATGTGCCGATAGCCCAAAAGAAGAGCAACTGATGTTTATTGATGTGGTAGTATCGACACCACTGCGCCAGCGCTTTACCTACAGCGCCGGTGATAAGATAGTGGAAGTTGGGCAGCGCGTGATAGTCCCGTTTGGTCGGCGGCAGCTGGTGGGCTTTGTGGTTGCAACCCATCAGAGTATTGAACCCACGAGCTATGAGATTAAACCGATTGTCCGCGTCCTTGATAAAGAGCCCCTTTTTGGCCAAGAGCTGATTGAGTTGGCTCAATGGGTGGGACGTTTTTATTTATGTAGCGAAGGTGAAGCACTAAGTGCCATGATTCCTTCAGGACGTAGAGAGATAGAGGCCCCTGTAAACGAATCATCAGAAGAGTTGTCCGCTATAAAAGAGAGCCAATTAACGGCAGAACAGCGGCAGGTCATTGAGGCTGTCATTGAAAGTGAAAATAAGCTGCACTATGTGTGGGGGGTGACTGGCTCAGGTAAAAGCGAAGTTTTTTTCCGCATTGCCGAGCATATCATTCAACAAGGGGGACAAGTTATCTATTTGGTCCCCGAAATTACCCTTACACACCAAATTGCCGTTCAGCTTGCCCTTCGTTTTGGCAATCGGGTGGCGATTCTCCATTCGGCTTTGAGCCCTTCTCAGCGCCTGTTACAATGGCGAAAAATAATTAACGGCGAAATTGATATCGTTATTGGAGCCCGCAGTGCTGTCTTTGCCCCTTTTGCGAATCTTAAGCTGATTATTATTGATGAAGAACACGAAGGTTCTTATAAGGCTTCCAATGTGCCGCGGTACCATGGCCGCCAGGTGGCACAAAAAAGGGTCAGTATGACCGATGGTATTTTGGTTATGGGCAGTGCCACCCCTTCATTGGAAGCCTATTACATGATGCAAGAGGGAAAAGTCAGTGCCCATCGGTTGACTACCAGAGTTGCCGGAGGGCAAGTACCGACAGTTCAAGTCATCGATATGGTCGGTCAAAAAGGGATGTTTTCCACCCAATTGATTAGCCAAATTAAAAAAACCTTGCTTGCCAAGCGCCAAGTCATCCTTTTTTTAAATCGTCGAGGATATGGGCACTATTTTCATTGTAATGCCTGCGGATATGAAATGAGTTGCCCCCGTTGTTCAGTGTCGCTTATTCACCATAAAAAAGAGAACAGTATGATGTGCCACTATTGTGGGTATGTGCGTTTGGCAGTTAATGAGTGCCCAGAGTGCCGCTCTGTCGATATCGGGTACGGCGGCTATGGGACACAGATGGTAGAGCAGCAGATACAGCAGCTGTTTCCCTCTGCGGCTATTGCCCGCTTGGATGCCGATACCACTAAAAAACGGGGAGAAGCATCAGAAGTATTGAAAGCATTTTTAGCCGGCTCTATCGATATCTTGTTGGGAACTCAAATGGTAGCCAAAGGACTCAATTTTCCTAAGGTTGATTTAGTGGGTATTATTCATGCCGACAGTGCTCTTCATCTTCCCGATTTTCGGTCACAAGAACGCTCTTTTGCCCTCATTGTCCAAGTCAGCGGCCGCTCGGGACGTTTTAGCGATCGGGGAAAAGTTGTGGTGCAAACCTATAATCCCGAAAACAACGCCATTAAAATGGCAACTGAAGGTAAAACAGACGAGTTTTACGCACTGGAGCTAAATGCTCGTCGCCAAACGCAGTTTCCTCCATATACCCGCTTAGTCAATTTTGTTCTGCGAGGCAGGAATAACACAAAATGTCAGCAGGAGCTGGAAAACCTTAAACACCAAATTGAATCCCTTTTACAAAGAATGAGCGGTGATGATGTACCCTCGATTTTGGGAGCTTCTCCTTGCCCCATTGAAAGAATTGCAGGCTCGTGGCGCTACCATATCGTGCTTAGAGGCAGTTCGGCAGTGAAAATTCAGCAAGTGGCGTATGAAGTGTACGCCTCATATAAAGCTCCCAGCGGTATGTACATGGAAATTGATATCGATCCGCTTATCATGCTCTAATTCGTATCATTACACCTTTTTGACCTAATGAGGCAACATTGACGATTGCTCCTTTTTAACAGTATGATTGGAGCATGTTGGATATCTATACGTTAGGTGAAGATGTATTGCGCAAAAAGGCAGAGAAGGTAACGCTCTTTGACCATGCGCTTGCCATATTAGTTGACGCCATGTTTGAGACAATGGAGCAGGCCGATGGGATTGGTTTGGCTGCTCCTCAGATTGGTGAATCAAAACGCTTATTTGTCATTGACACACGAAAAGACTCTCAGCGCTATGTCTTTGTCAATCCGGAGATTCTGGAAACAAGTGTCGAAACTGAGGTGCGAGAAGAGGGCTGCTTAAGTGTCCCCGGTGTATACAGCGATGTTACCCGTCCTCATCGCATTAAAGTGCAAGCCCAAGATTTGGAAGGGAAAGCCTTTGTTCTAGAAGCAGAGGGACTGCTTGCCCGTGCTATCCTGCATGAAAACGATCATCTAAACGGTGTGCTTTTCATTGACAGACTCAGTGAACAGACTCGTGAAGCTGTGGTTAATGCCTACAACAGGAAGCACAAAGGGAAAAAAGCGAGGCCCTAGCAATGATGGAGTCCCCGTTTCGTATTTTGTTTGCCGGTAACCCTGAGATTGCCGTTCCCGCATTGGTTGCTTTGAGTAACCACTTCACCGTCTGTGGGGTGTTAACTAATCCCGATAAGCCCTCTGGCAGAGGGCGCAAGCTGGAAATGCCTCCGGTTAAAAAGCAGGCACTAAAGCTGGGTATTCCTGTGTTACAGTTTGACTCCTTGGGCCTGGAGGCCCGCATTGCAGTTGCCGCTCTTATGCCCAACTTTCTTGTCTCTTTTGCCTGCGGTCACTATTTTGGACCAAAATTCTTGCATCTGTTTGATAAAGGCAGTGTTAATATCCACCCCTCATTGCTACCGTTATACCGCGGCTGCTCTCCTATCCAATTTGCTTTGCTTCACGGGAAAAAAGAGACTGGTATCACCATCCAGCGGATAGCCAAAGAAATTGACAGCGGTTCTTTGCTTTTACAAAAACAGCTGCCTTTGGTTGGCAATGAAACAACCCAAAGCCTATCACACTTGGTAGCAAATGAAGCTGCGGTGCTAATTGTCGAAACACTGACTAAATTAGGTAACGGAGAAATCCAAGAGCACGATCAAATAGGGCAAGCCAGTTGGACAACCATGATTGAGAAAACTGATGCTATTATCGATTGGAATCAAAGCGCCCGTTTGATTCATTGCATGATCAGAGCCTATTATCCGTGGCCCAAAGCCAGCACCGTATGGGAGGGCAAAGACCTTTTTATTACCGGAGTGTGGGGAATAGACGAGCAGGCAGGCCTAGAGGCCAACCCATCCGGTTCCCAAGTTGGACAAGTTGTCGGCTTTGATAAAACCAAAGGGCTGGCTGTTGCTTGTAACGATGGGCTGTTATATGTAAACAGGCTGCAACTTGCCCAAAAAAAAGAGCTGGCAAGCAGAGATTTTGTCAACGGTAACCCCTCTATCATCGGCTCACTATTAGGATAACAAGAGGTAGTAGAATTGAGGAAATTGCTGCATCGGTTGGGGCATATTTGTGGGCCCCTGTTTGTGTTTCTCATCACTGTTTTCTCGTTGACTAATGCCTCGAGCACTCCCTCTTTATCTTCATATCTTAAACACGCCGATAAAATGTTTCACTTTGGCGCCTATGCTATCTTAGGGTGTTTACTTATGTGGTCTATCGGCATTTCTGAAGCCTCTTTGAAAATGAAATCATACCTACCGCGTATGGCTATTGCATGGCTTATTGCTTTGCTTATTGGAGGAGCCATTGAGATAGTCCAACCCTATTTTGGACGGGGACTGGAAGTTCTTGATTTCATTTGCGATGCTCTGGGAGCTGCCTGTGGTGCTGCTTTTGGTGTTATTAGTCTTAGATGGGCCGATCGTTTCGACCAAAAACGGAGTAGGGAATGAGTATTGCACAACTGCAACATAACATTAAAGAAGCCCTTATTGAAGCATCCCAAAGAGTTGAAGAGCCGCTGCTAAAGCGCCTTGAGTTTTTCAAAGAGTCTACTGAAGAGGCCCTAAAATCTATGGGAGCAGATGAGCCAAAAAGAAAGCACTATGAGGCATCTCTAATGACGATGCGCATGATTCTCAAAAACCTAGAGATTGCTAAAACCCACTCGTTACCGATGTGCCAAGATACTGGAATGGTGGTCGCTTTTATCGATGTTGGTCCCGATGTTCCTTTTTCCATGGCAGCCTTACAAGGTGCCCTTGAAAAAGGGATTGTCCAAGCTCAGCAAGAGGGATTGTTTCGCCACTCTGTAATCGAAGATCCGGTTTTTACCAGGAAAAATAGAGAAACTAATTTGCCTGCTGTAATCCACTGGTCAACGAGCGACAAACCGGGGGTGAGCATCCATATGTTGCTCAAAGGCTTTGGCAGTGAAAACTGCAGCTCTTTAGTGATGCTCAATCCTACCAGCGGTGAAAAAGAGGTCTCTGAGGCGGTACTTGAAGCCGTTAAACGGGCCGGGGGCAAACCGTGTCCTCCCATCGTAGTGGGGGTGGGCCTTGGGGGAACTGCAGAAAGAGCTCTAGAGCTTTCAAAAAGAGCTTTATTGCGCCCCACCGGGACGCCTCATCCCGTAGAGCGCTATGCACACTTGGAACAACTGATTGAACAGAAGATTCAGCAAACTGAAATAGGTCCCGGAGGGTTTGGCGGACCGCTGACAGCTTTGGCAGTGGCAGTTGAGCACGAGCCGACTCACATCGCCGGCTTGCCGGTGGGTATTTCTATCAGTTGCTGGGCCGAGCGCAAGGCGACTGTCTGGTGGGGAGGATCGGATGATTAACGTAAAGCTGCCTATCGACAGAACCACTCTTCTCTCTTTGCATGCTTTTGATCAACTTCTTTTGGAAGGCGAACTGCTCGTTGGCCGCGATCAAGTTCACAAAAGGCTCTCTGAAGCCTTGGACAATCATCAGCCGCTACCAATCGATCTTCGTGGGCAAGCTATCTATTATATGGGACCGGCACAAAAGGGAGAGAATTTGCCCATCGGTTCAAGCGGACCGACAACCTCAGCTCGTATGGACCGCTTTACCCCTGCTTTATTGGCCGCCGGTCTTGTAATTACCATCGGTAAAGGGCCGCGCAGTGTTGAAGTGGAAGCAGCTTTAACAAAGCATCAAGGGCTCTATTTATTAGCGTTTGGGGGATGCGGGGCACTGTATGCCACAACCGTTGTTTCGGTAGAGCCAGTTGCTTACCATGATTTGGGTCCCGAAGCCCTTTTAAGGATGAAAGTAAAGGATTTTCCTGTGATTGTAGGCATCGATGCTCACGGAAACTCTGTATTTCGGTGATTTATTTTGACTATTGCCTTAATTGCGTTTACCCTTACAGGGGGTGGGAGAAAGGTGTAGCTTGATGAAACTTCTTGTCCGTATTGCGCTGCTTGTAACTGCAGCTTCACTGTTGGCCGTTTTAGGATGCAGCAACCCCCCTGAAAAAGAACGTATAAGCCAAGGCGAGCATGCTTTTGGACAAAGTAACGGTGTGGTTGAACCGCCACAACCGCTTCCCCCACAAAAAACTGAATCTGTGATTGAACAGCTGCCGTATCCTGTAACACTGGAAGAGCGGTTCAGCTATACCTATGGATATCTATTAATGTCCACTGTCATGAAAGATGTGCAAGGCATTGAAGCGCTCTATTTTGCCCGTGGGGCCCTTGATTCGGGCCTTGGTGGCACTTCTTTGATTCCTTCCAGTGCCATGAACAGTATTCTCTATGAGTACCAGGACAAACTGATTCAAGATGCTTCGCGCCGTTTAGAAGAGTTGGCTGCCAAGAACTTGGAAGATGCTGAGAGCTTTTTGGCTGTGAATGGGCAGCGCGAAGGAGTATTTACCACCGACAGTGGTTTGCAGTACGAAATTCTTAAAGAAGGCGAGGGGAGTAAACCCTTGGCCACCGATACGGTGCGAGTTAATTACCGCCTTACGTATTTGGATGGCAGAGAGGGTGATGCTTCTGTAAGAGGCATTCCCAGTCCTCTGCATCTTGGTTCTATGATAGCAGGTTTTAGAGAGGGGTTAATGTTGATGAACAAAGGCTCCGAATTCCGCTTTTTCGTCCATCCAAACTTAGGGTATGGTGAAGTTGGATCTTCTCGGATTGAACCCAATACGCTTCTTATTTTTGATGTGGAGCTTGTAGACATAGTTGAGCAATAAGAGGCGGAAGCTGAGATAGGTCTGATATTTCGTAGGTGGGACGTAAATCGGCAGGCAGTGTTTCTTGGTTGCGGTTGACCCAACATGTATCAAGATTCGAGTCTATGCCCCCTTTGATATCGCTACTTAGGCTGTCTCCTATTACCAAACAGGCACTACAAGGGTCATTTGCCTCTTTAATAATGCTGAGTGTTTTTTCAAAATAGCGAGGATCTGGTTTTTGAACGCCAATTTCTTCGCTGATGATAATATGGGTGAAAAAGGGGCCGATTTTGCTAGCTTCTATTCTCCCTTTTTGCACGACAGTGATACCGTTAGTAATCATGCTCATAGGGATTCCCATGCTCTGTATCTGCTTCAAAGCATCCAGTGCATCGGGGTACAGGTGGTGGGTTTGCCCTAAAAATTGGGAGTAGAGGTTGCTGGCTTTAGAAGGATCGACATTCATATTAATGTGATCAAAAAAGCGTCTGAAGCGCTCGGTTTTCAGTTGTTCCATGCTCAGCTCTCCTTTTTCGAAAGCCAACCATGTTTGGTGATTCAAATGACTGTAAAGGGCCATCGTTTCTGCCAAAGGCTCTTTGCCTAAAAGCTCTAAAAGGCGCCCGATTGCCCATCTTTCTGCAGCAAGAAAATCAAAGAGAGTTCCGTCTGCATCCAACAAGAGATGGTCGTACATACAATTCCTTTACACAGCGTGCGAAACAGGTAATACTGCACTATAGCGACCTTGTAGCTCAGTTGCAACGGTAAGGGAGGCTTCATGAAAACAGGCAAGCATTGGATTGTTCTGCTGCTTATCGGACTTATTATCGTGGCAGGGGGAGTTGCTCTGCTGATTCGGGCAGACCTTTTTAAGCAGATTATTATTATCGCTTTAGGTGCCGCCGCAGTTTTAGCAGGGATTCGTTCGCTGGTGATTATGAGTCGTTATTCATTTGGTCGTTTTAACGCTAGTGTCACCCTAATTAAAGGGGTATTGGGAATCATTGTTGGTGTTTTGGCTGTGGTTATGCCTCTGGCGACAGCAGAAACAGTGTGGACTTTTTTCATTTATGTGTTAGCTGTTCAGATGATTATTGCCTCTTTTTCGGCCTTTAGTGATGCCATTGCTCTCAAACGGTTGGGCTTTGGAGCTTCATTTTTTATCTGGGAAGGAGCTGTTTCACTGGCTTTGGCATGTATTTTGTTTCTGTTTCCCAAAGGGATTGCCGATATCCTAATTACGATCATTGGCGTAGTAATAATTGCCGTTGGCGTAGCGGTGGGACTGACTGCAGTGATATGGGTACGTAAAAGAAGGGGTGTTATTGAAGCTGAGGTTGAATTGCTTGATTAATATCCTCCTATTGACAGTTTAGGCGAGTATAGATAATCTGAAGACCATGATAACGATACATGCACTGCACCATCATCACCATCCTCTGCTTTGGCTTTGATGCAATGCGTGTGTGCTAATAAAACCAACGGCTCCGCATATGCGGAGCTTTTTGTGTATTTGGGGAGGACAACGTGAACGATTTTTTACGAATTGCAGTCCAAAAAAGTGGACGGTTAAGTGAGAAGTCGCTGAAGATTATCCGCGATTGCGGTATTCGCTTCGGCTCTGATGCACGCCTGTTAAAAGAACAAGCAGAAAATTTTCCGCTGGAGTTTTTATATCTGCGTGATGATGATATTCCGCGCTATGTCCATGACAAAGTTGCCGATATCGGCATTGTAGGGCGCAATGAATACGATGAACAGGGCCATGAGTTGGAACTTTTACGAGATTTGGGATTCTCCAAATGCCGGCTCTCTATTGCCGTCCCCAATGCAATGGACTACCAAGGTCTTCATTCACTAAGTGGAAAGCGGATTGCTACCAGTTATCCGGGCATTCTTAAACAAAAATTGGAACAAGCTGGGGTGCAAGCTGAGATTTATGAGCTGTCAGGCTCGGTGGAAATTGCCCCCTCTATCGGTGTTGCCGATGCTATTTGTGATTTGGTAAGCACCGGAGCCACATTAGTCAGCAATGGTTTAAAAGAAGTTGAGACTGTCTATCGGTCAACAGCTGTGATGATTGGACGATCTGATTTACCGCCGCATAAGCAAGAGATTCTAAAACGGCTATTGTTACGTATCGATGCGGTAATGAGAGCCGATGATTACAAATACATTATGTTCAACTTACCCAAAGAGCACCTAGATAAAGTCTCGGCCATTGTAGGAGGGATGAAAAGTCCCACAGTGACTCCCTTAGTTGACGAGTCTTGGTGTGCTGTGCAAACCGTGGTGAAAGAGGAGCGCTTTTGGGATGTTCTTGAGCAACTGAAAGCTCTTGGTGCCCAAGGTATTTTAGTGACGGCAATTGAGAAAATGGCCAATTAAGGAGTCTTTTGTGGGATACTTGCAGCAGCTGTTTAAGCCAACAATTGAACAAATCCATGCAATTGTGCGCCGAAATGCAAAACAGCATACCAACGTGAGCAAACAAGTAATCTCTTTGATTAAGCAGGTCCAGCAGGGGCAAGATGAGGCGCTTTTGCACCTCTGTAGGCTATATGATTCTCCCTCCTTGTCCTCAGTTGTCGTGCCGAAAAAGGCGATTGCTGATGCCTCTGAGGCCGTTGAGCCTGCTTTAAAAGAGGCCATCAAGCGGGCAAAAAGAAATATTGAGACTTTTCATAAAGCCCAGATTCCCAAAGACGAAAAAGTTGAAACAGAAAAGGGGCTGTGGTGTTGGCGTAAAAGTGTTCCCCTCCAAAGAGTGGGCCTTTACATTCCAGGAGGCAGTGCTCCCTTATTTTCCACTGTCTTGATGCTAGGTGTGCCGGCTAAAATTGCCGGCTGTCCCAGCATTGCCTTAGCTACCCCAGCGCAAAAAGACGGTAGCGTCCATCCTGCAACCTTATATGCAGCTTCTTTATGCGGCATAGATGAAATATATGCTATGGGAGGGGCTCAAGCTATTGCTGCTTTGGCCTACGGCACACAAAGTATTGCCAATGTGGATAAAATCTTTGGGCCGGGAAATCGCTATGTTACCGAAGCAAAAATGCATGTCTCATCTACTTGTTCCATCGATATGCCCGCCGGTCCTTCTGAAGTGATGGTGGTTATCGACAAAAAGAGCAACCTGCAGTATGCGGCTGCCGATTTATTAAGCCAAGCAGAACATGGCAGCGATTCTCAAGTGGTGGCGTTAATCTACTGCTCTGATAATCAGGAGGCTATGTCCATTATCGCTGCTTTGGAAAATGAATTGACTATCCAACTTGGTGCTCTAAGCAGAAAAGAGATAGCTGCAAAAAGCTTGCAAAAAAGCTGGGTTCTCACTACCTCTTCAGTCTCTGAGGCTGCACATCTTATTAATGCGTATGCTCCGGAGCATCTGTTATTACAAACGGCTTTCAACGAGGAGTTAGTTTCTCTTATTACCCATGCCGGAAGTGTGTTTGTTGGCCCGTATGCCTGTGAGGCATTAGGCGATTATGCTTCGGGGACTAATCATACACTGCCTACCGATGGGTGGGCTCGCTCAGTTGGCGGAGTTTCAGTAGACAGCTTTTATAAGAAAATTACGTTTCAATCGGCAACACGACAGGCCCTGCATTCATTGGGCCCCTCAGTGATGCTGATGGCTCAAAAAGAGCGCCTTGATGCTCATGCCGCTGCGGTAAAAGTACGGTTGGAAAAAGGGAAGGAGGATTGATGAGTACCTATTCGATTCATGATTTAATGAGGCCGTCAATTCGTAAAATGACACCCTACTCATCAGCTCGCACCGAGTTCACTGGAGAGGCTCAGGTGCATCTTGATGCCAACGAACATTGGACCTCTTTTGTTGGAGGAGCACAGCGAAATAGGTATCCCGATCCACTGCATCAAAAATTGAAACAAAAAATAGAAGAGGTTTTTGGCTTTGACCAAGAGATGGTGGCTATTGGTAATGGCAGCGATGAAATCATCGATTTGCTCTTCCGTATTTTCTGTGAGCCTAAAAAAGACAAAGCTCTTTTGTTATCACCTACCTACGGAGCGTATGAAGTCTTTGCAGATCTTAACGATGTTGGTGTTTCTCATTGTTTGCTTAAAGAAGACTTTTCCATTGACCTGCAGAAAATGGAGACGATTTGCCAACTGGTAAACAACGGAACTCCCCAAACAGGAATGCACAAACTGCTTTTCATTTGTTCTCCCAATAACCCTTCGGGCACCAGTTATCCTCTTAAACAGATTGAGCAATTAGCCACTAAATTTAAAGGCATCACCGTTGTTGATGAAGCGTATATCGACTTTTCAGAGCACCCATCTGCTGTCTCCTTGCTTGCTTCGTGTCCACGGTTAGTTATTTTAAGGACATTTTCCAAAGCCTGGGCACTTGCCGATGTCAGAGTGGGTTTTGCGGTGGCGCATAAACCTATTATTGAGATGATGCATAAGGTTAAATATCCTTATAATCTTAGCGGAGTAGCTCAACAACTCGCTTTGGAAGCTTTAGAGCATGCTTCAGAGGTTTATCAGAGCATTGAAGTTTTAAAAAAAGAACGCTCTAGAGTTGTTCAAAGACTTAAAGAGCTCCCTTTTGTGGAGAAACTATTTGCCAGTGATGCCAATTTTGTTTTGGTACGGGTAACCAATCCCGATCAATTGTGCAGTGATTTAATGCAAAAAGGGATTATTATTCGCAACCGCTCTCATATCAGAGGATGCTACGGATGTGTGCGCATTTCTATTGGCAGTCATCAAGAAAATGAGATGCTGTTACAAGCATTGGCCGAAATGGAGGAGTAAAAATGCAGGAGCAAGAGAATACAATTAAGGCTTTAATCATTGATTTACAGGGGCCTATCGTTCAGCAAAGCTCACCACTACAGTGGACTGCCAATGTGTTTGCTTCCTTGTTGGCAATTAGTAATGAGCGAAAATACCATCTGTATCTATTGGCCTCAGATCAAGAGCAACAAGCTCTGGCAGTGGCACAGGTGTTAGCAGAGCAGGGTATTCCAATTGAAAAAGTTATCACTTCGATTTCGGAAATAGAACACCTTGATGAAACGTTATCGGTGCATGTAAGCCTTTCAGAAACCTCAGCTCTTCGCTCCATTGCCTTTACGAGCTGGGTTGAAGTGTTACCCCGTCTAGTTACTTCTTCGACGATTAAAGAACGCAGTGCAACTATCAGTCGCCACACAAAAGAGACCTCCATTGAATTGAGCCTTAATTTGGACGGCACTGGCAAAGCTGAGATTTCAACCGGGTTGCCTTTTTTTGATCATATGCTTGATCAGATTGCCCGTCATGGAAGAATTGATTTGCAACTTACCTGTAAAGGTGATTTGGAGGTAGATGAACATCATACAGTAGAAGATGTGGCTATTGTGCTAGGCCAAGCTATTAAAGAGGCTTTAGGTGATAAACGGGGCATTAGCCGCTATGGAAGCGCTCTTGTGCCGATGGATGAGGCTCTGGCCCAAGTTGCTATCGATTTTTCTAATCGCCCATGGTTTGTGTGGCAGCTTACTTTTACTCGAGATGTTGTGGGAACGTTTCCCACAGAGCTACTGACCCATTTTTTCAAATCGTTTAGTGATGAAGCTCGTTGTACATTGCATATGAAAGTTAATACAGCTAATGTCCATCACCAAGCAGAAGCACTGTGCAAAGGGTTTGCCAATGCCGTTAAAACGGCAGTTATGCGCTATCCTTACCAAGATGAACTGCCAAGTACAAAGGGGATGCTTTAATGGAACCGATTCCTGCAATGGACATCATCAACGCTCAATGTGTGCGCCTAAGAATGGGTGATTATAACACCAAGAAAGTATACTCTTCCGACCCTCTGGCGATGGCTAAACAGTTTGAACAAGCGGGGTTAAAGCGACTTCATCTAGTTGACTTGGATGGGGCAAAACAAAAACGGTTTGTTAATACAGAGGTACTGCGCCTTCTGACCAAAAACACCAACCTAATCATTGATGTGGGGGGCGGGTTGCAATCGATAGAAGATTTTGAGCTCGTTTTTGGCTGTGGTGCTGCTATGGCTACCGTGGGTTCATTAGCTGCTTCTTCAGTTGAGCTGACTCTTAAGCTTTTAGATATTTGGGGTCCTCAACGCTTGATTTTGGGCGCTGATTGTCGGGATGGAAAAATAGCTGTTGCAGGGTGGACTGACACAACTAATCTCGATATTCTTCAATTTCTCAAAGACTATACGGCCAAAGGGTTTGTCCAAGTGATTTCGACCGATATTGGACGTGATGGGATGCTCAATGGTCCGGCAATTGAGCTCTACAAGCAGATTTTGCAAACAATTCCCACCATAGAGTTGATTGCCAGTGGGGGTATTCGCAGTCTTGACGATTTGAACGAGTTGTCGCACCTTGGACTAAAAGGGGCAATTATTGGCAAAGCGTTGTATGAGGGAGCGATAGAGTTGGAAAGCCTTGGAGTATGGAGCCAAACTCAAGGGGGGCGCATATGAACACAAAACGGATTATTCCGTGCTTAGATGTCAAAAATGGGCGGACAGTCAAAGGGATTCATTTTGCCGATGTTACAGATGTCGGAGATGTGGTTGAAATGGCCCAAGCATATGAAGCCCAGGATGCAGATGAACTAACTCTTCTCGATATTTCAGCAACAGTGGAAAACCGCTCTACTTTTGTTGATGTGATTAAGCGAGTCAGCTCAGCAGTCAAACTGCCTCTTATTGTGGGCGGAGGTATCAGAAGTGTGGAAGATGCCAAGAATGTACTGGATGCCGGAGCTGCTAAGATTTCAGTTAACAGTGCAGCTGTGAGCAATCCAGCCCTTATTGATGCTCTGGCAACAGCTTTTGGCAGTGAAAAACTCATTGTTGCCATTGATGTAGCTACCAATGCTGCATTGCCATTTGGCTGGGAAGTACGTACAAGTGGTGGAACTGCATCAACTGGCAAAGAGGCCCTTAGTTGGGCTTTAGAAGTGCAAAGCCGAGGAGCAGGAGAAATTCTCCTTACTTCCATGGATCACGATGGGACAAAAAAAGGGTTTGCTGTGGAGTTGCTTCGCAGTTTTACCAGCGCTTTGAGTATCCCTATCATTGCCAGCGGAGGAGCCGGAAGCATGGAAGATTTTGCCCAGGTCTTTGTTAGAGGCAGAGTTGATGCGGCTTTGGCTGCCTCTTTATTCCATTATGGGGAAGTGACGATTCCCCAGCTGAAGATTTTTTTGGCTGAACGTGGTATACCTATACGCCACAGGGTTTAGCAAGGAGGGTCCATGAGCATCGATTTTACCAAAAACGGTGGTTTAGTTCCGGCAATAGTACAAGATGCAGTGACCCATCGAGTTCTCATGCTTGGCTATATGAATGAAGAGGCTTATCGTATCACCCAAGAGCGGGGATTGGTGACTTTTTATTCGCGAAGTCGCAAGCGGTTATGGACAAAGGGGGAGCAAAGCGGTAATTATCTGGCACTGCGCCAAATCCTAATCGATTGCGACAACGATACGTTGCTTATTAAAGCAATTCCCTCAGGACCTGTATGTCATACCGGTAGCGATACCTGTTTTAATGAAGAGAACAATCCCGAAACGATAGATTCCAAAGATTTCCTCTTTTATTTAGAAAGTATTATCAGCGACAGGCGCGAGCATCCAATTGAGGGGTCGTATACCAATCACCTTTTTGCTCGAGGGATTAACAAGATTGCTCAAAAAGTAGGAGAAGAGGCTGTGGAGCTGGTCATTGAGGCCATGGGTACTAATACAGCACTCTTTTTAGGTGAATCGGCCGACCTGATGTATCATTTGCTTGTTCTGTTGGCACAAAAAAATGTTAAGATGGAGCAGGTCATTGAAGTCTTAAAGGGACGCCATTCCCGTTAGAGGATGATTCATGCCAGAAGAAGCCGCCCATAAAGGGGTCAGGATTTCCCTCTATTCAATCATTGGAAGTATCTTTCTCTCATTGTTGAAACTCATTGCCGGGTATTTGGGATCTTCCAGTGCCCTTGTTTCCGATGGTTTTAATTCTCTGGGGGATATCATTAGTTATACGGTAGTGGCAGGAGGGGTGGCAGCCTCGGCTCGTAAAGCCGACAGTACGCATCAATACGGACATGAAAAATTAGAGAGCATTGTCTCCTTTCTCATCGCCTTTGCCATATTAGCCACAGCTTTGGGCATTGGTTATAGCGGTATCATCAAGGTTATGCGGTATCAAGAGCTGGAGGCTCCTTCACTTCTGGCAGTTGTTGGTGCCGTAATTTCCATCGGTGCCAAGATCTATTTGTGGATTATCTCCAAAAGAGCTGCTGCGGCTACGAAGCTTAACTCTCTGCAAGCACTGGCAACCGATCACTTTTCCGATATGCTCAGTTCTACAGGAGCTCTTATCGGAATTTTTGGGGCTCGCTTTGGCTATCTTTTTCTTGATCCAATTGCATCGGTTATCATTGCTGTTCTCATTTTCAAATCAGCAGTAGAAGTGTTTCGCTCCTCAATGAATGTTCTGATGGATGCTTCAGTTGATTCGAAAACGAAAGCGGCCCTAAAAGCCTCTATTTTAGAGATACCATTAGTGATGGGCGTCGATGTACTGCGAACTCGTAGCGTTGGAGCAGGCTATTACGTTGATGCAGAAATCAGTTGCTGCAAAGATTTGAAATTATCACAAGCACATGAGGTGGCTCAGCAAGTTCACGACACCATTGAGCAAAACTTCCCTCAAGTAAGGCATATTATGGTCCATGTAAATCCTTGCACAGGCGATAAAGATTTCTGTTCCACATGTGCACAAGAGGGTTCCACCTCTGAAAAATAATTACAGTAAACAAAGACGATTTAGGTAAAAGTTGAACAAGGAATTCTCTGTTTTTTGTGGTAAGCTAAATCTATGAAAACAAAAAAACAAATTAGCATTTTTGTGGGGCTTTCTTGTGCCATCGCTTGGTCAGTCTTTGCCCTGATTCCCCTTTTACATTTGAGCTACGGAACAGGTAGTTCGGTAATTATTTTGGCTGCTATGATGTTTGCCCCGGCGGCAAGTAACATACTTACCCGTCTTATTACCAAAGAAGGGTTCAAGAATTTATACCTTAAGCCGCAGTTTAAAGGTAAAATCAAATTGTATGTGGCCTCTTTTTTTGGTCCTTCACTCCTTCTTCTTTTCAGTGGGGCACTCTATTTTCTCCTTATACCAACAGCATTTGATCCAGATTTAACGCAGATTAAAGCTCTATTGGCTCTCCAAGGCCCCAAAAATATGGGAATACCTTCATTTCTTCTTATTGCTGTTGCCCAAATTGTTGTTATTGGGCCAGTTGTCAACCTTATTCCAACTCTTGGCGAAGAGCTGGGATGGAGAGGCTATTTGCTGCCGAAGCTCAGACTTATCACTTCAGATAGAAAAGCGTTTATTATTAGTGGTGTGATCTGGGGTGTGTGGCACTTTCCAGCCATTATTCTGGGACACAATTATGGGACATCTTATGTGCTATATCCCTATTTGGGAATTATTGCCATGATCCTCTTTTGCATTGTTCTTGGGATCATTGAAGGGTATGTGACTATCAAAACAGGCAATGTTATCTGTGCTGCTATGATTCACTCCACAGTCAATGCGGGGGCTGCTTTGCCTTTATTGCTGGCCAAAGAGGGATATAATACCCTTTTGGGCCCCGCTATTACAGGGCTGGTGGGAGGGTTGCCCTTCATTGTGTTGGCTCTATTTCTTTTTTGGAAAAGTGGTACTCAGAGTGAAAAAGAAACAGTTCTCACCTCTGGAAGTGCTCTTTAAGCAGACAATTAACCTCTTTTAACTGCGGATGAACTTCTGTCGTGATGCTTCATCCCTAATTCTTACTCTTAGGGTGTTTGCCGTTTAGCAGTGACAATAGTATATTATGGGTGCTGAAGGCATCTTTATTCCCTTTGGACAAAGGAGTAACGTTGCATTGGTGTCCTTGGTTGCCACCTTTAAAGCATAGTGATACAGTATGACATAATTATACATCTTTATGGAGTCGAAAATGAGACAAAACCTTTCATTCAAAGAAGTAAAAAAAAGGCACTATAAAACCCTTCAACAATACGTTCCTATCGTAGCGCGGGTTCATGGTGGCACACATCCTGAATTTCTACAGGTGCACACCACGTTTAAGGCAATGGAAGAGAAGATACAAGCGGCAGGGACTAAACAACCGCAGTTGGAAGAGGAGTTTTCTGCTCTTCGTTTAATCACCTCTGATTACACGGTTCCTTCTGATGTGTGTGAGAGTTATGAAGCGGTGTATAAGATGCTCAGTGAGCTCGATGCGGCTTATCAGGGCTAATCAATGCAGAGGTTTGTTCTTAGAAAAAAGAATCAGATAGCTGCAATCGGTGCTGTTTTAATTGCCACTGGTTTCATCAGCACGCTGGTATTGAACAATGAGGTTGTTGGAACTGCGGCTTTGATTGTAGCTTCATTGGTGGGAATCGCTCCTATTGCGATTCAAGCGTATCAAGCTCTGAGGGTAAAAGTTGTCAGCATTGATGTGTTGGTAACGATTGCTGTTGGCGGTGCTTTTATCATCAGAAACTTTGAAGAATCGGCTATTGTCACGTTCTTATTCCTTTTTGGCTCATTTTTGGAACAACGTACATTGCACAAAACTCGCTCCGCTATTAAAGAGTTGACTGAGATGGCTCCCCAAAGTGCACTAAGGCGCAATGATCAGGGTGAGTTTGAAGAAGTCGACATTGATGATGTTGATGCAAAAGATGTGTTGTTAGTCAAAACTGGGGCCATGATTCCGGTAGACGGGACTGTGCAAAGTGGTGAAGGGTATATTAATGAAGCTAGTATCACCGGAGAGGCAGTTCCTGTAAGTAAAGTAATTGGTTCTCAGGTATATGCGAGTACCATCCTAGATAATGGTACGTTGCAAATTGTGGCCGATCGAGTTGGCGAAGATACCACGTTTGGGAAAATCATTGAGCTTGTTGAAGAGGCTCAGGATTCCAAAAGTGAAGCTGAGCGTTTCATCGACCGCTTTTCCCGCTATTACACTCCGGCGGTACTCCTACTGGGAGTCCTAGTGTGGGCCATTTCCAAAAATGTGGAACTTGCCATTACTATCCTTGTGTTGGGATGCCCGGGGGCTTTGGTTATCGGAGTACCTGTTTCCAATGTGGCAGGTATTGGCAACGGAGCCCGCCATGGAGTTTTGCTTAAAGGCAGTGAAGTTATTCACGATTTTAGCCGAGTCGACACGATTGTCTTTGATAAAACCGGAACATTGACTGTTGGCAACCCTCAAGTAGCTGATGTGGCGTATTATAATGACACTACTGATCAGATTGCTTCTTATCTGGCATCGGTAGAGAAAGAAAGCGATCATCCGTTGGCTAAAGCGATTGTCGAATACTTAGGGGATGTGCCTTTGTACCCTGTTGAACAAACAAATGTCATTAAAGGGGGGGGTATTGTGGCAACTGTCGACAATAAAGCCGTGGTGATAGGAAACCCCGCCTTAATAGAGGCTCATGCCATTACTATCGATAAACAAATCGAAGATGATATTCTCCGTTTTGAAAAACAGGGGAACTCTTTAGTTTTGGCTGCCGTTGATGGGGTGCTTTGTGCCTTGTTTGGCATCCGTGACCAAATTCGAGCGGGAGTGAAAAATGACCTAAAACGGCTTAAACGTCTGGGGGTGAAAAACTTAGTAGTTCTTTCGGGAGACAATCAAGGAACAGTAGATTTGGTAGCATCTGAGTTAGGGCTTACTGAAGCTCATGGCAATATGCTTCCCGAAGATAAAGCAGCCTACATTAAACAGCTCCAAGAAAACAAACACATCGTTGCTTTTGTCGGCGATGGGGTAAACGATAGTCCTTCTTTGGCACTTGCCCATATTGGCATTGCGATGGGAAGTGGCACCGATGTGGCCATTGAAACCAGCAGTGTGGTGTTAATGAACAGTGATTTTAACCGCTTGCCTCATGCTCTTGGATTGGCTAAAGCCACGGCAGCTAATATGGTGCAGAATATCATAATTGCAGTGGGGGTGGTTATTTTCCTCCTTATGGGAGTTTTCTTTAGTGAATGGATGAACATGTCCATTGGGATGTTGGTTCACGAAGGGAGTATTTTGGTAGTAATTTTAAATGGGATGCGATTATTGCGCTATCGGTTAAAAAAACAAATAGAATTAGGAAATGAAGGAGAATAGATATGGCAAAAGCAACGATACAGTTGGAAGGACTTGCATGTCCTTCTTGCATGCAAAAAATTGAAGGAGCCACCAAAGCTCTGAATGGGGTCGATAAAAAGAGCGTAAAAGTGCTCTTTAATTCCAGCAAAGTAAAGCTCGACTTTGATACTTCTTTAGTCTCCATTGAGGAGATTGAAAAGGCAATTACCACAGTCGGCTACGATGTCAAAAAATCGCAAGTTAAAGAATAATATCATTTAGTATTAACCATACAGCACGTTCTAAAGAGCGTGCTGTTTTCATGTTACAAAGTGAGTTTCCTTTGCCAACCTCTATTCAGTTTAAATCTTTTGATACGAGACCTGCAGCAAGGATTCGATAGTGGTGAGAAAAGTATTTTGGACTACAGATAGAAATCCAACGTTAGTTAATTTGGTGGCTTAATAAGCATTATCTGTCAATCAGCAGATTTGAAGTTATACCGTGGTTTTATCCTTTCGATAATCTCTACTGCTGGGCCAATGTGTTCTATGAGTTGTTCAAATGGTTTATAGGCCAAAGGAGACTCATCAAGGGTCGCTTTATTGACACTGGTAGTGTAGATGCCTTGCATCATTGTCCGATACTGCTTCATATGGAGGCTCCTTTTAGCCTCCCGTCGGCTAAGGATTCGACCGGCTCCATGAGGGGCCGAGAAATTCCAGTTTGGATTGCCCTTGCCTTGGCACAGCAGGGAGCCGTCGCGCATATTAAGAGGGATAATCAGCTCTTCACCTTTTTGGGCCGAGACAGCCCCCTTGCGGAGAATCATTTGCTCAAGGTCGATGTAGTTGTGAATTGTTGAGAAGCTTTTCAGCGGTGAAAGTCCCATTCCTTCAATAATGGTTGCGGCCATTGCTTTACGGTTCACATCAGCAAAGTGCTGCATAATCTGCATGTCATGGAGGTAGTGGTCAAAGGCCTCTCCTTCCAAATGTGCCAAAGGATCTCTGCTCCCTTTACTTGCAATTTTCTGGTAATGGTTGGCAACCTGCAGGCCGATGTGGCGACTGCCAGAGTGAATGACTAAATAAAGCTTACCCTCACTGCCTTCATTAACCTCAATGAAGTGATTTCCTCCTCCTAAAGTGCCGATACTGAGGCGACTGCGTTGTAGGTCGACAGCATGCTTGCAGATAAGTGGATCCACATCAATCAAATCGTTGTGCGGATGAGCTTGTGTGCGAATCTTAAAGCCCGCGGGGATGCTTGTTCGAATATATTCGTCAAGAGCTTTAAAGTCGAGTTTAACAGCCCCTAGGTCGACTACTTCTAGGCCGCAACCGATGTCCACTCCTACCAAATTAGGGACAACAGTATCGCCGATGGTCATCGTTGTGCCAATGACTGAGCCTGCTCCGCTGTGCACATCACTCATGATGCGGATCTTACTTCCTTGGCAGAATTCTTTGGCCAAAAGATCCTTTATTTGATTAATCGCGCCTTGGTCCACCTCAGTCGGATGGGAAAAGACGACCGCTTTATTATAAAAACCCTTAATAGTAAACATAACATCCTCGTATCTATATCTATTATAGGCAAATAGAGATGCCCAAAGCAAGCGACACCAACTCTTGCCCAGTCTCTGAACTCAGAAGAACAACTTTCTTTAAGTAAATCAAGAAATCTGTTTTCTGCTAATTGAATAATTTACGTAGCCCATAATGAACTTTGCTGTCTCTAACCCTAGCAAAAGAGGCTTTGTCCAGAGAGAAATTGCTTCTTCGTCTTTCTCAAAGACAATTTCACGTCCTTCACATACGTATTCTCTGTAAAAACAATAGGGTTATATCCATAAAAAGGTTGTTGAAAATATAGTTGTTAAGGTTATATGCATAAATACTTTGTTTATTTATTACCATCGGGTGAAAACTTACCACATCTAACTTTTGGGGGTCAGTGCATACTGGTATGAGAAAAGATTTAATCTGTATTTTGTGTCAAGGGGGATTGTTCCCCTCTTCAGCTCTGAAATAGAGGTTTTGCTGGATTATTGGGTTAGCAAGTCAAAAAGTCAGGAGGATGAATTAGGGAATATTTATGAGTAGTTAGAAAAGAAAGTTCCCTAAATTAGAATTGTCGCCAACACATATCTCTCAGGAATTTCTTGATTATTTTATCATCTTTGCCTTCGTAGTAGGCAATCAGGTGGGTTTTAAATGTCTCAACCTGACTTTCAGGGATTACGAGGAGTCCTTTACCCCTACCGATAAGGAAATGGTTGGAAAATACCACAGCCGTGCGTTTATTCCCATCATTGAAGATTTGAGTTTTCATAACATACAAGCACAAATCAATGGCGATATCGATCGGTGCATTTGCTGATGTTGTCAAAGCTATTATTTGGTCTTTTACATCTGGCTCCATTGGAATTGGGGGGATGTAGTTTGTACCTCCAATTGTAACAGGCACACTCCTTGGTTCCCCTCCTGACTCGTAAAACCCTTCATTAACTAAACGGGCGATATGACAGAGGATATAGTAGTCACTATGAGCCACAATTACGTCCTTATCCAGTATGAATTCCCATGCGTGCTTCAGGTTAATTATCTTCTGAATGTCTGAAGGACTTATTCCGGTTACCTTACCGTTTTCAAGGATTGTTTCAGTTTGTGCAAATGTGGTAGCAACACCTTCGAGGACTGCTTGATCATAGATTAAACTTTTGACATTGATCCGGGCAAAATCTAAATTGAGGGCCACCCGCTGAGAAATTGGTTTTTCTTGATAGCCAGCCTGAGCCAGCTGTCGGTCTACCAATCTTATTTCCTTGCGAAGATCTCGGGCCATTTTGACCTGACGAAGCAAGAGGGTATGAAGTTCTTCCGAATATTTGCCCACATATTGAGATGTGAGTTTACCAGCTAAGCGTTTTCGTACGTAAAGGTATTTACCTTGTTCAATGCTTTTGATTTCAACAGTCCCTTCATAAGGAATGAATGTTAGCCGAGATTCGAGTTCAGCCCTCTGGCGGAGCAATTCGGGGATAGTTGACATGGCACACCTCTTTTAGGGAACAATCATGCATAAATAATCAACTAAAGTTCCCTAAATGTCAATAGATTTCACGTTGGAATCTTCAAAGGTGACCTGCGAACTTTGGCAGAGAAGGAACAGGTAGTAGGAAGAGAAAAGAAAAAGGCAAACCCCATCTTAGGTTTGCCTTCTTGTGGTTATTGACTGAGATTGATGCAATCTGGCAGAAGTAAGAACTACTTGGCGGGTAGGGAAGTAACCCCCTTCTTAAAATGCTTACAGATCCTCCTCAATGTCTGCTTCAGGTAATGCCTTTACTTTTACTTTTACTTTTTCAAAATATTTCTTTCCGTCTCCCGCTTTATCACCAAGGGGTTAATTTTGTTCAATTTATTGGTGTCACTGCAAATAATATATAATGAATATACCAATTATATGATGCATTTATTCATGTAAGTGCATTACTAAAACATATCTCCCTCCAACATGGAGATGAACCCCTCTTCACTGAAAATAATGTGATCTAAGATTTTAATTCCTAATAGGTTGCCGACTTCGACCAAGCGTTTGGTGACTTCCAAATCATTTTTACTGGGAGTGAGAGTTCCACTGGGATGGTTATGAGCAACAATGACGGCAGTGGCTCTTTGTTGTAAGGCTGGGGCAAAAACCTCCCTAGGATGTACAAGAGTGTGATTAACTGAACCTATGGAAACAACCGTTATAGACAGGACTTCTTGGGCCCCGTTTAAAGCGATAGATAAAAAGTGTTCTTGCTGCCTTGTTCCGTAATGACGAATAAAAGGAAAAACATCTGAAGGAAAAAGCAGTTGCTTTCTTTTTGCAGGGAGCCTTCTTCTTCCTATTTCCAAAGCTGCACATATCAGAGTTGCTTTAGCTGGTCCTACGCCTTCAATCTTTTGCATCTGTTTTGGACAAATATGCTCATCGGCGGCCAAAGAATCCAAAAGAGTGAGGACTTTCTGCGCCACAACAGAAACAGGATGAGCGGAAGTCCCTGAACCCAAAAGAAGGGTTAGTAAATCTAAATCAGAAAGAGAAGCAGGCCCTAAGCTTTCCATTCTCTCTCTTGGCCTTTGTTCAGGAGGTAATTCTTTCATCAATTGATGACCGATAGATTGCTGAATGTATGGTTTCATATCTAAGGAACCCAATTAGTAAGTAGGTTGCTTTAAATTTAATCTGGTGTAAGAAAGTTGGCTCTTTTGTAGGGCAGGATCAATCATAGACAATGGCAACGAATTGACACTTACACTAAAATCTATGTGAATATTTGGTAGTTCCCAAAGTTTGGTATGAAGAGCTGTATGCCATAGTAAGGTTCGACCACTTTTGTGAAGGGCTGATAATAGTGACATTTATTACCCTACCAATCAACGAGAGCAAAGCTTTTGATTTGGCGCTAATAATGGTAAATTGGCTGATACATAGAGACGCATAAAGGTTCTGTATAAATGGAATTAATTGAAGTCAGTGAAACAACCCCAGTACTCATAGAACAGCTTGTTGAAGTTTGGGATAAATCAGTTAGAGAAACACATTTGTTTTTATCTGATGCAGAGATAAAAAATATAGAGAAGTATATTCCTCAGGCTTTGGATTCTATCGCCCATTTGATTATTGCAGTTAATGATGAACATAAGCCTGTTGCATTTATGGGGATAGAAGAAAGAAAATTGGAGATGCTGTTTATTTTACCCGAATACAGAGGAAAAGGGTTAGGAAAGCAACTTTTACACTATGGCATAAAGACCTTCTCTGTAAACGAGGTAGGAGTAAATGAGCAAAACCCGCAAGCAAAAGGGTTTTATGAGCATATGGGATTTCAGATATATAAGAGAACAGAAACAGATGAACAAGGAAATCCTTATCCAATTTTATATATGAGATTAGTCCAATAAACTATCTTAAGATCCCATTATTGATAAAGTCTTACCTGTTAGGCTCTTTGGCCTCTTCAATCACTCTAATCAAAAGCGCTCTATAAATCCCCCTGTTGATCTGAATTAAAACGCTGTTGCTACTTTTGGAGACCAAAAGTAGCAATCATAACCTACTGTTCATAGTTTTTTATCTTCAAAAATTATGAAATCGTGCTATTGAAAAGTGGATCCTTGTTAAAAAATTTTGGACCTATTTTCATCAATTGATGACCGATAGATTGCTGAATGTATGGTTTCATATCTAAGGAATCCAAACAGCAAGTAGGCTACTTCAGATATTTGGGGCGAATTACTCCTAAGTAGGACTTACTATCAATTAGTTTCATTCTGAAAAACAGAATCAGTCCCCAGCTGATTCTATTTTTCATATAAAGTATTTACTAACTCCTCCGCTCTACTGGATTAGATCTTTAATGGAATCCAAATCGATACAACTGCGGAATAATGACTTCATAGAACTAGGTATAACAGAGAGTCTTCATTTTTGGTTCAGTGCAGATTTTACGATTATACCCCTAATAACAGTGCTTACTGTGATAGTTTTTCTGGTGTGATCTTTTAAGAGAATGTTTTTTAGTGTTCGAAAATTTAAATTAGTCTTGATAAAATACGTAAGCAAAAATTTACAGATATGTCAAAAAGATTATTTTAGATAAAACGCTGTAAATCTTCATCTTTTTGCAATCTTACCAGCTGTTTTTATTTATTTTCGGTGCTACAATCCAACTGATTATACACGCTCACCGCCTGCATATTTTTGTGCGGCTCTGGAGCTAAGGAGATTGCCGTGGAGCACACCTCTACACAGCGGATTTCTTCCTTAGAAGATGAACCTCCGCTTCTTCATCCGGTCGTAGAGGAGTTCCCCTCTACACCAATTGTCAAACTGAGAGCCTCAGGTACTTCGGCATTGTTCAGAAAGAAATTCTTTGCAACTACGAAGACTGAGCAATGGAACAACTGGCATTGGCAACTGTTCCATCGTATCACGACTGCCGAACAACTGTATCGGTACTTAACGCCTACAGAAGAGGAAAAACTTGCCTTAGAGCATCCGCTGAAACAATTTCCCTTCTCTATTACACCGTACTATTTAAGTCTCATCAATTGCGATGATCCTTGCGATCCCATTCGAAAAAGTGTCATTCCTCGTGTTGATGAGGGAATTGTTGGGCCTGGGGAGGCTATTGATCCTCTAGCAGAAGACAAAACGACCCCGGTACCCGGTATTGTTCATCGTTATCCCGATCGAGCTCTGTTTTTGGTGACCAGCTTTTGCTCAGTGTACTGTCGGTATTGTACCCGCTCGCGATTAGTTGGAGGACACCTGGAAAACTACGATGGCCACTGGTCCGATGCATTTGAATATCTGGCCAATCATCAAGAGATTAGAGATGTCATTATCAGCGGTGGCGATCCTTTGACTCTTTCAGATGAGCGGTTAGCATACTTGCTAGGAAGACTAAAAGAAATCAAGCATATTCAGATTGTGCGTATAGGGACAAAAGTCCCTTTTGTGTTACCTCAAAGAATTACACCCGCTTTAATCAAAGTTCTCAAAAAGTATCGTCCCCTTTTTATCAACATCCACGCCACTCATCCAACCGAGATGACAGCTGAGGCGAAAATGGCCTGCAACCGTCTTGCCGATGCAGGGATTGTGCTTGGTAGTCAGACTGTCTTGCTTAAAGGGGTGAATGATTCGGTGGCAACAATGACTGAGCTTTTCCATTCGCTTTTGCAAGTCCGTGTTCGCCCTTATTACCTCTTTCAGTGTGATTCAATAGTCGGCTCTGCCCACTTTCGGACCACTATTGAAAAGGGCAAAGAGATTATGGATGGATTAAGAGGTCATACCAGTGGTCTGGCTATTCCCTATTATGTTGTTGATACCCCTGGAGGCGGAGGTAAGGTTCCCGTTCTTCCCGATTATGAGGTTTCTCACGATAATCTGGGCTATTGCCTGCGCAATTATGAAGGGAAAGAATTTACCTATCCCGATTATGTTGAGACCACTGTATGAAGATTGCGTTGACCTATGATTTGAAAGAGCAATACCTCAAAGAGGGCTATAGTGCAGCCGAAGTTGCCGAATTTGATTCTGTTCAGACTATTGAAGCCTTAGAGACTGCTTTGGAGGAACTAGGTTTTGAGCCTGTTCGAATAGGAAGTATTTTTGATTTGGTGGAATCTCTGGCCGCAGGGCAACGATGGCCGTTAGTGTTCAACATTGCCGAAGGGCTTCACGGATTATGCCGTGAAGCTCAAGTTCCTGCCTTATTGGATGCCTACCGCATTCCCTACGTTTTTTCTGATGCTCTGACGCTGACAATTACCCTTCACAAAGCTTTGGCTAAAGAGGTAGTCAGAAAATGTGGCGTTGTGACAGCAGATTGGTGTGTGGTGGCTAAAGAAGAAGATCTTAAGGCAGTGGATCTGCCGTATCCCCTTTTTATAAAACCTCTTGGTGGGGGAACAGGTATGGGTATTGATGACTCATCCCGCATTGAAAATGCTACCCAATTGCAAGAAAAAGTTCGGTCTTTGTTACAGCAATATAAGCAGCCAGTGTTGGTTGAGACCTATCTGGGGGGAAGAGAGTTTACTGTTGGCATAATTGGCAATGGACAAAGCGCTCAATCAATTGGAGTTATGGAAATCCATGTTGCTCAAAGCGGTATCTACTCCTACCAAAACAAACAAGATTATGTGCAGAAAGTTCGTTACAGCACTCCCGAGCCACCAATTGTGTTGGCCTGTTCACAGGTGGCTTTGGCAGCTTGGCAAGCGTTGGGATGCCAAGATGCCGGCAGAGTTGATGTAAAAATGGATGAAAAAGGGAATGTGCACTTTCTGGAAGTGAATCCTCTGGCAGGCCTGCATCCTATTGATTCCGATTTACCGATTCTTTGTCGACAAAACGGCATCAGTTACACCTCTCTTATTGCTCTGATAATGGAATCGGCATTACGCCGCTTGGGCTTACAAAATGAAACCTAACATCATTATTCTTTGTGACGGAGGGCTTGCTAGTTCGACCGAAGATGAACTTGATACATACAAGCAAGCTACAAACGTGCTTGCTGCACTGCAGCGGCTGGGCTATGAAGCAGCAATACATCCTTTCACAAACCCGCAACAGTTACTTCTTGACTGCCAACGTTGGGATGCGCACACACTTGTGTTCAACTTAGTGGAAAATTATATTGGGGCCCCTTTTTTACATGTAGTGCCACTTATTACCCGCCATTGTCATATTCAGTGTACAGGAGGAGATGCTGCCTCCTTGTTTTTTTCCGGTGATAAAGTATTGGCAAAACAGCGCTTGCTTAGTAGCGGTATTGCTACACCACCAGTAGTGGGAGTTAAAGGGGTACCTCTTGAAGAATTTGTTGGTAAGAATGTCATCATGAAGCCTTACGATCAAGAGGGTTCTGTTGGTATTTCCGACGAATCGGTATTTGCTTGCTCAAGTATTCAACAGATAGAACAACTCTTTGCAAAAGCTCAAAAAGAGCACTTGATGATTGAACAGTACATTGAAGGAGATGAATTTAATATTTCACTTATGAGTGTTCACGGTAATGTCTTGGTGCTCCCCATAGCCCAGATTATCTTTACTGATTACCCCAAAGGCAAGCCCCAGATAGTTAACTATAAAGCAAAATGGGAAGAAGATTCATTTGAATATAAAAATACCAACCGTAGCTTTGATCTAAGTGCTCATAATCTGGCCCTCATCACCTCTTTACAAACATATGCACAGTCTTGCTGGGATGTTTTTGGTAAGTGCTCGTATGCCAGAGTCGATATGAGAGTCGATCGAGAGGGTACTATCTGGGTGCTTGAGATAAACATTAATCCTTCTATTGCACCTGATAGCGGATTTATAGCTGCCTGTCAAAAAGGTGGATTTTCTTATGATGAAGTTATTGAGCTACTAGTCCAGGAGGCCTTGGATGCTTGACATAACCTTTCGCCAAAAGCCACTAAATAGCGACTTAGTTGCAGTTCGTTCTATTTTAAAACGTACCGGTTTCTTTACAAAGGAAGAACAAGAAATAGGGGCCTCTTTGTTAGAACAGCGCCTTTTAGAAGGGATAAGCTGCGGTTATCATTTTTTGTTTGGACTTGTAGGAAAAATAGTTGTTGGCTACAGCTGTTTTGGCCCGATTCCCATGACCCAAAGCGGCTGTGATTTGTACTGGATTGCAGTTGATCCCGCCTACCAAAAAGAGGGGGTAGGGGGCCAATTAATTAGCCGTACAGAGCAAATATGTCTGCAATTGGGCAAAGAACGCCTTTATGCAGAAACGAGCGGTAAACAACTCTATCAACCTACCAGGCGATTTTATGAACAGTGCGGCTTTGAACTAGAGGCCCGTCAAAGCGATTATTATGCTCCGCAAGACGACCGCTTGTTGTATGTGAAAAAGGTGGTCAAATGACATGCTTTTCGGTCCACTTCCCCCGAAAGAAGCGGGTGCCAAACAATATGCTGCGAAAGAGCCAATCAACATACATGGCAAACCAAATACCATGTAATCCCAAGTTCAAAGTGAAGGCCAAAATATAGGATAGACCGACACGAAACACCCACATACTGGCAATTGAGACTCCCATGGTGTAAGCAACATCACCAGCTGCTCTGAGGACCTGTGGCAATGTAAAGCCAAGCGGCCATAACAGGGCATTGACGATAAGGAGGATTTGCAACACTTCGTTGGCCAATGTAGCTGCAGCAGTACTGAGGTTGAACATGCTAACCAATAAATCGGTCGTCAGCAATAACGGAATTGCCAACAGAATAACTGTGATGTAGGTAATTTTCATCAACTTGCGCGCATAGTAGACTGCCTGTTCTTTTTCTTGAGCCCCCATGCATTGACCCACTACCGTTAAGGTTGCCAAGCCGATAGCTCCACCAGGTATATTAAGAATGGAAGCCAAGGTATTGGCAATGGCGTTGGCTGCTAAAGCTGTCGTTCCCAAGGTGGCAATAAACGTTTGCACACTTATTTTTCCAATATGAAAAATGCCGCTTTCAATTCCATTGGGAATGCCGATACGCAAGATACGGCGAATCATGGGAAAATCAAGGCGAATTTTCAACAGCTTATCGATAATAAGAATCTCTTTTTTCCGATGCAACAACACCAGCATAATACTGGCTCCTAAAATACGGGAAAACAGCGTTGATGCCGCAGCACCAAAAACTCCCAAGTTAAAGCCGTAAATCAACAAGGCGTTGCCACCAATATTTGTGATGGTCATAACTAAGGAGACACGCATGGAAGTGCGGCTGTCTCCCATAGCTCTGAATAAAGATGCTCCTGAGTTAAAAACACCTAAGAAGGGGTAAGAAAGAGCGGTAATGGCAAAGTATATTTCTGCTTGACGCATAATCTGGTATTCCAGTTTGCCGTACAACAGATGGAGAATTTGTTTATTCAAAACAAAGAAAGTTATTGCAAAAACTAAGGCAACGAACGTGGAAGAGTAGATTAACTGCTTGGCAGCTAAAGAGGCTTTCTCTTTATTTTGTTGGCCAATGTATTGGGCCACAACAACAGCTCCTCCTGCAGCCAAAGCGGAGAAAAGAAAAAGAAACAAAAAGTTAATTGAGTCGACTAATGAGACGCTGGCTACAGCACTTTCTCCCACAGATGCGACCATGATGGTATCGGCAAGGCCTAAAGATGCATCTAAAATTCTTTCGATGATAAGAGGGATAAGAAGAGCAGCCAAGCGTTTGTTGGAAAAGAGCCGAGGTTGCAAATCGGACTTAGATAAACGGGCCAATGGGGAATTCCTTCTGTTAAGAACAAGCAATACAAGCGATCAGCTGAATTGTGCCTTGTTTTAAGAGGCTGTACAAGAGGCATTGAAGGTGTAGTTGCCAATAGAGGATGTTTTCTTAACCGTTTTGAAGCTTATGGACTCATTTTTGAGAAGGGCATGTGATTCATCTGTTTTACTTCGATTCTATTGGTGTGGTGATTGTCATACGATAAATAAGAAAAATAGGGGTATACTAGGCAGTAGATAATAGTCGATTAAGGAGATAAAGAGGATGATCATAAAAAACCCTTTTGGTTCTCTCTATGCAGATTTAACTTTGCCTGAGCATACCCACATTGTTTCTATGGGATCCACAGAGGCCCTATCCAATCCAAAGGCGGCAATTAGAGAGGCTTTGGAACATCCGATTGCCAGCGATGCATTCAAAGCTATTGCTCAAAAGCATTATAAAGGGCCTGATTCGACAGCCACCATTGTTATTTCTGATAACACCCGCCCTGTCCCTTATACAGGAGAGCAGGGTATTTTATGGCCTTTGATTGAAGTGTTATTGGCTCTGGGGTACCAAGCTGCCAATATTACCGTGCTAATCGGCACAGGAACCCACAGAGCAGTAACCCAACAGGAGATTGCCCAGATGCTTGATCCACTAGTTCTTGCCTCGGGGGTCAAGATAGTGAATCACGATTGTCGGGATCTAGAGGTGTTAGTACGACTTGGCACAACTAAACGCGGTACTGAAATCTTACTAAATAAGATGTATGTTGAAGCTGATTTGAAAATAGCCACAGGGCTAGTGGAAACACACTTTATGGCAGGAGTCTCAGGGGGGCGCAAAGCTATTTGCCCCGGCATTATCGGTGAGATGGGGACATATGTCTTTCACAGTGTTCCGCTCATGGCAGATCCCAATTCACGTGATTTGCATTTGGAAAATAACCCGGTGCATGAAGAGTCGTTGGAAGTGGCTTTAAAAGCGGGAGTTGATTTTCTTTTAAACGTTACGCTGGATCATCAATTTCGCGTAACGGGTGTCTTTGCTGGGGATTTGATAAAAGCCCACGAAGCAGCCGTAGCACATGTGAAAAAGAGTGTGCATGTGCCATCTGAGCAAGCTGATATTGTTATTACTCATGCCGGGTTTGTTGGTATCAACCACTACCAGTGTGCTAAAGCGGCAGTGGGAAGCTTGGGGATTCTCAAAGAGGGTGGGCACCTTATTTTGTTGGCACATACCAGCGACAGCGACAATAAAGTAGGGTCGTTGAATTATCGGACAGTGCTCTCTTTGCTAAAACTCATTGGCAAAGATGCTTTTATGCAATTGATTAAAAGTAAAGATTGGACGTTTATTCCCGACCAGTGGCAAGTGCAGATGTGGGCCAAAGTCTTTGAGCGCATAGATCAGGATAACATGGTCTTCTATTGTCCCAATATGGAAGAGTACCTGTGGCCGCTTCTTCCGGGCTTAGATGGGCGCCCTTTGGCAACTGCAGGACCGACGTGTTATGCTACAGTTGTCACTAAGGCTTTAGCAGCTATAGCCCAACAAGAGGGTAAAGCATTGGATGAGTTAAGCATCGTTTGGATTGAAGATGGACCGTATGTGATTCCGTATGCAGTAGAAGATAAGAACCAATGAATGCGGCGGGATTCGAACCCACGACCTTTGCCTCCGG
Organism: Sphaerochaetaceae bacterium; assembly: GCA_050950025.1. Lineage (GTDB taxonomy): Bacteria > Spirochaetota > Spirochaetia > Sphaerochaetales > Sphaerochaetaceae > JBMNGW01. The sequence goes on along the minus strand of JBMNGW010000004.1, from coordinate 75,827 downwards.
AGGGCAACGCTCTATCCAGCTGAGCTACGCATCCAAGCTGTTGTATGCTAAAAAGAGAGAGGAGTCTTGTCAAGAGAGCACGGCTCTGTGGTGGGTTTTTGTAATCACTTAGAGTAGCAACAATTACTAGAAATATGACATAAGTTAATAACGGTAAAAATTAAGTAATAGCTTGCTTAGAAAGTAATTAGTTAATTTTGGTGTAAATGCGATGTTTTTTTATCAACATCTCTTGACATCACTTTGAAATTTCCTTACTATTTCACTAGGGATTGCATCATTCGCAGGAGGATTTTGGCTTGAGAAAAAGAGTGTTGTCGATACTAGTGGTAGGAACGCTGCTTCTTTTCTCGTTGTATGCCCAAAGAATTCTGTTCTCAGAAACAATTCCCTTACAAGGCCATATCAATTTACAAGAGAAATTTACTCTGGATGTTGAAAAGAATTTATCGTTTAACATCACCCAAGATATGGCCGGCAATACCTACCAAGTTGCTACATATGATTTTTTCTCAAATAGTCCCGAAGTAATGTACCAGCTGAAACTGGCACCCGGAGGAAGTGCTGAAGAGTTTTCCTTCCGTAATATCGCTCCGCTTGTAGAGCGGGGCCAAACTTCTTCAGTTCCTTTTAAAGTAGCAGTGAGAACCAATGATTTGCTGATAACCAACGAAATGTTTAAAGCAATCAGGAAAACCATTGGACTGCGAGAAGGCTCGCGAGCTGCTGAACAAGGGGCGATTTTTATTACATTCCCCACTGTCAGTGAAGGGTTTAATCTACAAACCTTCAGCTATGGTGCGTATGAAGCCTTAATCGCAGTGGAAGTCTCCGCTGATTAAAACACATTCATAGTTGTTTTCTTTTGCTCATGGTATACTCATTACACTAGTAATGTGGAGGGCTCAATGAAACCGAATCTTTTGGTGATGGCTGCCGGGTTGGGAAGCCGGTATGGGGGAATTAAGCAACTGGATGCTGTGGGGTTGGATAATGAAACGCTTCTTGATTATTCGACCTATGATGCTTTGCAAAGTGGTTTTGGGAAAATCGTTTTTATTATTCGCAAAGAGATTGAAACTGACTTCAGAGAAAGAGTCTTTGACCGCATCGCCCGCAACTGTGATGCCACGTATGTTTTTCAAGAATTGACCACCTTGTTATCACCCTCCCAAATAGAAGCTTCCAAAGGACGTACTAAGCCCTGGGGGACCATCCAGGCTGTATTGAGTGCCGAAAAAGAGCTCAATGCCCCCTTTTGTGTCATCAATGCCGATGATTACTATGGTAAAGAAGCGTATACGATTATGGCAGAGCATCTAAGCTCAATTGCTCCTGATTCAACTCAACACGCTATGGTCGGCTATATTTTGAAAAATACTACCAGCCAAAGCGGTTCTGTTTCACGTGCTCTTTGCACTGTCGAAGAGGGCCATTTAATCTCGATGAAAGAGAACAAAAAGATTTACCACGAAGGGGAAAAAATTATCAGCGAAGTTGAGGGAAAGAAGGTCCTTCTTAGCGGAGAAGAGTGGGTTTCTATGAACTATTTTGGGTTCTCTTTAGCCGCTCTTCCTTTCTTTCAACAGTACTTTGCCGATTTTTTAGATCGTGCTGTTACGACTGAAAAAGAGGAGTGCTACTTGCCCGAAGGAGCCAGTTTACTAGTCAATAAACAAGCTGGCACCATGCGCTTTTATACTACTACTGCTAGATGGTTTGGTATGACGTATCAAGAGGATCGGCAAATTGTCAAAGATGAGCTTGCGCAAAAGATTGCTCAAAGAGAGTATCCGCACAAGCTGTGGAAAGAGTAGATTACACCGTCCGTCGTTTTTGGCGTGAAGCTTTCCCTTTCAGCGCTGATGGAGCCGATAAGGCCGCCTGTGATGGGCTCTTTTTGGGTGAGCCAAGGTGATCTACTGCTTCATCTGCTATGGGAGTAAAGCCCTCGCCAAGAACTTTGTAGGCCTCTTCAACGACCATGAAAGCTTTGGGATCAGTTTCATGAACCAACACAGTCAGTCGTGAAATGAGCTGATTGGGAACCACTGCCATCAACATTTGCCGCTTGTTTCCCGTATAAATGCCCTCTCCGTTAAAAATGGTGCCCCCATGACCGATATCATAAATGACCAGTTTTTTAATTTCATCCAAGCGGTCGCTGAAAATAAAGACTGTTTTAGCGTACTTAGTTCCCATTACCATAATCACGTAGTTAATCATCTGAGTCGAGACATACACCGTAATGATAGCAAACATAGCCCGTTCAATGCCAAAAACAAAAGCGCTGGTGAGTATAATCATAGCATCGACTAGTAACAGGCTGGTACCCAAAGCTAAGGGGGTCTTTTTGCTAATGATTTGACCGATAATATCGGTGCCTCCTGTGTTGGCGCCACTTTTCATCACCAACCCAATACCTGCACCAAGAAAAAATCCCCCAAATAGTCCGCTTAGCAGCACTCCCATCGAATCGTCACTGGCAATAATTCCTTCATAACCAATAATTTTACCAATAGTTGAGACAAAAAAAGAGAGAAGAATAATGCCGGCCAATGATTTGATGCCATATGTGCGTCCAAAAGTTTTGACACCGATGACAAAGAGCGGTACGTTCATACAAAGCATAGCAATGCCTGGCTCAAAGCCAAAAGAGTGATACAAGATGGTGGCAATACCATTAACTCCGCCGCTGGCAATTTTCGCCGGCATGTTAAAAGCGGCAATGCCAAAGGCAGCAACTGCCGATCCTATGATAATCAGAAGAGCCTCTTTCACAATTCTTCGAGTTTTACGCACATCAACTCCAATTATAACGGAACCTTTTGGCCCCTTATCCTTTAAGTATACGGGTATTAGAAAAAATGAACAGCTTAACTGCGAGAATCAATCTTACGCGGAATGGCTAAGGAGACCGTATTTAGGCCCCTGAGCAACTGTTGAGGATCGGATTCAACAACCAAAGTGTTAACCATTTGAGCTCGGATGAACCCTTGGTCTGCCATATAGTGTAAAAATTGCAACAAAAGCGAGAAATAGTTGTCAACATTCAAAAGTCCCACCGGCTTTTGGTGATACCCCAACTGCAGCCACGTAAAGATTTCCAGCACTTCTTCCAAAGTCCCTATCCCACCGGGTAGGGCGACAAAAGCATCTGCTTTTTCGTACATGGTGGCCTTTCTTTGGTGCATTCCTTCAACTATGATCAGCTCATCTTCTTGGTGAGCAATGTGCTTGACCATCTCATAAATGTGAGTGGGAATGACGCCAATAACGTTGCTTCCTGCCTGTTTGGCACTGGCTGCCAATTCTCCCATGATTCCCCGGCCCCCACCGCCATATACTAAGTCAATGGCATTGTTTCCCATAAACGTGCCAAGATCATTAGCTGCCCTACGGTAGATCTTTTTTTCGCCATCCGAGGAGCCGCAAAAAACACACAAGCTTTTTATGATGCGTTCATTCATAAAAGGAGCATACCGAGCACAGGGAGGTTGGTAAAGCCTTTTGACTTGACCTTCAGCCACTTCCATGACTACGCTATAATCGATTCGCACAGGAGGAGGAGGGCCAAAAGGATGAAGAAAATTGTCTTCGTTGTACTTGCTGCACTTTTACTCTTGCTGATGACCCCTTTAGTGGCAGCTGATGTGTTCATCATTTGGGAGTGGGATACTACCGATGATGATGTGATGTTTTTCCGTTATCAGCTGGACGATCAAAGCGATGAAAACTGGACAGTCGTTGATTGGTCTGAGCGATATTTTACCTACGGTCCGGTGGATGAAAACGAGCAGCACATCCTGTATGTCCAGCAATCGTATGATAAAGAGAACTGGGGAGAAAGTGCCTTTCTTTCTTCAGTGGATGCAGAAACATGGGAAGAAGAGCCATATGACGATGAGGATATTTCTTTCTCGTTTTTCGATGATGAACAATTTTTGGGTGATGCTGCATTTGTAGAACCTGATACACATAGTGAAACTCAAGAGTCTGAAGAACAGCAGTTGGGTTCCATTGAAAATGAGGTTGCCCCTTTTGTTAAACGGATTGTGCTTATGGCTGGGGCAGGAGTAAAACTTGATAACAAAGTGGGTACTTCTTTGTTTAACCCTGAAGATACTTATATACGGTTACGGACTCGCATTCTCCCCTCGATCACAGTTGAATACATCAATAGCAATGTGTTAACGCTAAAGAACTCTTTGAGTTTAGGGTATGTTATGGGAGTGGGAGCTCACCTGTATCAAGGGGCGAGCAGCTCAAATTTTTTGTGGGGAACCGAGGCACGAGCTTTAGCTTTGGGTTCTTTTCTCATTGGAGAGCGAAGTGCTTTAGAAGCAGGAGCAGGTGTCTCTTTTATGCTTGCTCCGCCACATATTCACAAAGACAGCAGTATCGATAGTCTAGGAATATTCTTTGGACCGATGCTACGTTTAGGCTTTCGGTACAACATCACCTTAGTATGGTCAATTGAAGCTGCTGCTGAGATGCAGGTGCTCTTTTCTGATGCTTTTGTCCCCTACGAGCTTTCAACGATGGTGCGCTTGGGAGCCGGTTATGCCTTTTAAGGGAGGATGAGCAAAGTGGCAATGAAACAGCGGTATCTCACATTCATCCGCTTTTTCCAAGAAAGCGAAGGATATGCTCTTTCTGAGACAGCCCTTTTGTTGGCATCACATGTTCTAAAGGGGATTAGCAGTGCCGACAAAGCAGCAGCCACAGTAGTACAATCGCATCAATTACAATTAGCGGCTAAGGTGCCTCATACTGCCAATGGGCGATATGTCGACAGTGGTATCCTTGTCAACCGCTACGGAATTCAAAACCAAAAGCTTCTTGATGAAATTGAGATGTGCTTTGTCAGCATACGAGCTGCTGAATTGCTGAAAACAGAAAACGATTGGAAGTTCGACTTTGCCGATTTTAGAGCAATCCATCGTCAATTATTTGGCGATTTGTTTCCATTTGCCGGTGATATTCGGTATGTCACAGAGGTACAACGCACAGTATTTTGTCTGCCTCAGTATATTCCGAGCATGGCTGAACAGCTTTTTTCCAGCCTTAAGGAGGAGCATTTTCTCAAAGGCTTGAATCGTGAAGAGTTCGCCCAAAGATTGGCCTATTACATGGCTGAAGTACATGCTTTGCACCCTTTTATGGATGGAAATACTCGCACCCTCCGCCTCTTTTTTGACCAGCTGAGCTTACATGCAGGCTGGATTATTGATCTGACACTTCTTGATTACACAAGTTTGCTTCAAGCCGATATTAAGGCTATTGAGGGCAACTGCCAACCATTGGCACACCTGTTGAGCCAAGCTTTGAAACCAAAGGGGATTACTAATGATTAAAGCTGTACTTTTTGATATGGACGGAGTATTGATTGATTCAGAGAGGTACATCAGCCAAGCTGCCATTGCCTATTTTGCCTCTTTGGGGATTAAAGTAACACCAGAGGACTTTGTGCCGTTTGTCGGTTCTGGGGAGGACCGTTATCTTGGTGGAGTTGCCCAAAACTACGGAGTTGAATTGGACATCGAGCAAGCTAAACTCGATACGTACGACATATATGAACAATTAATCAAAGGGAAAGAAGAAGCTTTACCGGGTGTTCTCCGTTTCATTGAGAATGCTCACAAAGCGGGTCTGCTTTTAGCTATTGTTACCAGTGCCGACCGACGTAAAATGGAAATTTCCATGGAGGTGATGGGCCTAGATCCCTCTTGGTTCAAAGTTCTGATTAACGGTAAGGATGTGCAAAGGAAAAAACCTTTTGCCGACATTTACCAACTAGCTGCAACTCAATTACAGCTTGAGGCCCATCAATGTATCGTTTTTGAAGATGCTCCTAATGGAGTTCGCTCGGCTAAAGCTGCTTCTATGCTCTGTGGAGCTTTAGCAACGAGCTTCAGTAAAGAGATCTTACGTACAGAAGGTGCTGATTTTGTCATCAACACACTTGATGATATTGAAGATTTTGCAAATATTGAGCAATTCAATACCCTGCTTTTGCGTCACAGAGCTTTTATGCAAGCGGTGCAGGCAAAAGAGCACGCCTATGCTCCCTATTCTAATTACAAAGTGGGTGCTGCTGTAGTCAGTGGCGCCACAAAAAAGATTTACAGTGGTGCCAACGTTGAAAACAGCAGCTATGGTGCAACGATTTGTGCCGAAAGGGCGGCGATTGTAAAAATGATTTCAGAAGAGGGTAAACAGGCCATTGAGTTGGTAATCGTTGTCACCAACGATAATCCGCCTGCTGTCCCGTGTGCTTTATGTTTACAAGTCTTTGCCGAGTTTGCCTCTGCAAAAACACCGGTGTATTTATGTGATGGAGAGCTTAATCACAGAATGTTTTTGTTTGAAGAGCTGTTGCCACACCCTTTTGTGTTTCCTAGCGCTTCAGATGCTCCAAAGCCATAATTTTGTCAACTCTCTTTGTATGGCGGCCTGCTTCAAAGGGGGTATCAAGGAAGGCATCAAGCATGGCAACCGGGGAGTCGGCATACTCAACTCGTCCGCCAAAGGCAATAAAATTAGCATCATTATGGGCTTTAGCCATCTTAGCGGCGTAGGTGTTTTGGGGTAAAGCGCAACGGATACCGTCAATTTTATTTGCCGAAATGGAAATACCGATACCCGTGCCACAACATAAGAGCCCCAGATCATACCCCTCATCTAAAAATGCCTGACAGGCAGCTTGTGCCATATCGGGATAATCGACCGACTCTAAGGTGGCAACTCCCAAATGAGTCACCTCAATTCCTCTGTGGCGCATATGCTCAATGAGCATCAGAGTCAATTCAATGGCTGCGTGGTCGTTAGCTACTATAACTTTCATCTTGAAGTCCTTCAGGCCACCGCTTCCTGCTTCACTTCACCGTCTCGATATTTTTTGTAGTAAAGTAGCAATGCAGCATCAGTTCCCACCATAATGAGGTTGATGCAATAGAGGATGAGCACGATGTCGAGGCTGTACATAAGCTTGTGAATGATGCCTGAAACGTAGCCAAAAAAGATAATAAATTGAAAAGACAAGCTTCTGCCTTTGGCCGACTTGGAACTCAGCGTTTTGATGATGCTCATAGGCCAAGCAACGCCAAAACAGATAAGCATAATGCCTTCAAAAATACTCATGGTCTATTCCTATGTCCTTATTTAGAATATGAAAATGTCGTAACAGCCCTCATTATAGAGGATGGCAGTAAGAAATAACAATACTTTTTTCGTTTCCCTTAGTTGCGATTTACCAATTCTTTGGCTACGATGGCTGATAAGGAGCCTGTATGGAAACTGTCTATATCACCGGTCATAAAAACCCCGATCTCGATTCAATCTGCTCGGCGTGGGCGTACGCTCGCTTAAAGAATATTGTCGATTCTGAGTATTCTTATGTTCCGGTGCGCATCGGTTCCATGAATGAAGCAACAAAAGAGCTCTTTCAGACGATTGGCGTTGAGCCGCCTGAGTTTCTAAAGGATGTAAGAGCAAAAGTTCAAGATGTTGTGATAACCGATTACTGGTCATTGCATCCCAATGACCCTGTTTATAATTTGATGACGATGATCAGTGATCGCCGCTCCTCGGTCGTTCCGCTTTTGGACGGTGACTCGTATGTTGGGCTGTTAAGTCTTGATGAAATTACAGCGTTCTTTTTGAAAGAAAATGCAGGCAAACGGCCCCGCTACCGCTTTCATCCCGAAAACTTTCATAAAGTTATTAGAGGTGAATTCATAAAACGAAATGCTTGCCAAAGTTTTGAAGCCTACATCATTACCGGAGCCATGGAGTTTGATGTCTATTGTGGTATGTTGGATGCGCTGCAACCCAATCTGCCTGTTTTGGTAGTCGGAAATAGAAAGAAACATATTGAATATGCTATTAAGAACCAATTTCCGGCTATCATTCTCACCGGCTTTGATAAAGATGAGCCGTTGGATCTTGATGTTTCTGATTTTAAAGGGCTTATCTATAAATCCTATGAAGATACTGCCGAGACTATCCGGTTACTAAGAATGAGCCTACCGGTGCGCCAATTGCTGCTTACTCAACCGCCTAAAGTGCAGGTTGATGAATTGTTTGATGATGCCAAGCGTAAGCTCAGTGAATCAGAATACAGAGGCTTGCCTGTTTTTGATGATCAGACATTTGTTGGGTATGTGACTCGGCGCTGTTTTTTGGAACGACCCAAAAAACGGGTTATCCTAGTCGATCATAATGAGTTGAGCCAAAGTGTCGAAGGGCTGGATGAAGCCGACATCATTGAAATTATTGATCACCATCGCCTTGATGCAGAAAAAACTCATCGCCCCATTTTTATTGCTGCCGAACCGGTGGGAAGTACATGCACTATTGTCTATCACCAATTTTTACGGTGGAGTGTCCCAGTTGATCCGCTAGCTGCCAGAATACTTTTAGCGGGTATCATAGCTGATACAGTCATGCTCAAAAGCCCAACTACCACGCACGTTGACAAGCTGGCTGCCGATACGTTGAGCAAAATTGCATCCATTGACGATTTACGCCAATTTGGTGAAGAACTCTTCGCTGCCGCTTCAGTCTTGACTAAAAGCGATCCGAAAAAAGTTGTTGAAGGCGATTTTAAGGTGTATCAAGAAAAAGAGGTCCGCTTTGGCATCGGGCAGGTTGAAGTCACTACCCTAGAAGAAGTGGAAGAAGTGCACCAAGCCTATATCAAGCAATTAAAAATTAGCAAAGAGAATCATGCATTGGATTGGGCCATGCTTTTAGTTACCGATGTCATTAAAGAAGAGAGTATTCTACTGGCAACAAGGTATCCACAAAAAGAGAAGGCTCTCATCTATCCAGTGTTGGGACAAGGAGTGTACCAGCTCAAAGGAGTTCTTTCGCGCAAAAAGCAACTCTTACCTGAAATTTTAAGAGTGTTAGAAGAGAGCCCCTAAACTACATGGGGCTAATGGAGATAATTGAAGGAATATTCTTAATGCTTCTGACCACTTTTTTAAAGTCGTCTTCGTTGGCAACTTCCATAGTAAAGCTACCATTAAGCCGTTCTAGCTCGCCATCATCAAGTCTGCCTTCAATAAGGTGTCCGCGGTACTTACGGATAGCTCCTTCAATTTCGGCAAACAGATCTTGCGTGATTCTACTGACGACTCTAAAGCGGCGTGTTAAACGCGGTGAGGCTGTCTCCCACTCCACTTCAATGCTTCGTTCCTCTATTTCTGTCATGTTTTTCAGATTGTGGCAGTCTTTGCGGTGGACAATAATGCCTCTGCCTCGCGAAACATAACCGATAATATCGTCTCCGCGTCGTGGGTTGCAACATTGGGCAAGGCTAATCATGATATTCTTTTCATCACCGACTTTAAATGTGAGACGACTTTGATCAACAACAGAACGGACAATATCCCCTTCAGTGATGGGGGGGACACTCTCTGGTTGCACTAATGGCTCGGCAACTCGCTTTTTAGCAATGATGTTTTTGTCGATAATAAGGCTGTCATCATTTTTATTAAGCCAAGAGCGAATTTTGCGTCGTGCATTGGTTGTTTGAGCTAAACGGAGCCAGTTAATGGTGGGATGAGCGTTGGGACTGGTAAGTATTTCAATGACTTGGGTGTTTTTTAGGGGCTGGCTGAGGGGAATAATTGAGCCGTCTGCTTTAGCGCCTGTGGTGTGGTTGCCAATTTCAGTATGAATATGGTAGGCAAAATCGAGTGCCGTAGAATTGGCAGGCAGTTCCACAATATGACCTTGGGGAGTGAACACATAAATGGTGTCTTTAAGCAACTCTCCTTTTATATCATCCAAAAAGCTCTCTGATTGCTCAATTTCATTGCTCCAGCTTTTAAGGCGATGCAGGATTTTAGAAAATTGCTCGTTCTCTCTTTTTTGCCAAGCAGCATCAGCTTTTGAACTTTGTGCTTTATAGGCCCAGTGGGCAGCAACACCGTATTCAGCGGTGGCATGCATTTCGCGCGTTCTGATTTGCACTTCCAGCAATTTGCCGTCTAAGGCCATCACTGTGGTATGCAGGCTCTGGTAATTGTTAGCCTTGGGCATGGCAATATAGTCTTTAAAGCGTCCTTCAATGGGGGGCCAGAGTTTATGAACCAATCCTAACAGACTGTAACACTCGTTCACCGTATCGCAGATAATGCGCACACCAAGGATATCGCCAATTTCTTCAAGCTCCTTTTTCCGCTTTTTCATTTTCATGTAAACGCCGTAGGTGTGCTTAGTTCGCGAATGAACTTCGACATTAGGCATCCCCTCTTCTCCGCAAGCGCGATAAAGGATTTTCTCAATGCGGCCCAAATAGGCTGTTCGCTCGCTTTTCTTTGAGAGCAGGTACTCTTCTATGTATTGAAATGTATCGGGTTTAAGAATTTTTAGAGATTGGTCTTCAAGCTCTCCTTTCAGCCACGACATACCGAGGCGGTCGGCTAAAGGGGCGTAGATATCGAGGCATTCGTTGGCTATCTCTCGGGCTCTTAGCGGAGAAAGGTGGCTTAGTGTTCGCATATTGTGCAGTTTGTCAGCCAGTTTAATGATAATGACTCGGATGTCTTCCGACATGGCAAAGAACATCTTGCGAATAGTCTCTGCCTCCTGCTGGCTTTTGTTTTTAGCCTTTAGGGCACTAATCTTTGTTTCACCTTCCACTAAATCGGCAACGGTTTTACCAAATTGATTAACCAACTGTTCATACGAAACGCTGGTGTCTTCCAATGTGTCGTGTAATAATCCGGCCACAACAGTATCGACATCCATTCGGATGGAGATGAGAATCTCAGCTACGGCATAGGGGTGGATGATGTACGGCTCCCCGCTTTGCCGTTTTTGTGTACCGTGAGCATGGGCAGCAAAAATGGCCGCCTCTTTAATTCGCTGCTGTTCTTCTTTGGTATAGCGGAAGGCTTTTTGAATGAAGCGGTTGGTCAGTTCTTCATACATGCCACACCCCCCAGACCACCCTCAATAGGCCTTGCAAATCCCTCTTGCCGCCAATTTGGGAAAATCCCCTAGCAAGCAAAAGATCTGAGATTTCTTGGTGTTGGCGATAATCACATTCAAGCAGCAAAATTCCTCCATTCTCTAGGTAATGAGGACTTTCGCTGATAATGTGCCGAATCAATGAAAGCCCATCATCCCCCATCCCGTCCAAAGCCATAATCGGCTCTTTTTTCACCTGCTTCTCACATTGGTCTATCCATTGGGAGCTGAGGTAGGGGGGATTGCTCATTATCATATGGAAGCGCAGGTTTTGCAACGACCTAAACAGATCGGATTGAATGGTAGGCAGTTCTTTGCCTAAAAGCTCTTTACTGTTGGCTAAAGCAATCGTTAGCGCTTTAGCAGAGAGATCGCTTAGCAGAACGTGAGCCAACGGACGTTCTGTGGCTACTGCAATACCGACACAGCCGCTGCCTGTTGCCAAATCAAGAACTCTATACTCAGTCTCTTCATCAAGCATTGAAAGAGCCTGTTCGACTAAGGTTTCAGTATCATTGCGAGGAATCAGCACGTTTTCGTTAACGATAAAAGGAAGTCCCCAGAATTCTTGCTTGCCAATCAGATACGCAATTGGATGATAGGCAGCTCTTTTTTGGACCAGTTGAAGGTAACGCTCGTGCTGAGCGTTTTCAAGTTCAATTGAGTCGTGACGATACAACTCCTCTTTTTGCAGATCCAATACAGAACAGAGTAATAGTGAGGCTTCCAAAAAAGGGGTGTCAGTTACACAAGCGGTATAAAGGATGTGGGCTCCCTCTTTAAGGGCTTGCTCAATATTCATCCTTGAAGCTCCTTAAGGGCCTCCTCTCCTGCAGCCAGTTTTAAGGCATCAAGGACCTCTTCCAGCTCTCCGGCAAGTGCCTGTTCCAGTTTATAAAGGGTAAGGTTAATTCTATGGTCAGTTAAGCGGTTTTGGGGAAATTATAGGTTCTAATCCGCTCGGAGCGGTCGCCCGAACCGACTTGGTTTTTGCGGTTCTCGGCCCTTTCTTGCCGTTTTTTCTCCTGCTCCAAATCGTAGAGGCGAGAACGTAGTACTCGTAAAGCTTTGGCTCTATTTTTAATCTGCGATTTCTCATCTTGACAGATGACGACCATATTGGTCGGCAAGTGGGTAACTCGCACGGCACTGTCGGTCGTGTTTACCGATTGTCCTCCAGGTCCGCTTGAACGCATCACATCGATTTTTAAATCTTCGGGACGAAGTTCAATATCGGTCTCTTCGGCTTCGGGTAAGACGGCAACTGTCACTGCCGAGGTGTGGATTCTTCCCCCTGATTCAGTTTGTGGGACCCGCTGTACACGGTGCACCCCGCTTTCCCAGCGGAGGTTTCCGTAGACGTTTTTTCCTGAAATGGAGAAAATAATCTCTTTAAAGCCGCCGATGCCTGTTTCATGCATACTCATGATTTCAATTTTCCAGCGATGGCTTTCTGCAAAGTGGCTGTACATCTTAAATAAATCAGAGGCAAACAAAGCAGCCTCTTCGCCACCAGTACCTGCTCTGATTTCCATAATGATGTTCTTCCCTTCCATGGGATCGACAGGGACAAGGAGCATTTTGCTGTATTGTTCTACCTCTTGTTGCTTCTCTACTAGCTCATCCAACTCTTCTTTGGCTAACTCAATCAGCTGCTCATCATCTTCTTGGTCAATCATGTGTTCAGCTTCCTCTATCTGGGAAGCCAATTGCTGCAAGGTAGCCAAAGATTCCATAATGGGCTCAAGATGGGAGCGTTCTTGCATTAAAGAGCGATAGGCGGTTAAGTCTTTCATTATGGCAGGGTCAGCCAGCCGCTGTTCCAGCTCTTGGAAACGGGGGGCAAACTTCTGCAAAATTTCAATCATCTCGTAACTCCTGTGCCAACAAGCAGAGCTTTTTTGGCACAGCCAAGTATACCGATTTGGTCCTCTAGATGTCCAGCACGGCTAACTGAGCCTTGTTTTCTTCAACACGCTGAGGATTAAGACGATTAAGCTTATAAAAGACTAAAGCACCTAAGAGAAAAAAGAGGGAAGGGACAGCGGCCATATGAAGGCTGATCCCCCTTTTGGCAGCCTGTGAGTAAGGATCGACGCCAAAAGCGGTTGCTTTGTGAATAAGCCAAAACACTATGGCTTGGCTGGCATAGGAAAAGCGCATGAAGAAGGCTCTGATTCCCATCAGAATTCCGTCGTCCCTACGCTCCTCCTTAACGACAATCTCATCCACGATATCGGCCATAGCCGGGGCCATAAACGTCCAAAATCCCCCAAAGCCCAACCCCCATAATCCCATAAAGAGGGTGAACCCTCCTATTGTGCTGATAAAGGTCATCGGAAAGGAAAAGAGGGCCATGACTAAGCTGGTAATCAAAAGCATTCTCTGGTTGTTTTTCATCCGCTTGGCCAACAAGGCCCACAGAGGAATTGAAATAAGTGAGCCGCCAAGCATACCGGCAAAAATAACGGTGGTACCGCTGCTGGGAACATTGAGGATGTAATTACCCACATAGTGGATTGAGCTGGTCATACACATTGTTCCTGATTGATACAAAAACAACAGCAAAATGAAAGCCAAAAAATCACGGTGGCGTAAAGCTCGCACCATCGAGGGGAAAAAGCGGGCTTGGGCCTCCCTTTTTTCGTGTTGCTCCTCTTTAGCCACTAAAAAGCGGTGAATCATCCCTTTGGTTTCTTTGACTCCCGGAATAATCAACAAAGAGCCCCCAACGACAAAAGCGGCAATGACCCAACCACTTTGAAGGTAGGTTTGCGGCTCTCCGTAGCGGAAAAACAGCGGAGGAACAACAAAACCGGCAGCTACTCCCAATACACCGACTGCAGTGGCAATCGCTGCTGAGCGGGTTCGTTCACTATGAGTTCTAAATTTATCAGGATACACCGATTGGTAATTAACTTCCCACAGGGAGTAAAAACCATCATAGAGGCAAATGGTCAAAACCATCCACAAGAAAACAGGTAAAGGGTTGGTTTTAGCTGTTGCTTGCCAAGAGTGGGGAACACTGAAAATAAGGACAAAAGAGAAGGCGCTTAAAAGGAGCCCAATAATAATCCAAGGAAAGCGACGTCCCAGTTTTGCTGAAAAAGGGGCGTTGCGGTTGGTCAAAAACCCAATGATAGGGTCGTTAATGGCATTCCACAACGAATAGATGATGGTGGCCAAAGCAGCATACCCGGCTGCCAATCCAATCTCTGTTTCATAGAACTTAAAAACGATTGCCCCAAAAGCTCCCGTAAGGAATTCGGCCAAAAACTTGCCAACACCATACGAAGCCATAACTCCGTTGCCAATGCTCCCTTTTTCTCTCATAACACGCTCCTAAAGAGGTATATAAGCACAGAAACGGGAGCTAAGCAACCGTTTACTGCTCAGGATACGTCAGGCCAATTCGGTGACAAAGTTCTTTTCCATAAAGCTTAAGCTCATGCAAAACTTCTTTAAGATGGGGCTCAGTCTCTTTTGATTGCAAGTGTTCTTCTATTTTTCGGGCATAAAAGGAGAGGTTTACCTGAGCTCCGCCTGGCGGACTGATAATCCTTTCAGCACAAAAACTCTGCCACTCTTTTTGCCGTTTAGCATCCAATTCTTCGGACCAGTTGCGACATAAAAAGCGCCACAGCATTTGATGAGCACGCGCATCGTTGAAATCAAACCGCATCTTCCACAGTTCTGCAGCCTTTGTTTGACGAATTTGGGCAAACAATCTCTCATCAGCTTGCGAGAAAAAAGGGCCTGAGTAGAGGGTAAAATCGACATCGGCAACACTGGGGTATTCCTCTTGGTCGGCTAATTTTCGGATGTTTACACCCAGCATCTCATCTTGGCGTAACAGTGAGCTACGATGCTCAATAAGGTCCATATCAATTTGGAGCTTTGCCAACCGCTCGTTAGTGAGTACTGATAAAGGAGAGAGAAACGGCGAGCGATTTAAAGCAATTCTATAGACCCCTTTTTGGGCAAGAAGATTGGCTGAACCGTCAATCTGATGGGGCAAAGAGCCAAGTAAGTCGGCAGCTTCTTGCAAATGCTCATAGACTGACGTAAGAGTCCGTTTGTCAAAAGAGTCACTTTGTAGCATCTCATACAGCTGTTGTGTGATAGCTCTGAAGCTTAATTCTCGTTGTTGCAGATGTTCAAGGTGCTGGTAATTTCTGCTGGCCGCAAGCAGCCCTTGGGGATCTTGAAGAAGGTCAAACACATAAATGACATTGCTGTTTAGTGAGCTGCTACTAAGGGGCATCACAACTGTGGAAAATCCCTCTTTTCGGGTAAAAGGGGCAGCGGTATAGACTACCGGCTCTCCCATCGGCACGCTAAGCATCTCTTTGGCGGCCTGTTTGTTTCTTAGTTTTAAGTAGTAGGAGAACAGTTTGGGCTGATGAGTTTTAATCAGGCGAGCCAAATTCAATGTTGCCCATACATCGCTTAAGGCATCATGGGCCCCTTCATGCGAAATGGCGTTGGCTGCGGTTAAATCAGTTAATTTGCAGGAAGTAATTCCACTCTCTTTTTTGGGCCAGGAGATTTTCTGATCACCAAAATCGTGGGCAGCTCTGACAAGATCCAGCAAATCCCAGCGGCTGTTTCCTTTATCATATTCTCTTTTGTACGGGTCCAGAAAATTGCGAAAGAGGGTATTTCTGATAAATTCATCATCGAATTTTAAACTGTTATAGCCGACACTGCATGTTCTTGGCACACTCATCAGCTCATTTATAGCTTGGATGAACTCACTCTCTTTTAGGCCCAAGGTAGTAACTTTTTGAGGCGTTATACCGGTAACCATGCACGCCAAGGGGTCGGGTAAATAATCGTCACTAAGGCGACAGTATAAAAGCGTCGGCTCGCCGATGACTTTCAAATCAGAATCGGTGCGTACGGCAGCAAATTGGGCGATGCGATCATAACGGGGATTTAAACCAAATGTTTCCAAATCATACCACAAGAAAGTTTCGCTTCTACTCATAAGCGTACTGTACCACAGTGCTGTTTGTTTTGACAGGCACATGCTTTGCTGTCATGCTATAGAACGAGGTGATTTGTGAGAACGTATGTAGTTGTTTTACTGCTTGTAGTACTCCTTTTTCCCGCATTTGCAGAAAGTACTCCATCAGAACAAGAGGTTAAAACCGCCATCCAATCACTTATAGTGGCCTCAGCTGTAGCTTTTGCTGCTCAGAATTTTACCCCTCCGCTTTCTTTGGCGGGGCTGGAATTTGTTGGTGATAACGGATTATCTTCTTTTTCGCTGAGCATGGAAAAAAGCGACGTTGGCTCTTTGCGTTTACAGCTAATTAACCAAGAGCCTCCTCAGCCTAAGGCTGGTGGACTTTTTGAGCTCTTATTCGCCTCGTTAATTCCCTCTCACCAACTGCTTCTCTCCTTTTTACGGTTGCAAGCCTTACTGCCTGAGGAGGCCTATTTTTCGGGAACATTTGCAGCTAAAAGAGTGGCAGCTCCCTTTCCTTTCCGCTATGAAGGTGGCGGTTCATTTGTTGTCAGTGGTAAACGCTTTGTAAAGCCGTTTACGTTAGACTTCTCTTTTAGGATCCCTTTAGAAGGGCCCCAAGCCTTTGCTATAGTTCCTCTGAGTGTTTTTGCCAACGGCATAGATTTCCTGCCAACTGCCCGCGCCCTTTTTGGGCTTTGATGAACTGGACAACAGGCGGTTGAGAACCTACAATCAGATTGAGGTCACATGATGAAAACAATTGCAGCAAAAGTTGACTCCTTTTTAGAAGAGTGGCAGATTTGTGCCGAATCAGTCGATATCCAACAGGTGTGCTCCTCATTTTTGGCAGAGATGGAAAAAGGGCTAAAGGGGCCAAGCTCTTTAGCTATGATTCCCACATACGTTGAGGCACCTCAAAAAGTCTCTTCCAATCAAAGAGTTATTGTTCTTGATGCGGGGGGGACGAATGTACGCTCTTGTGTGGTCTTTTTTGATGCCCAGATGAAACCCCATATTTCCGACTTTCGCAAAACAGGGATGCCTGGGGCCCAGCAAGAAGTCTCTGAAAGACAATTTTTTTCTGCTTTGGCTGATATGGTAGAACCGCTGATACACACAAGTGATCGCATCGGATTTTGCTTTTCGTACGCTGCCGAAATTACAGATGACCATGATGGTATCCCTTTGGGATTTAGCAAGGAGATTAAAGCCCCTTCAGTGGTGGGCAAACGAGTGGGCAAAGGACTTTTGGATGAGCTTCATAAACGGGGCTACCACGTAGAAAATAAGCGAATCAGTGTTATCAACGATACGGTGGCAACGCTGTTGGCAGGCAGAATTGCCTCTCTTCAAACTCCGTACGAGAGCTATATCGGATTTATTTTGGGAACGGGAACTAATACCGCCTACATTGAGACAAACAGTGTGATCACCAAAAAGCCCCATCTTGGACCCGGACAACAGATTATTAATGTTGAATCGGGAGGGTTTGCCTATGATTTAGGTCCGCTTGATCGTCTTTTTGTCCAAGCCACAGAAAGGCCCCAGTTTTACCATTTTGAAAAGATGATTAGCGGTGCTTACTTAGGTTCTTTTAGCCACCTCTGTATCCAAAAAGCGGTTGAACAATCACTTTTTAGCCCCACATTTGCCAACCGTTTTGCTACTTTGCCTCCTTTAGATACGATGCGGATGAGCCACTATCTTGAGCGCCCTTGGGACAAGGAAGTGGAACTTGTCAGATGCATCGCTAATGAAGAGGATGCCACTGCTCTTTGGATGATTTGTGATGCCGTAATTGAGCGGGCAGCCAAACTAACAGCGGCAAATCTCAGTGCGGCAGTATTGAAATCAGATTTTGGGAAATCTCCCCGAGCTCCTGTGTGCATTAATGCTGATGGAACAACGTATTACAAAACTAAAGGGTTACAAACGTATACCGAGTACTATATGCATCAGTTCCTTACAAAAACCCATCGTCGTTACGCTACATTTGTCACAATCGATAACTCTCCGGTGCTTGGAGCGGGTGTAGCAGGTCTTTTATTGGACTGAAGAGGCCTTTTGAAGAAGCTCACGTTGCCAGTTTAGTAAATAAGTGTACCGCAGAGGGTTTTCTCCTTTTGCATCGACTGCCACTCGTAACAGAGCTTCAGTGCCACTGGGGCGTAGCCAAAGAAAATCGGTATCTTCCCCTTTTTGATTTAGGAAAACCATCTTTAGCCCACCTGTATATGGGGCAGTGCGAAACGCTTCTCCAATACCGTGGCGGCACAACGTTCCTTCTGTTTGTTCACACCGATAATCATCAATACCAAATTGGTTTAATAAAACTGCTTTCCTTTGCTCCCAAGAAGCGATAAAAAGCCTTTCATACCTCTTTTTCAATTCTCCATAATCAACGCTGCTTAAAATCATCATTGCCAGAGGCTCAGTTGTCCCTGTCACTCGCCGTTTGGGAAGGGTTTGAAGAGCATCGGCAATCGACGGGGAAGTAGTTAAACCGGTAATGTGGGTATAGCGGTGTTGGCTGCCCAACAGTTTCACCAAGGTTAGAATCATGTTTAACGGATCGCGGACTTTAGCAGGGTGGCTGATGGTTCCACCGTTAGACCCCTCTCCCAAAAGAGGGACAGCATATCCTTGTTGCCGTTTTTGCTCTGCTAGTTGCACTACATTAGCTTCTCCTACTTCGCTGCGAAATACAGAGAATCCCCACCTACGAGCCAGCTCATCAATCATCAAACTGGTAGGGCCATTTACGACAATGGCCTTTTTGGGAGCTTGGGGATAAAGAGCCATTTCAATCGCAGCAATGAGGGCAAAAAGATTCTGAGCTTCCAAGGCTCTGCTTTTACCAAGAGATGGATCCCAATACACAATATTGCCTCGATCGCCATCATTATCGGGCACATAGCCCAAAACAAACGAGGGATCATGGTAATGCGTATCATCTAAGATTTGACAGCAAAGCTCCAAGTTAGCCCCTTCTGGGATAATCGGGTGAACTATTTGGTGGGCTTGGGTATTCACAAACAAGGTCTTTAGACCTAAGGCTTTGAGAAATTGTTGATCGATACTCTGAGAGCGGGCACTTCCGTTAAGCTCCCCTACAATCCCAATTGGGTGCTTTTGCACCTCAGTTCGCATGTGAGCCAGTTCAGAACCCCATGTTTCTTTGTTACTACCAAACGTTGTCTCCATCAGCAGCCGCTCATAGGCAAGTAGAGACTTCTCTTTGTTTTTGGCAATGGTTGAAAGGAGCTCAAAATAGCTCTTAGGATCGACAGAAGATGATAAATCTGCCGCTTTTTGAGCAGAAGTGGGATCCTCAAGCAATTGGGAAAAATATAAAGCAATTTCAGAAGCACGTTCTTTGGTAACAACTCCTCCCTGTTTTCCCATTTTAAATCCATTATGGCCAATGGGATTATGGCTGGCAGTAATGTAAAAAAAACTTGAATCGGGCATAGCAGAGCTCAAAGCCATAATTTCGGGAGCTGCACAAACACTTAGGGGTATTATTTCTGCCCCCAAACTCAGAAGGAGACGACTAATAATATCGGCTATGGCAGCACCAGTGGGGCGGGTATCGGTTCCAATGAGCACTGTTTTTGGTTGTAACACCTCATAAAAAGCGATGGCTGCAAAAGCGGATAAAAAAGCATCAGAAGGCAAAAGGTCTTTTTCCCATCCCTCTTCGGTGCGGGCGAAGACTTTACGCCAACCTGAGGCACTAATAATCATGTGCTGGGCAGCTTGCTGAAGTTCTGTAGCTGAAGGCCTTGTTACAGCTAGTGGGTCGATGTCAGTGTGATTAGTATGAGAATAAAGCACAATGGTCCTCCTGCACTGCGAGTATATAACTCTTGAAAGGTGGGAGCAAGCTTGGTACTGTGAAAGGCGTGATGAAAACAACAGTAGCAGTTCATGATTTGTCGTGCCATGCAAAATCCTCCTTAACCGTTGTCATCCCCGCCTTATCAGCGTTGGGAATTGAAGCTAGTGTCCTTCCCACAGCTTTGCTCTCAACACAAACGGATGGATTTGAGCACTACAGTTACCTGGATTTAACCAGCCAAATGGAAGATATTTTGGCCCATTGGGAAAAATTAGAGCTCTCTTTTGATGCCATGTATTCAGGGTTTTTAGGCTCTGGGCAACAAATTGAGATAGTGCTGCGGTTAATGGAAGATCAACGGACACTAGCTCACCCCTTTTTAGCCATT
Organism: Sphaerochaetaceae bacterium; assembly: GCA_050950025.1. Classification (GTDB taxonomy): domain Bacteria; phylum Spirochaetota; class Spirochaetia; order Sphaerochaetales; family Sphaerochaetaceae; genus JBMNGW01. Next base: position 55,637 of record JBMNGW010000004.1, on the reverse strand, counting down.
GTTGATCCGGTTTTAGGCGATCAAGGTAAGCCTTACGGTCCTGTTTCACCTCAACTTGTAAAACGGATGGGACTGCTGGTCTCCCAAGCCGATGTCATCACTCCTAATATCACCGAAGCTGCCTTATTGTTGGGTAAATCGTACAACGAACACATGAGTGTGGACCAAGCCAAAGAATGGGCCCAGCAGTTGTCTGCTTTGGGTCCTCGCTATGTTGCCATTACCAGCATCATGGAAAAGCAAAATGGTGTTACTGTTGCCTATGATAACGTCTTACAAAAAACAGAAATTTACCGTCAGCAGTATGTACCAATCTCTTATCCTGGGTGTGGTGATTTGTTTGCCTCTATTGTCTGCGGACTGATGGTTAACGGCACATCTTTTGCCTCAGCAGTGGACCAAGGGGGAGCTTTGGTGAGGTTGGCAGTAGAACGCAGTTATCAGGCTCAAATTCCCCAGCGGATGGGAGTAGCGGTAGAGCTCATTATGAAAGAGCTCTGCTGCGCATTGTAATGCTTATTTTCATGGCTTCCAGCAAACAAGAGATGGCTGGATCGTATTGTCAAGTTCCTGTGGGTGTGGGCAAAGTGGCAGCTGCGGTGAACAGTAGCCTGTTTCTTACTTCGAATACCGTAAAGCATGTGCTCATTACCGGCTCTTGTGCAGCAGTACAATCTCAGTACAAGCTAGGCGATTTGATTATCGGAACAGCTGTGATGCAATATGATCTTGATTTAAGCCGCTTTGGTTTGCAGCGGGGAGCTACGTTTGACAGCTTAGGAGAGCCGACCTCTTCTTGGATTAGCTTAGATGATACTTTGTTTGCCAAAGCCCGCAATCTCGACTCTTTTTTAGGGCGTAAGCTCTGGTTTGAAGCGCGACTTGGCAGTGCCGATCTGTTTTCTTTAGCTCCCAACCGTAATGCTGATCAGTGGCTAAAGAGTTCTTTGGACGCTGTGGATATGGAAAGTTACGCCATTGCAGCGGCAGCCCAAGCTCTGGGTATTACCGTTTCTTTAGTCCGTTTTGTCAGTGATACCGAAAGTGGTCATAAAGCTAAATCCTATGCGAAACTTGTCAAAGAGAGTGCGTTGGCAGTGGCTCAGCTTGTCGATTACTGTACAGCCCACTAATGAAAAGTCCCCAACTATTTTGTAAAGGTTACCATCTTTGACCACAGAAAGTTCTCTATCGGGAAAATAGCGGTGTAAGTTATCTTCTAAAAAAGCAACAGCGGCTTCTTCAATCTGTTCTCTTTTTGCAGGACTGACAGCAGCAAGGGTAGATATATTGATATGAACGATATATCCGCGGCCCGCTTCACTGCCAAAACCGGCTGTGAACTTTGCCGCAGTACCAAATAGGCCATCGTAGGAGACAGCAGCTGCTTTGCCCCGTTTTAAGCGGTTGGGATGCAAAGGATACAGTTTGCCAAAACGTTCCTCAAGCATATGATCAAGTTCATCGAATAAGCGGCGCATTTGTTTTTCCAGTGCTGCCTGCTGGGGGCTCATTACACTCATCCGATTGTTCCTGTGGGGCGCAAGGGGTGGATGGGCCGATTTTGCAATTGTTGGCAAAATGATTCAATTTGTGTTTGATGCGCAGCTTCAATTTTTTTGGCACTTTGAATCAAGTAGTTAAGCTCATGAGCATCAGTTTCATCAAGTTTGATATGTCGCTCTAAATCGGAGTGGATGCGCACATATTCCAAATCGGGAAGAGAAGCGGCTATTTCGGAGCTGGTGCGCATTTGACTGGAGGCGTAGAGGCGATAAATTGGGGCTCCTTTAGCTGGATCGAGCCACCCGATGACCCCTGAATTCGATTTTTCAATTTCCAGCTTGTACGAAGAGTGGGCTGTGCTAATAGAGAGGATATGAAACATTTTAGCATCGGGATAGAGCTTTTTCGCCTCCCGGTAGGCATACAAGACTGGATTGTTGGCCACTACTCCGCCATCAACGAGAGAATGGGGAGCAGTTGAGTCATCAAGGACAACAGAGGCGGGAGCAAAATAAGTAGGGGCAGCACTAGTGGCCCGTGCGGCTGTCCGAATGGGAACAAAAGGGGTGTCGTAGCTGGAAAGCAGTTGGGGGCGGTCGTTGCCGATATCGTAGGTGACAACCATTGTGGGAACCAACGCATCTGCTAATCGGGAATCGGCAAATACATCGTATAACACGCGCTTAAAAGGCAAATCATCATATTTGTGGGTAAATAATTGTCCAATGACATTGAATTGGAACAACGATTGGGTACGGGGGGAAAATGGTGCTGCCATAGCGCACATACAAATCGGCTAATAAAGAGGGATCACAACTAAGATGGCTTTGATCATGCGGATAGGCTAGCAATGAGGAGGGGCTGCACGGAGAGCTAAGGGCTAAGGCCAATAAGCCGCCTGTGGATGTGCCACTGATTAAATCAAAGTGGGAATAAAAGGGGCGCTCATCACCGTTGGTGCGTAATCTTTTCGCGATGGAAGCAATAATGGTAGCCGGAATGATACCCCGCATCCCCCCGCCATCCAAACAGAGGATATAACGGTGCTCAGAGGCTTTTTTTTGTGCGCGGATGGTACCGAATTGCCATAGTCTCATTGGCTATAACATGGTATATTTGCCTGCGGTGGTCAAGGCATGAGTCAATTACACGCTCAGTACAGTTCCTGTATTCTCTGCCCTCATAGGTGCAAAGTCGATCGCAATAGCGGGCAGCTGGGAGTGTGTGGACAAGGCAATCAAATGCGTTTAGCGTGGGCCGGTTTACATAGAGGAGAAGAGCCTCCACTGATCGGTCAAAAGGGGTCGGGTACCCTGTTTTTTAGTGGCTGTTCCCTTCATTGTGCCTATTGCCAAAATTCTCAAATCAGTCAAAAAGGGGCTGAGTTGGGAGTGATTATCAGCAGAGAAGAATTTGTCCGTATTACCTTGGAGCTGCAACAGATGGGGGCAGCTAATATTAACATCGTCACCGGTACCCATTTTATCCCCTCCATTGCAGCAGGTTTAAAGGCCTCTCGTTTAGCGGGGTTGCATATTCCGATAGTCTGGAACTCTTCGGGATTTGAAACCATTGAAGCTTTACAGTTGATAGAGTCATTGATTGACATCTATTTGATTGATCTAAAAACGCTCGATCGCTTTACTGCTGCCCAGTTTTGTGGAACACTCCGCTATGTGGATGGGATCAAAGAGGTTATTAAGCATGTGCTTTTTACCCACGACACTGTTGTCTTGGAGCAAGATGTAATGAAAAAGGGGGTGATTGTACGCCACCTCGTTTTTTCCCGACTCTTTTGCGGCGACCACCGAGGTGTTGTTTTGGTTTGCCGCCTATGCCAAAGAGCGGGCACTGCTTAGTTTGATGGTGCAATTTATCGCTTCTGAGAGGACGGCGTTTGAGAAGCTAACAGAACAACAGTACGATCAGCTGATAGAGCTACTTCAACAGTTAGGGATTGAAAAAGGGGTTTGTCCAAGAAATAGGGGACGAAGAGCCGTGGATTCCCGATTTCAGAAGAGAAAATCCGTTTCCCAGCGGCTATGGAGTCCCGGTGAAGCTTAACTGATTAGCGTTCCCTCAAACTCTTTGTTGTTAAGAATGGCCATCAGATTCGCAATATTTCTCCCATCAGCACAAATGACCTTCAAATTAGCCTGCTGGGCCTCTTTGGAAGCAATGGGATCAAAGGGGAGGTTTTTTCCCGGTATCCATTGATCGCCGACCATTTTTCTGAATTCCTGCCAGCTGATAGCATCTAACGGGCGGGCCAAAGGATCGAGTTTGGGATCGGCTGTATAGACTTTGGCGATGTTAGAAAGGTTAATAACAGTTTCAGAGCCAAAGCGGATAGCCAAATAAACAGCATCAGCGTCGCTGGAGAATCCCGGTTTCCAACCGGCTGCAACGAGCACTCTGCCTTCAAACGTAAACTCGGCACTCGGATCGGTGACTAAATCGGTTGAACAATAGCGGGCAAAAAGTGAGCGCAAAAGCATTCCATTTAAACGGGTAGCTGCGATACCTATCCAGTCGAGTAGCTCTGAATCGGGTTGTGGGTCAATTTGCTTATAGGCTTGTTGGTAGGTGCGTGCCGGAGCTCCCCCACCGCTTACCAAAATGAATCTCTGATGAGGATGGCTTTGTAGATACTCTTCAATCGCCGTCACAAAGCGTTTCAGAAATTCAACATCGACGCCATCGGGAGAGATTATTGAGCCTCCGACAGATAAAACGGTAGTTTGCTGCATCTATTCACCTCTGGCTAAAACAGTACCAGATAACAGGCCCGAAGGGAAAGAGTGAAGCAGTTTATTGGAGGCTGCAGTTTATTAAGCATTACTACGACGTTGCACAAGGAGGCACCATGAACGATTTGAATTCGATTCTTATTGGAGGAAACCTTACAGCCGACCCGCAATTGCAGCAGCTAAGCAGCGGCAAGCAATTGTGTAAGTTCGCTGTTGCATCCAACAGGTATTATCGCAATAGTGAAAAGGAGCTGATTCAAGAAACTGCCTTCATTAATGTTGAAACATGGGATACACTGGCTCAAACATGTTCAATGTATTTGAACAAAGGGAAGAAAGTGCGTGTGATCGGGCGGCTGAAACAAGAAAGATGGCAAACTGAAGATGAGTCGCATCGTGAACGGCACTGTATTGTCGCTGAGCATGTTGAATTTAATTTTGACGCTAAAGCCAGCGAGCAGGTTCAAAAGGAACCAACCACTGAAGAAAAAGAGGTAAAGAGGGGAAAAAGGGTATAAATGTACGTGCATCACCTTCCCACTCTTGGCGCATGGGGACTGAAGGGCTCCATGCGCCTTCTTTCTCTCTTTTCTTTTGCAACTGAGTTTAGTATATTGAAGGTTGTGAAGTTTGAGGAGGATCAGATGAGCGAAGTGACGTTGACGAAGGCTAATTTTGAACAAGAAGTGTTAAAATCGCAAGAGCCTGTGTTGGTCGATTTTTGGGCCCCTTGGTGTGGACCATGCAGAATGGTTGCCCCTTCAATTACCAAAATAGCTGAAAAATATGAAGGAAAGCTAAAAGTGGGTAAATTGAATGTTGATGAGCAACCCGAACTTGCCGATTAAATATCGCATCTCCAGCATTCCAACTATTGCTATTTTTAAAAATGGAGCAATTGCCGGGCAGCGTATAGGTGCCCTTTCTTTACCAATGCTTGAATCATTTGCCGAAGAGTTCATGTAGTCGATTACGGTGTTAGCAAAGCCAGATGCTCTTACAGTATCTGGCTTTTTTCACATCTGATACTCTTCATCTGTATTAATCATCCCAAAACTAGCCTTGCTGGTAGGAACGATGTGCCAGTCGGCTTTTGAGTTGGTGTCAACAGGATTAGAAAAGCGACACATAGAGCGGGTAGCAGTGGAATAAGTGCTGTCGATACCGCATTCGGGAGTAATGGGAAGCGGTCCCCAGTGTCCGCTTTGTTCAAGGAGAAGGGCCCTTTGTTGCACTTTTTTGGTACCAAAGCCCCCGTATTGCGTATCAGAAGCGCTTGTTCTGTTGCTATAGAGAACCGCATCCAACAAAGAGCCCTCCGGATTATCATAAAGGCTGAGCACTCCGTTATTAGCTCCCAGGTTCACCTCTCCTCCCCAAAACTCTATCGTATGAGCCCCCCTTAATTGTTCACCGTACTCAATAACCACATACGTGTTGGCCTCCACTTCATAAAAGGGGAGGATAAGCTGACTGTCGAAAGACTCTTTAAGACCATCATAGAGGGTGATTCCAGCCAAATTTCCTTTTCCCAAGATAAGCAATTCAACTCTATCGGGATTATTGCCGCTTCCTTTGGTAGTAAATTCATTGATGAGTATGGGGGGAATAGCATCATTGTACCCCCAAATACCGACAGTGAAGCTCAAACTGTTGCCCACCCGATCGGCAACTCGGGCTGAAATTGCAATCTGTTTGCCGGGTGCCACAGGGTGGGCAAAAGTGATGGTGATGCTGTTTTCGTAAACGGAGGCTCCTATAACGCTATTTGAAGTATTGGTAGTAAAATCTCTGGTTGAGCAAAAAACCATCTCATCAAACTCAAACTGTACAGTGGTGGGACTTACTGTGCGTGTTTGCAGAAGAACCGGAGAGCGACAATCTTTACCCAAAAGAGCATTAATAAGCTCTTTTTGAGGCTGGGCTTCACAAGAGGTACAGCAGATGCACAAAAACAACGTGGCAAAAAGCTTCAAAAAAGGGGTGTTCATGCGCTCCTCCTTCTAACACACCGCTGTATTCTCTCTTTTGATTTATTGACCATAGATGGCAGTTCCTCTACACTTTTGCCACCAGGAGGCACGCTTATGGGTAAATTGTGGCACAAAGAGGCAGCTTTGGATGAGCTGATGGAGAAATTCACTGTAGGCAACGATTACGTGGTGGATATAGATCTCGTCGCTGCCGATGTTCTTGGTTCGATTGCACATGCTAGAACGCTGTTTAAAGCCTCCTTGTTAGATGAGAAAGAGCTGCAACAACTAGAACTCTCTTTGGCTCAGATTCTTAAGCTGCATGCCCAAGGGATGTTTGTCATTACTCGTGATCATGAGGATTGCCATACAGCCATCGAGGGGTATTTGACTAAAGAAATCGGCCAAGTGGGCAAGAAAATTCACACAGGCCGCTCCCGCAACGATCAAGTACAGACCGCTTTGCGGCTGTGGATGCGAGAATATGTGGTGTTGTTGGGACAAACAACGCTACAACTGGCTCAAAACCTTCTCCACTTTGCTTCTGAGCATGAGTTTGTTCCCATGCCGGGAAGAACCCATATGCAACTGGCAATGCCTTCTACTGTGGGTTTGTGGGCAGCCTCATATGCTGAGGAATTGCTTGATGAAGTGCGGCATTTACACAGTTTGTATCTTTTAGTAGATCAAAGTCCTTTGGGATCGGCCGCTTCTTACGGTACTCCGCTGCCACTGGATCGCCAATTTAGTGCCACTGAACTGGGATTTTCCAAGGTACAGAACAATGTATTGTATGCCAACAACAGCCGAGGCAAGTTTGAAGCGATGATCTTAGACGGCTGCGATTATATTACGTTGACCCTCAGCAAATTGGCCCAGGATTTACTGTTGTTTACATTGCCCGAGTTGGGGTATTTCTCTTTGCCTGAGTTTTTGTGTACAGGCAGCAGTATTATGCCGCAAAAAAAGAACCCCGATGGGTTGGAGTTGGTACGCAGTAAAAGTGTTTTAGTCTCTTCTGCCTCTTCGCAGGTTAAATCAATTATTCGCAGCCTTCCTTCAGGCTACAACCGTGATTTTCAAGATACCAAAGAGCCTTTTTTGCAAGGGTGTAAAACAGCCCTTTTGACAATCGAGGTGACCATTCGGATGGTTGAGCAGTTGCAAGTAAATCCGGAGGCTTTGCTTAAGGGCTTCTCAGATGAAATCTATGCCACTGATGAGGTGCTCAAACGGCTGGAAAGTGGAGGCTCTTTCCGAGACATCTACAAAGATGTCGGTCTGCATCTGGATGCGGTTTCGGCTTATGATGCGCATGAAGTCGTTAAAAATCGGAGCAGTCAAGGAACAAGCGGAAATCTGGGGCTTCCCAAGATTCTTGCGGATGCCCACGTCTTGCAAAGGAGCTTTGAAGCTTATCAGCAGGCCCTACAAACAACCTATGCCAAGCTGAATAAGGGTACACTTACCCTTATTCGTCACTAAGAAAAAGGGAGACAGCCATTCATCGGTAATGAAAAGCAGAGGCTCTGAAAAGCAATCTGATGTACCTCATCTTCTTCTCATACACGCGGATGCTTGTTAGCAAACAAGTTTGTTCTAGATAGTTCATTTATGTAGCTAGTTACTTCTCTAGGATAATGCAAGGGTACAACTTGTTTTACGGAAAAGAATAGTAGAAAGAAGACGAGGACAATGGTACGTATAAGAGTTGAACCAAGTGTAACGATTATGATAAAGTGGGGCCATGAGTATCGTTAAACCGCATAAACTGGGGATCATTGCCGGCCCAGGCTCAGAATATTTTGCCACAAAAGTGCTCAAGCATTTACGCAGGCTCTATCTTGATCGTTACCAAAAACTCAGCGCCGCTTTAATCAAGCGCCATAATATGAGTGCCGAAGAGCTCCTTGATGTGGTAACGCTCAACGATGATTTAATCAGCAAGAAAATACCGCGGGGAAGAAAACCCAAATCCTACATTTGTCCCGATTTTGAAATTCCCGTTAAGTATACCAAGTTCGCCAACGGAGAAGTGAAAGCTGAGGTGCTGCAAGCTGTTCGGGGACTGCGGATGTTTATCATCTACGATTTGTCCAACACCTATCCTATTAAAGTGGCGGGGGTGGATGAGCCGACGCGATTGAGCATTAATGATCATATTATGTTCTTATTCACCACCATTAACGCTCTTAAAAACGCGGGAGTCGAAAGTGTTACGTTGGTGTTGCCTACGTATCCGTATGCACGTCAGCATAAAAAGAGTGGGCGAGAAGCCTTAACGGCTGCTTTGTTTGGACGCATGTGTGAGAATATGGGAGTTGAGCGCATCATTACGCTGGACATCCACTCGCGTGAGATTGAGAATTGCTTCAGCCATACGCATTTGGAAAATCTCCATGCCAGCTACCAGGCGCTGATTAAACTGCATAAAATTATTGATTTTAGCGACCCTGATTTGGTTGTTGTCAGCCCCGATACCGGAGCAGTTGCCCGTAACAGGTTTTATGCTGAAGCTCTGCATCGACCGTTAGCGATGCTCTACAAGGAACGTGATTACTCGATTGTCAGCAAGGATGCCAAACATTCCAATATCAGAAGTATCAGCCTCCTTGGTGATGTGAAAGGCAAGACCGTCCTGATGGCCGACGATATGATCGGCACCGGAGGGACCCTTTTGATTGCCATGCGTGAGCTGAAAAATCTGGGGGCCAAAAAAATCATTTGCTTAGTAAGTCTTCCCTTTTTCAACGGCAATGCCCGCGAAGAGTTTGAACAAGCCTATCGGGAGGGAGTCTTCTTTCGGATAGTGGGGACAAACGCAGTCTTCCATGACAAAACCCTTACCGATCGGGAATGGTTTGTTCAAGCTGATGTTACTGAGCTATTTGCCCGGGTCATCAGCCGGCTCCACCACGGACGACCGCTGAGCCCATTGCTGGATAACCGCCAATTCATTCACCGGTTGATTGACATGAGCCAATCAAATCCGCAAGCTCCATTGCCGGGGAGAAAAGAAGCCTATCCCGATCGGGATTAATTCTTCCTTCTCGGCTGGTCGAAAAGCCCCGCCGCCGCATGACGGTTTCATGCAAAATCAATCGACCACATAGGAGCGCTTGTTATGCGACTGTCACAACGAATTTCTTCTTTCCAAGCTTCCCCCATACGACGGCTGGTTCCCTATGCCAATGAGGCTAAACAACGGGGTATCCATGTATTTCATTTGAATATCGGTCAGCCCGACATTAAAACTCCGCCCCAAGTATTGGAGGCGATTCAATCGTACGACCAATCAATCATTGCCTACGGTCAAAGCGAAGGAGAACTGGAGCTGCGCAAAGCGCTGGTGTCGTATTATCAATCAGTTGGCATTGAGCTTTCAGCAGATCAAATCATGGTTACAACCGGAGGCAGCGAAGCTCTTCAATTTGCATTTATGGTTCTGTGTGACCCTCATGATGAGGTTATTATCCCAGAGCCCTATTACACGAATGTTGGCTCTTTTGCCCATGCAGCCAACATTGTGCTTAAGCCGGTAACCAGTCGCTTAGAAGAGGGGTTTGCTTTACCCGATATTTCGAGCTTTGAGGCTATGATTACTGCCAGGACCAAGGCTATTTTGCTTTGCAGTCCCAATAATCCCACCGGCCATATCTACACTGAAGAGGAGTTGCATCAAATCATCGATTTGGTGGAACGGTTTAACCTGTTTTTGATTGTCGATGAAGTCTACCGTGAGTTTTGTTATGATAACAAAGAGTTTATTTCGATTCTTAGGTACCCACAGGGGTCAAAGCGGGTCGTGCTTGTCGACTCTTTTTCCAAACGCTACAGTATGTGCGGCTCCCGTATCGGTGTAATTGCCAGTCGTAATGAAGAGGTCTTACATGGGGTAATGAAGCTGGCTCAAGCCCGCTTGTGTCCCCCTGCCATTGAACAGGCAGCAGCCATCGCCGCCACAAAAACTCCCCTCTCTTATATCGAGTCGGTACGTAACGAGTATCAAAAACGCCGAGATTTTATTGTCCAAGAATTATCGAGTATTCCCGGAGTTGTGTGTAGCGAACCTAAAGGTGCTTTTTACCTCGTAGCTAAACTGCCGGTTGAAGACGCCGAAGATTTTTGCATTTATCTGTTGCGAGATTTTAGTCTCAATGGGCAAACCGTAATGCTTGCACCTGCTGAGGGTTTTTATGTAACACCGGGGCTAGGTAAAGACCAAGTGCGAATTGCCTATGTGTTGAACACCACCGATCTTAAGCATGCTATGCAGTGCCTTCGGGCTGCTTTGGAATCGTACCCCAAAGCAATCCGTTAGAACTCTTTTCGCTACTTTTTATGCCTCATGTAACAAAAACTGTAAATCTGTGGTATAAAGAATTGTCGAACGTATAGTGAAAAGTGAGAAATGTATGACAGATAAAAGCAAACGTATAGTGCGGCGCGGCATTTTGATATTCACAGATATCGTCGCACTGTATGGATGTGCCTTGTTCTCTTCTTATGCCGTTTTTGCTAATTTGCAGTTAGTACTGCTCCATCAAAGTGCAGTGTTCAGTTTAATTATTGTACAAATTCTCTTTTTCTTAGTATTTCGCCTTTATTTTATTCGGCTGGTTGACAGCTCGCTTGACTTAGTTGTCAGGGGGGCTGGCTCAATGTTCTTAGCCTCAGTGGTTATTTTTGTCTTGGTAATGTTGTGGCTTAAAGATATTCCTTTGGCCATTAGGTTTACCAGTACCTATATTGCTTTTACTGTCGTTATCCTACTGGGCTACCGCGTTATTTATCGGATGGCTCTTTCGTATCACTTCAGAGGCTCTTCAGCAGGAGGGCAGGCCAAAACGCTCATCTATGGAGCAGGAGAGATTGGCTTACAGCTGGCTCGGCAGTTTTTTAAAAACAAGCTGGCTTTCAAACTTATCGGTTTTATTGATGACAATCCTGAAAAACATCGTTCGATTGTCGGAGGGCTGACCGTACTGGGAGGATTGCACGATTTGCCGGCAATTTTACGCAGCACAGGGGCCGAAGTGTTAATTCTTGCCATTACCGACTTATCGCGAGAAAATATGCGCCTTGCTTTGGATACCGCCGATAAATTCGGGGTGGAGACTAAAATTGTCCCCTCGATGATGGAGATGGAAGAGGGGCGAAAAAGTGTTGCCGATATCCGTTCCATTAATTTTGAAGATTTGTTGGGACGCAACCCGATCTCTTTTGACAAGCAGCCGATAGCCAATATGATTAAGGGCAAACGAGTCCTTATTACCGGAGCCGGGGGCTCAATCGGTAACGAAATTGCCCGCCAAATGCTCAGCTATTCGCCCAGCCGACTTTTTTTACTCGATATTGATGAGACTGAGTTACACGATTTATCGCTACGGCTGCATACCTACCGAACTGAGTTTTCTCAAAATATTATGCCCATCCTATGTGATGTGCGCGATGCTAAAAAAATTGAGCGTCTTTTTTCTACCCTTAAGCCCGAAATTGTCTTTCATGCTGCAGCCAACAAACATGTGCCAATGATGGAATATTATCCTGAAGAGGCTTATCGGACCAACGTGGGAGGCACCTACAACGTCCTTAGCTCGGCAATACGGCATCAAGTTACACGGTGTATTGTTATTTCCACTGATAAAGCTGTCAATCCAACCAATGTGATGGGAGCGACCAAACGCATTGGTGAAATGATAGGGAGCCTTTTAAGCACCGAACAAACTGAAATAATCAGCGTCCGCTTTGGCAATGTGCTTGGTAGTCGTGGGTCGGTTGTCCCTCTCTTTTTAGAACAAATGAGAGCAGGGTTGCCCATTACCGTCACCGATCGCAACATTGTCCGTTACTTTATGACAGTCAGCGAAGCGGTGAGCCTTGTTTCACTGGCAGGGGCTTTGGGCAAAGGCAAAGAAGTGATGGTGCTCGATATGGGAGAGCAGGTCAATATCTATGATTTTGCCAAACGTCTGGTCAAATATTTTGGTGATGGTAAAAGCGAAGTGGTTATCACCGGCCTTAGACCGGGGGAAAAACTTTATGAAGAGAAACTCAATGCTCGCGATAAAGCGGTGCCTACCAATAACCCCAAACTCTTTAAAGCTTTGGTTAATGGGACCTTCAATCACACCGATTTGGACTATTTAGTGAGTCTGCTTGAAGTGGAAGACAATGCATTAATCATTAAGGCACTGCAAAAATTCGTGCCTGAATTTGAATACAAAGAGAGGCCTTCTACGCTTTGATGAAAGCCTATTGCCTGTATTGTAAAACCGGTTCGGAAGAGAAGCTCATCGCTTTGCTGAAAGCCGATTTACGCACTCATTTTGGCTTTGACATCGACATGTTATATCCCAAACGCATTATGAATCAGCGTAAAAAAGGGGTGTGGAGTGAAGTCGAACAACCTATTCTTCCTGGGTACTTGTTCCTCTACATCCCCAAAGACCTCCCATTTCCCCTGTTTATTATCAGACAAGAACAGAATGCCTATAAAATCTTGCGTTACTCCGATGGGACTATGTCTTTAAAGTTTGAAGACGAACATTACGCCAACTGGGTATTAAAGCATAACGGCATCTTTGTCCCCTCGACAGTTGTGTTTGAAAAAGGGCAAAAAATCCGCATCATTGATGGCCCTTTGCAAGATCTCAAAGGAGAGATACTAAAAGTAGACCGCCATCATAAACGGGCCATCGTCACTATTATGTTTGCAGGGGCACTGCGAAAAATCCATTTGAGTGTCAATATACTCGACACTGATGGCAAGGAGTCTGCCCAATGAGACTCTTGCATACTTCCGATTGGCACCTAGGCAAAACACTGTATGATAAGCGCCGTCATCATGAGCATGAAGCTTTCCTTGTTTGGCTACTGACAGTACTCAAAGACCAGGCAATTGATGTGCTGCTCATCTGCGGCGATATCTTCGATACGGTGAGTCCTTCCAATGCCGCCTTACAACTGTATTATGATTTTTTAAGAAAAGCCCACGACCAAGGCTGTCGCTATATTATTGTTACCGGAGGCAATCACGACTCTCCCTCTCTTTTGGAAGCCCCAGCGGCAATCTTGCAACCTTTGCAGGTGCATGTAGTGGGAGCCAAGCCCAAAGAGGTTGAACAGCAGCTGGTGGTTGTGCGTAACGAGGGTGGAAAGCCAGAAGCGATTGTGTGTGCCGTCCCCTTTTTGCGCGACCGTGATGTGCGCCAGTTTGTGGAAAATGAAGATAGTAGGGAAAAAGATCAGCGCCTGATTAACGGAATAGCTGAGCATTATCAACAAGTTCACCAAGCGGCACACAAATTACGAGAGGAGCTATCGGCTTCAATTCCCATTATCCATACCGGGCATTTATTTGCTGCAGGAGCAAGTGCAGGGGAGGGCGTTAGGGATTTGTATGTGGGAACAGCCATCCAATTGAATGCTTCTCTTTTCCCTCAAGAGGCAGCTTATATTGCTTTGGGGCATCTGCACAAAAAACAGCGCGTCGGCTCCACCAATCATATCTATTACAGCGGCTCCCCTTTGCCTATGGGATTTTCTGAACTGGGTAGAGCTAAAGAAGTGCTGATTGTTGAATTTGAAGCAGAGGCCCTTGTAGCAGTTAATGCTCTAAAAATCCCCCAGTTTCAAACGCTGGTAAGCATTGTTGGGGATGAGGATGAACTTATCCAACACCTTAACGATTTACTAAAACAAAACAAAAGTATTTGGGTAGAAGCCACCTGTAGTACTCCTTTTACCCCCTCATTGCGCCTTAAGCTGCAAGAAATTGTCCAAGATTCTCTTGTAGAGCTACTACGTATTAACACAAAAGAGGATCAAGTTGATCCATTGCTTCAATCTCTTACCGCTAAAACATTGGAAGAGTTGGATGAAAAGGAGGTCTTTTTAAGGCGCTTAGACCAAGAGAATCTTACACAAGAGCAGCAAAAGCACCTTATTACCTTGTATCAAGAGGTTCTGCACGCTATCTGGGAAAAGGAAATCTCATGAAAATCCTCACATTGCGCTTTGCCAACCTTAATAGCCTCTACGGACAATGGTTCATTGACTTCACTAGTCGTGAATATGAACAGGATGGACTGTTTGCCATTACCGGGCCCACCGGATCGGGTAAAACGACGATTTTGGATGCCATTTGCCTTTCTTTGTATGGACGTACTCCCCGCCTTGAAGCGGTTAATGCCCAGTCCAATGAAATAATGAGCCGGGGAAAAGGTGATTGTTTTGCCGAAGTTGTCTGCTCTTCTGCAAAAGGGAACTTCCGTTGCCATTGGTCACAAAGAAGAGCCTATGGGAAAGCCGAAGGGAATTTAGGCGACTCACAACATGAATTTGCCGACTTAGACCAGCCAAAAGTTCTTTATACCAAAAAAAGAGAAGTAGCAGCTGCTGTTGAGAAGTACAGTGGGATGAACTACAACCGCTTCATCCGCTCCATGCTATTGGCCCAAGGTGATTTTGCCGCTTTCTTAGCTTCCAGTGCCTCCGATCGCTCCCCAATTTTAGAGCAAATTACCGGCACTGAAATCTACTCGCAAATCTCCCAACATGTCCATCGTATAACAGCTGAGCACACTTCTGCCTACAAAGAGCTGAAAAATAGAGAAGAGATTCTGCTTCCTACTAGTACAACCCATATCCACAAGCGTAAAAAACTTCTTTTGCACTGGGTTGAAATTAATCAAAAACGCCAACGCAGTTTTAGTCGTCTTCAAATACAATTTGGCGAGTTGAAACAGAAAAAAGAGGAGCTGGCTTTAGTTGAAGAGCAGCAACAACAGCTCCTTGGTGCCCAACAATCCCACCAAATTAAAAAAGAACAATTTCAGTGGGCCCAAAAAGCCCTAAAAGTAGCTCCTGCTTATCACACTATGGTCAAAAGTAAAGAGGAACTTACTAAAAGCAATGCTTTAGAAAAAGAGCTTAAGATCACTGCCCGCCAGGCAAAAGAAGAACTAAGCGAAAAAGAAAAGAATAAAAAAGTGGCGGAAGAGCGGCAAAAAGCAATTCTAACAGAAGAAAAACAGCTTCGTCCTCTTCTTACTACCGTACGACTGCTTGATCAAAAAATTGCTGCCAAAGATCAAGAAGCTGACAAACAACGGGCCTTGGTGGTACTGCTGTCTACCAAACGAACCCAAAATACCCTCGCCCTTTCTGCTAAGGAAAAAGAGATAGAGCAGCACACTCTGCAATCTCAAAACACCGCATTATGGTTAGAGCAAAATAAGTGGATTGAACAGCTCCAAAAAGAGTTACCAAAACTGAGGGTAGTGGCCCAAAAGGTAACAGAAGCCGCCTCCACTATTTTGCGGTGCAACCAATATGCTGCAACCCAAGAAAAGAAAAAAGAAGCCCTGCTTACAGAATTGGCAGAAAGTGAGCAAAAGCTTAAAGAGCTAAAAGCCACTTTGGAAGAGCATCGCCAAAAAGTCACAACGATAGAGACTAAGATTCAAAGCTTACTTGAAAACAAGCTGCTGCGCGAATGGGAGGCCGAAAAAAAACATCTGCTAGAGGTGCAGCTTCTTCAAACTGCTATTGCAGGATTAGATGAACATCGACAGAACCTTGTTGATGGTTCCCCGTGTCCGCTGTGCGGAGCGCTAAGTCACCCATATGTCACCTCTTTGCCCACTGCTCCCACAGATACCGCTATTCGCTTAGATAAGATTGAAACACTGCTACAGACTGTGAACACTCTCAAAGAAGAACAACAGGAGCAACAAACCACCCTTAACCGGCTCACTGGTTTGTTGACAAGCTTAGAAACACACGATGCCTCTTTACAGCAAAATTTGGTTGGTTTAAACACTGATCTTGAGGCAAATCAAAAGGAGCTCTTGCTAGCTGAAAAACAGCAAGAGGACCAAAAAACTCAAATGGAGCTCTTAGCTCCCCAGATTGTATCAGAGTCGGCAGCAGAATTTCTTAATGAAGCCGAAACGATGGTCAAACGCTGGGAACAGGAAAAAGGAGAAGCTCAACAAGCCACCTATCAGCTGAATCTGCTGGTAATGGAACAAAAGCAATTGAGACAGAGGGTGCAAGAAGCCCAAAAAGAGCTTGATCAAAAACGGCTTGAACGCCGCATGTTTGTCCGGGATGTGAACAAACAAAAAAAAGAGCGCAAAGCTCTTTTTGGCAATAAAGATCCCGATGAGCAAGAACTGAGGATTAGCAAAAGTGTTGAAGAGGTTAAACAGCAGTGTGAGCAGGCACTTGAGCATTTGTCTAAAGCTGACTCTCAAGCTCAACGAGCTGAGCAAAACTGGGAATTTGCTCAACAAAAGCTCTCTGAACTTACTCAAAGCTCTTTAATTGCAGATCAAGAATTTGATAAACAATTGCAAGAACTGGGGTTTGCCACCGTAGAAGAGTTTGAAGAGAAGCTCCTAGATGAGCCTTCTTTGACACACCTTGGGCAAGAGGTTGAGCGTTATGAACGTTCCTTAGAAGCCAATGAGCTTGCAAAAAAACAACTGCAAAAGCAGCTGTCTTTGATACTCAGCACTCTTGCCCACGGTTGGACAGATAAAAAGGTGGCCAAAGAAGTTGAGCTCTGTGACCGAAATCTCATCGAGTTGCACCAAAACATTGGATCTTTGGACAGGGAGTTGGCAGAAGCTACCCAAAAAAAGGAGCAGCTGAAGCAGCTTAAAGAGCAGATTGCTTTGCAGCAAAAGCGGGTGGAATCTTGGGAGCTGCTTAATCGACTCATTGGTTCTTTTGACGGTAAGAAATATCGTAATTTTGCCCAAACTTTAACGTTTGAGCTCCTTATTGCCCATGCCAATGAGCAGCTGCGAGCACTTTCGGATCGCTATGTATTGACTGCCAATCCCCAAGAACCGTTGGAGTTTTCTGTTATAGACAGGTATCAAGGCAAAGAAGTCCGTTCTGCGCGGAATCTTTCGGGGGGAGAGAGCTTTCTTGTGAGCCTTGCTTTGGCTTTGGGACTTTCGACTATTGCTTCTCAGAAAATGCAAGTCGACTCGTTGTTTTTGGATGAAGGGTTTGGCACTCTTGATGAGCAGACTCTTGAAACTGCCTTAGCCGCTTTATCATCGCTGCGTAGCAAAGGGAAGCTTGTGGGAGTAATTAGCCATGTGGGAGCTTTGGCAGAGCGGATTCCAACTCAAATTGCCGTAATCCCCAGCAGTGGGGGTAAAAGCATTTTACGGGGGCCTGGTATTGATGATAAGGGTTAGTTCTTGGTAGTTCCCCGAAGAAAAGAGAAGAGTTGAACTCTGTTGGAGACATCAAGTTTACTGTAGATGTTTTTGACATGTGTTTTTACGGTATTGATGCTGATAAATAATTGTTCGGCTATTTCCCTATTTGTTTTACCTTGTACCAATAGTTTGATAATCTCCTCTTCACGAGCTGAAATTCCTTTTTCGGCTAACTGTTGCTGAGGAATCTCCCTTTCTACGCAAGGGGTTTCATAATCTTGGAAATATCGGCGGCTGATAAACAGATAAATAAACACAACATAGATGGCAAACGAAAGGTAAGCCAGTTTGAATGAGTGGTGTTTAAAGAAAATCAAATCAAGAGGAAAGGTAATAATAAGCGGTAAAAACGTAGCACTCATACCAACTAGCAGAACTTCTTGTTCATGTCCTGAAGCCTTTTTTCGGAAAAGGAGACTGGTGATGCCATGGGCTACCATAATCATGCTGCCAGAAAAGAAGTGATAGCTAAAAGTCAGGTTCATGGCAATGACCCAGTTACCACCGCTTTTACCGATAATGAAAAAGAGGCTGAGAATAAGAAAAACAGCGAAAATGAGCAAAGAGACTCTGGTTCCCAGTTTTCTTTGCCACTCATTAATAGGTAAAAGGCTGATTAAATAGCGGCTCATTACATAAAGCAACACGGAAGTCAGCAGAATAGAAAAAAGGGTAATCCATAAGCAAAACATGTTGTAAGCAGGTCCTACCAACTTGGAGGCAGGCAACACTTGATGAAGGTAGCTAATGAAGGTTACCGAACACATTTGCAAGCATAATGGGATGAGGACAACAAGAAATTCAAGGGTATAGGAGTCTCTGGAACGCACATGCAACAAGATGCATAGGCAGGTTATCGATAACACAAGAGCTGTTGTGGCAAACATTAGAATATCGCCTAAGATGAACACTAAGCGTCCTCCCTCAAAGTGGCATCAGTGTAACACAATGCGTTATAATTTCCTATGAGCAAGAATTTAGCGCACGGGGGAAGAGGGAATGATGTTCTGGAAGACAGGGGCCCCTATTTCAACCGGCAATTCGTAAGGCTGTAGCGGATAGAATATCTGACGCATGCCAAAAGGACCCAACTTCCCTCTGATAACAAGCAAGTTGTCTTCAATCCATACGTCACAACCATACGTTCTGCCACTACGTGGGTCGATGATGGTTCCACCGACCCACTTTTGATTATCTAAAGAAAGCCCCCAAAATAAATCGTGCTGTACAACCAAGGGCTTGTGAGCAAGTCGCTCTATTCTCAAAGAAGGCTCTTGCCAACTGTCGACAAGGGCTCCGGTCTTTTCATCATAGCTGATAATCACTCGGCCATAGAGCCGCTGTTGATACTCATAAACGACCATCACAGAAGTGGTAAACCCTTTTCTGGCATCAACTGATTTCCAAAGGCCTACCACCTCAGTAGAGGCATGAGCTTTAAAAGAGAAAAAAACAAATGCCGTCAGCAGTACAAGTACTTTCTTCATTGCTCTCCTCTAAAAAATATAACTGATTCCTACCGTCAGAGAATCGTTGTTCTCCCAATTCTTAAAGAGACTCTGGCTTCCTCCAGAGGCAGAACCGAAGAACCGACCGGCAGCTTTCACAACCAAATCATCCTGAATGTTCCAGCTTAAGGAGGGTAAGATAGCATAGCCTTTGGTCTCCAATTGATACGTACCTGCCACTCTTAGTTTTACCTTCTCCTTGGCAAAAGGAAGCTCTAAAGCAGCAGTCAATGTGTTCATATAGGGCTTACCATCAGAAGAGATCGAAGCCTGCAATGTATCAACATCAAAGACCGCATTTTTATCAAAATCCATAATGTATTGCCCACTGTAGGTAAGATTGGCATAGGCACTGGTTTTAGGAATCATCCAACCCAACCCCGCCAAATAGACAAGCTTGTTATTATAAACAAACGGATCACTCCCATCGTTATCCTGGCTTAACCAAAACCCCCCTTCCACCATCAGTGTCAAAGGCCCCGAAACCACCGTAGCTTCACCACCAAATAGTTGGGCTCGGGTGTAGGTAAGCTTAGCGTTAATTTCTTTCAATTCTAAATTGTCAGGATCTACAGTAGGGTCCACAAAAATAGTTTCAATCTCACCTACTCCAGGAGATGGATAATACCCATTCCAATAGATAAGACCGATATCGGCAGCTCCAATCGTCCCTTTCACTCGTGAGCCAAATTGGCTGTGGGAGAGGGTGGCAAGATCAAGAATAGTTGGAGGGATAATTGTTACTTTGGTAGTTTCAGGTTTAAAGCCTGGGAAGTCAGCCACGGGTAAAGCTGGAAATGGCATCAACCATCTATCTGTCTCTTTGCTTGCAGCCACCATAGGAATAAGCATGGGTTTGTAGACGATGTCTATGGTGTAGTTGTTATAGCTGGCTGTGGTCATGATCATGGGTTCAGAAATTTTCATTTTTAGGGGGTCGTCAACGATGCCGTTACGATAATCGGGAGAGTTTAAGACGTCTACCACATGGACTCCGTCTGCAGATCCCCACTCTTTTTTTAACAGTCCTGCTTCAACCCTTCCCCCTTCAAAATAAGTAATGATTGAAAGGTGGGTAAAAATATCGAGCCAGTGAAGGGTGTCATCATCATCGGGTCTGGGAAGCAGTTCCAAGCTGGTTTTGGCATCGACTATGGAGCCGGTCCAACGTAAATCGAGGGTCAGCCCTCCTTGGACGGCAGTTTGGATGGCGGAACCAGCTTGTATCCCTTCGATGTTAAAAGAGACAGTTCCACCAATATCCATCCCTTTTTTGGGAGTACTGAGAGTTGGTTCTTCAATCTGTTGCGATCCGAAAATGTCGGTAAATCCGTCAAAGGCAAACAGCGGTAAAATCAAAGTAAGTAACAAAAGTGTGGTGAAGATTCTTTTTTTCATAGGATTCTCCCGGTTTCAAGAAATGCAGTGGAAAAATAACCGCTGGGGATAGGGATGTTGTACCTGGCTTGCAGGATGTCGACTTTGGTGCTGTGTTTGGTTGCTAAGGTTGTCATCGTGACTGTTTTAGTAATCCATCTACCCCCAATATTGGCTATCTCATCGGCAACAAGCGTCTTGGTAATGGTGTTGGGGTCTTTTTCGTAAAACTCAACTTTTAAGGGTAAATAATGTTCTTTGTCGACCCAAATGACAGTCTTTACATAGTTGGAAGAGTCATAGGGAATAGAGCTGATTTTATACGAACTGCGCCCATTCACACTCTCTTCTCCAATTAGAGTGTGTTTTGCTTCGGAAGTGTCGTAAGTGGTTGAGGCCATATCAGCATAGGTGAAATCACTTCCCATAAACGATCCACCCCCTTCGGTGGCGGCAATTCTTTTCACTCGGCCCAAAGCGGGGAGGAAAATCCACTGATCATCACCGCCGTCCGCTCTCTCTTTGGTCAAAAAGCGGGTGTTTTTAACACTCGCCGGTGAAAGAAAGACAGTGATAGTACTCGTCAAATTCTTTTCGGTTAAAGCAAGAGTTTGGATTCTTCTTTCTCGTACTTCACCATTAGCTTCAATGAGTAAGAGATTGATATCCATAGCAGCAGTATCGGATGATTGTTCATCCATTACTTTTTGCATGATGGCCTCAGCTGTCTGTTGGGCAAAAAGTAAGGTGGGAATAATTGTTAACAGCAGCGTTATGACAATTATTTTTAGTGTTTTGTATTTCATGGAAGAATACTCCTTTGTAGTGAATTATTGTTTTCCTCTGCAGCGGGAGGTTCAGTTGGCGCAGATAAAAAGGTGGGTTTTAAGCGTAAAATAACCATTGGCAAGACAGTTAAACTCGATAGAGCGGCAAATACCATCGATACGCAAAAGAGAATGCCCATTTGTCTAATGGGAATAAAGCGGCTAAAAATTAAACCTGCAAAGCCGATGGTAACACTAGCGGCGTTGATAATAATAGCTCGTCCAGTCGTCCGCATAATGGCACTTAGCCCTGTGCTTTGAATTGTCTTTAAGCCAATTCTTTGGCATGCGGCGATAAAGTGGATGGCGTAATCAACTCCGATGCCGATGGCCAAAGCAGCCAACAAGCTGGTAATCACATCCAAGCCGATATTAAAGGCCACCATGGCAATGAAAATTCCCATTAAGGCAAAGACAACAGGAATCAAGCCCAGCAAGCCGGCTTTAAAAGAACGGAAGATGAAACTTACCAGTAGCCACACAATAAGCAAGGCCCCCACAAGTGAGTAGATTTGCGATTTTGTGACTAAATCAGAGAGAGCCAATGTTACCGCTTCACCACCGCCAACAGCGTATGACCAACCACTGGGTAAATGGGAATCCCAAAATTGTGTAATAGTGTTGCTGACTTTTCTTAAGAAAGCGTCGCCATTTTCGTGCATTTGGATGGTAATAAGGGTGGCACTGGGCTCAATGTCATCATTAATTAACAACCCCAGATTACCGGCATAAAGAAGTAAGTATTGGGACATGAGGCTTTTTAAATCGGCAGTAGTTTGCAAAGCATATTTTTCGGGCTCAAATGGAATTTCCAAATACGTCTGTGGATCCCAGTCATGAATTTGACTTGTTGCAATAATCTCTGATGTCTGTTGGGAGAAAACGCCAAAATCATCCCCAAAGAAGTCAAAATCGGGAGCCTGTTCCACATGCTGGCGATACGGTTCGTTATCTTGGTTCATAATAAAATTCATCCGCTTCAAATAGGGGATGATTGACTGCACTTTGCCCACGCCCTGTATGGCTGTGATATCGGCGGCAAAAGATTCCACGGTTTGCAAAAAGGAGGGATCTAAGACTCCCGAATCTTCTTTGGAGTCAATCATGATTGTGAGGATACGGCTTCCTGACATATGATGGTTGAACGTCTCAGTGTTTTTAACCAAAGGCGTTGAGCGATGGAAAAACTTGAGCATGTCGGTACCTGTTTTGATGAAAGGGATACACACAATCGTAACCACTACCAAGATGATGGAAAGTGCTCCCAGCAGCTTACCTCGTTTAGTTGCCACTCTTTCAAAAAAATCGAACACCGGTTGAGATTTGGACGTTCTCTTTATTTCCCGTTGCGTTTTTAGTTTGCCGGTATCGATGCCGCTGCGATACGTTAAGCGTAACAATGCCGGCAGTAGGTATAACGAACTGAGTTGAGAAAGAACGACTCCGATGGCACTAAGCAACCCAAAAGTCCGAAATGGTCCCAAAGGAGAGGTGAACTGAGCTATAAATCCCGCTGCGGTGGTGGCTCCTGCCATAATGATGGGCATTCGGTTGCGTTTGACCACCATCGCTAAAATAGAATGAGTCTTTTCAACATCGATATGATCGCCCCAAAAGATTAACTCTTCGTAAAAGTGGCTCATAACATGAATGGCATAAGCGCTGCCGACAATAAGGAGCAACACCGGAACTAACAGCGTTGCCATTGTCACCGTAATGTTGAATAGAGCCATGATTCCCAAAGTGATAGAGGCGCTGATAAGCAAGCCAATCAAAGGGATAATAACTCCGCCAAGCCGTCTAAAAGAAAACAGAAGCACTAGCAGAAGTAAAAAGCCGACAATAGGGGCTAGGATTGCCACATCGCCAAGAAGCGAACGGTTAATTTGTTGCTTTACCAGCGGCAGTCCTACGAGGGAAAACTGTAAGCCATTGGGAGGCAATTGAGCAACTAAAGAGCTGATTTCATCAGTTAGCTCATCAAGATTAGTTTGTGAAGTGCCTGCTTCAGGTTGAACGACTAAAGCTGCCATGTGCCTGTCTGCACTGATTAAATCGCCATCATAGACTTCACTCCATGAACTAAGGCGTTCTTTGAGTAAGGCTATAGCGCTAGGGGATGTTCCCGTAAACAGAGGCACAACTTCAAACCCGTCTGGACCCGATTGCATGTGATCGGTATTTGTCAGACTTATTACCTTATGAACAAAGGGAAGGGTACTAATTGAGTGGCTTAGATTGTCTAATATGGCTAAAGCCTGTGGCTCAAGAACACTTCCTTCAGGGTTTAACATGCCAACGATAATGGCATCCAGCGATCCAAATTGCCGTTCAATTTCTTCATTGATGAGAACGACTTTATCCTTCTTAGGCATAAAAGCATCGGTGGAACTGTCTATTTTCAATTTCCCGATTAAACTTAAGGAGGCAGCTGCCAACAATAGTGCTACAACAACGATGATGATATCTTTACGCATGCTTTTTTTCATAGTAACTCCATACTTGATGATAGGACTTTCCCCTTTTCTGCACATCGCCCAAAGCGGACTATTTGTCTACTTACCAAGGATGAAATAGCTCTCACCTTAAGAGGTGAGTGGTCCTATAACAGCTGAATTTTCGGCTGTTCACCCCTTTTTACTGTGGTATACTGAGCTGTTCGTATAAGGAGAGCTTGTCATGACAAAAGAGATGAAGATACTGTTAGCCCAAGAAAAACAGCTGCAATTTTCCCATTTTGGAGCTTCTGAAGCTTGGGAAATTGGCACGCAGCTACGCAAGCGGGCCTTGGAAGCATCACTGCCTATTGCCATCGATATCAGCACAAATGGCCGCTGCTTGTTTCATTGGGCCGATGACAATACGGCAGCTCATAACGGGGCTTGGATTGAGCGCAAAAAAAGAAGTGTCCTTCGTTTTAATCGCAGTACCCTCTATTTACAGCACCAACTTGCTTTTGAAGGCAAAAAAGCAGCAGAACGGTTTTTTGTCGATGAGACAGAGTACGGTTTTGCCGGAGGAGGGTTCCCCATCATTGTTGCCAACGTGGGTGTCATTGGAGCCATTATTATTAGCGGTTTGAAGCCCGAAGAGGACCATGAATTGTGCATTGAAGCCTTGGCCGAAAAGTTGGGTATCACAAAAGACCTTATTCGCCTGAGCTAGAAAAAGAGGAGATAGGAAGTTTTTTCCTTCCAATCCCACGCACCTGGTGTTCCTGGATAAGTAGCTCAGCTGCTACGTTCGCTTTTTATTGGCAAACCCATTGGGCAATGTCAAACACCTTAACAAGGACAATAGGCATGACAAAGTGAACGCTATGTTCTTTTTTTCTTGGGAGGGGCGGGATCAGATAGCCCCTCTATCTTTTTTCCGGCTACAGCCCATAAATAGAGGCTGGCAATAGAGCCATAGGGGGAGTAGGCAGCGGTAATAGTTTCAAATTCCTGTTTCGTAATTTTCTCTTTTTGGTAGAGCATGCGCATTCCGCGCACGATGGCCAAATCACCCCACGAAACAATGTTGGGCCGTTGTAAAGAGAAGATTAAGAGCATTTCGGCTGTCCAGACTCCCACCCCTTTAAGAGCCACAAGTGCAGTGATTACTTCTTGATCGCTCATAGAGTCGAATAAGGCGGGGTTGAGCTCTGAGCTCTCCATTTTTTGGGCAATTTCTTGAATGTAGATAGCTTTGCGGCTTGTCATACCGACACTTTGTAACTGTTCAGTCGATAAAGCGAGGACATTCTTGGGGTTCAAAGTGCCAACAGTGAGAAGGAGTTTGTTGAACACCGACCTTTGGGCTGCAGTGGAGATTTGCTGACCAATAATTGAGCGGGTGATTGAGCTAAAGAAATCGGGCTCGATTGCGCGCTTAATAAAGCCAATCTGTTTGATGGCCCACCCCAAGCGTTCATCGTTTTTACTTAAGTAATCTAGTTCTTTTGCTCCGTATTGGAACCAGTTTTGTTCACTCACAATCTCATTATACCCAAAGAAAGGCACTTCGTCCTTGAAAACAGAACAGGCTGTCCCTTTTGGAACAGCCTGCTTTGGGCGGTATTGGATTTGAAACCAACGACTTCCACCATGTCAAGGTGGCACTTCTCCCGCTGAGTTAACCGCCCGCCAATCTGGGAGGTATCTTACCCTAATAGAATCGTTGTGTCCATACAGTTTTAATGCTCAAAGGAGGAATACTACAACGAAGTCATCCCCTCCGCGAATAAGCTCATCCAGTTTGCCAACTGATATGCCGCCGAACGGGTAAACCAAGTCCAAGAAGATGAGAAGCGCACTAACCTTAACGAACTGCGAAACATCTAGGAGCGCATCGTTGCAATCAGCGGCGGTCCAACAGACATTCTGATGCTTGAGGCCGCGGATTTGGTCTTCTTCTCATCTTGGAAGCAGAGCCTCCCTTCAGCGTCTATTTGCGCCAAAGCGTTTCTTACCTCCTAGGCAAGAAAGCGAATTGCACTTTTGTAGGCAAGCCGCTGGGCAACTTTCGTAGTGGCGAAAGCCACGATAAGAGTAATGGCGTGAACACTTGCTTGGGCGAGTTTAAAGAAGTACGGTAGTCCTACCAAAAATACCCCAATCCAGAGAACAAACAAGAAGGAGACCAAGATTCCAATGAGCCCGTTGGGATTGCGTTTCATCGCCTGCTGGGCACTGGTCCACTCCAAAAGAGGGTTTCGGTAATCGATTCCCAGGTGGAAGAAACTTGTTCCAATAATCGAAAGAAGCGAAAGAACAATGTAGATTCCTAGACGAGCGAGTGCAAAGTTGAAAATTAGAGTTGCGGCCAAGAGATAGAGAAGATTAGCACTACCTACAAGAAGGACGTGAAGATATAATTTTGCATTGACAAAGATTTGAGGTTCCAAGGGATAGAGGCGGTCATTGAGGGCAAGCTTGCCTTGGCGGGATACACTGGTTGAGGAGAGCAAACTCATGTTGGCAAACATCAACAGCACAAGGACTACCACCGGTTCAAAAAGGGGGAATTCGGCAAGGGCTTTTGTTGCAGAAGAGATATCGCCCATAATCCCCATTGCACTGTAGGTGATGATGAGAATCAGGGGGATAAGCAACTCCCCACCAAGTTCAAAGATAAACCCGCTAAAGGAGAGAAGAATCGTCCAATCGCGCTTCATCAGCGCCAAGGTTGGGCGGCTTTGGTGGGTATTGTTCCTTCTTCGCTTCTTTGTTTGATAGCCACTGGAGGCCAACAACGAGCAAGAGGTGCTGTAGGTTGTTGAAACGATGGTGAACGTTATGTAACAGAAGACTAACGTAAGAGCCAGCCAAAGTAGCAAGAAGATTGGATTCTCTAAACCATAAACTTGAAAGGTGAAGGGTGCTAAGATTCGAACAAGTTTGGCGATGACGGGGGTCAATTGATGAGTAAGACCTTGCAGATCGCCGACCATATCGGCATTTTTTCCCATCTGGGAGGTAAGACCAATGACAAAGGCCATCATAATTACCAAGTATATGAGCTCGCCAGATCGCTGGGCACGCCTGCCTTTAGTCAGATGAACAACCCCTATCTCCAAAAGTGTGGCGATGAGGATTGGAATGATAGGGCCGAAAAGTAGCAGAAGAATTCCACTAAGCAGGTAGAAGAGTGAGAAGCCTCCTGTCATCATCCCGATAGTGAGCGAAGGGAGGACAAAGAAGAGGTAGACCGGAGCAAAATGGAGGTAGAAGATGATTAAACGGCTTAAAGCCAACTCCCCCTCTCCAATCGCAAGAGCCCGAAGGCGCTCGATATCTTTGGCACCATGGAGAATGTTGATTGCCGCAGGGGCGCTAAAAATCAGAACACTGATTGTACCAAATGCTAGGCCCAACAGAACACCGACATTGGGCTTTCCTACCATTAAGCCAACCATTTGGTAGTTGTAGAAGTTTATTCCCATCAAAAAGAGAAACATCGCCAAGGAAAACCCCATCAATAGCGTAAGAGCAATTCCGCTAATCATCTTCACAGATTTTTTCTTTCCGAAGCTGATGCGCTCAATGAGCGCCCTGATTGGTTTGGTTCCTTTGAGGTAGGTTCGGATTAAGAGTATGACAACAGAGATTCGCATTCTCAGCTCTCCGTCAACTCTAAGAAAAGCTCTTCCAAGCTCTCATCGCGTTCCTTCTTTAGATCATCAAAGGTACCTTGGTAGATTAGTTTTCCTTCCTTGATAATCCCCAAGCTGGTACACAGCTGCTGAGCTACCGCCAGTACGTGGGTGGAAAAGAAAACGATCTTTCCGTTATCGGCCAACTCTTTAAGGAGATTCTTGACCTCAAACGCCGCTTTTGGATCTAAGCCTACCATCGGCTCATCCAAGATCAGGAGCTTGGGGCTGGGCAGAAGCGCACTGATGATTGCTAACTTCTGTTTCATACCATGGGAAAAGGAGCCGATCTCATCGTCAAGAGCATCTTGAAGACGAAGCGTTGTCGCAAGGGAAGTAATTCGATTTGTTCGCTCCTCTTGGGAGATTTGATAAAGATTACCGATAAAAGTCAGATGTTCGTTGGCACTCATCTTATCGTAGAAGTGCGGCTCATCCGCTACATAGCCAATGAGCTTCTTATACGCAATGGGATCATCCTTTAAGGCGATACCATCTAAGCTCACTTCTCCGGTATCGCTATTAAGTAAGGACACGATTATCTTAATCGTCGTCGACTTTCCCGCTCCGTTTGGACCGAGGAATCCGAAGATTTCACCCTCGCTTACACGCAAGCTCAGATCATCTACCGCCAGAGGCCCATTTTTTCCATATTGCTTACTCAAGTTGGTACAAATTAACATAAAATCAGTATAGATAATTCTCTATCTACCAACAAGAGAAATAGCAAGAAAGTAACATATGCAGTTTTAACGGCCAAAGGAGGAATTGAGAAGACGGACTACAAAGAGACCAAAAGCGACTGCTAAAAAGCTGGTTGTTACATTTAGCGCTGTATTGACTGCTGCTTTAAGAAAAAACCCGTTCTCAATCATAGAGACAGTTTCTAAGCTGAAAGCTGAAAATGTGCTTAAGCCGCCTAAAAATCCGACAGTTGCAAATAGTTTCAGCTGTTCATTAAGCGTTCCGTAGTGCCGCTCAATTCCTATGATAAGGCCGATTAACAGACCTGCAAGCACATTGGACAAAAGCGTTCCCCAAGGAAATGAAGCATGAGAAACAGTTGTTTTTGAAATTAAAAACCGCAGACAGGCTCCTAAACAGCCCCCTGCTCCGACGGCACAAAATGGTAACAACATTGTGGCTCCTTGGACTACGAGTATAAAAAGGACAACGGCGTGAAACAAGTGAGATGGTGCTTAGTTGAGGAAATAAGTATCAGTTTCATTACACAATTGAGATACATTTTTCTTGGACAATTTGATATAGTCAATGCTATGAGTTTCTCAAAGGTTGCTGCTACCATTGCAATTACTCTTTTATTAATCCTTGGATTTAGTTCCTGTTCGACAATACGTCATTTGGAAAACATCGAAGCTAAGGGACAATCGGTCTCCTCTTTTTTAGAAGAAGCTGGCGTTCCCCAGTTTCAAACAACCGTCCCTCTCTTTTACCATACGGGTAGCGATTGGCACGACCGCTCTTTTGAATTAATACAGCAAGCTCAGGATTACATCATTGTTTCCACTTTTTTGGGAGTTGAGCATCCGTCGGTAAATCCGGTGTGGGAAGCTTTGGCTCAAAAAGCACGCCAAGGAGTCAATGTCTATGTGCTGATAGATTCTTCTTCCAATTTCCAAATGGTTCCGGTAGTTAACGATCGTATCAAAGCGGCTTACATGTATTTGCAGCACCTTGGGTTAAACGTAGTTGAATACAACTCCTTGTCGTTAAGCAACCTTTTTTTCCTGCCCAACCTCCTTGATCGTGATCATCGCAAATACTGGGTGATAGACGGCACAACCATCGCTTTGGGGGGAGTGAATGTCAACCACACCTCTGTTGCCTGGCCTACCGGGGTGGGGAATATCGACACGATGATTGAAATGAAATCACCGCAAACCATCCGTTATGTAATCGACAGCTTTGTCGATACCTGGAATAAGTACTCCACCTATCGCCTTGAGTCTAAGATGTTTGCTGTTGCGCAGATTAATTTGGCTGAAGAGGGGCAAACAACAAAGATGTGGGTACTCGATCACAAGTTTCCCCAAAACCCCCTTATTACCGATTTATTCGATCTGTTTGCAATCTCTGCTGAGCAAGAGCTGTGGATGATACAAGGTTATACGTTTCTTAATCCCTCTTTGTTGGCCCGTATTCGTTACACAGTCAACCGGGGAGTAAAAGTGAATGTTATTTTATCAGAGTTTTCCACCCAACCTAAATACGAAATGGCTTCTCGCTACGGTATTCTTGATTTGATGCAAGCAGGGGCGACTGTTTATATGTATGATTCACCCAATGGGGCTTTTCTTCATGCAAAGATGTTGCTTGCCGACAGAAAATTAGCCACTGTAGGGAGTGCCAATTACAACTTTCGCTCCGAAACGCTTTCTCGAGAGTTGAATGTTTTGTTTGAAGACGAGCGCATTGGCAACAGTATTTATCAGTATGTGGAAGATATTTTGCGCCATTGTACCATCATCACTGAACAAGAAGCCCGTAACTACCGTAATTTTCGCTATTGGTACAACCATATGCTTATGCAGGTGTGGGGATGATATGAGCAAGCGCACTGCAAGTATTTGTCTATTATTTCTCGTTGCACAGCTGGTATTCAGCTCTCCTTGGGTAGGAGGCTACCGTTTGGGCATTGATGGTTTTGCTCTTCCCTCTATGTCTGTGGATGAAAAGTGGTCTTTCTCTGTTGAGACACTGTTGCTGCCTGCAAAGACTTATTCACCTTCGGTGCAATTGGGAATGCTTAGCCCTCAGTTGGGCTCAGATGGCAATACCTACTTGATGGTGGGCTTAGGGATGCCGCTTGCTTGGCAAAATAATCATCTGCTAGCACCATTGATGCGGCGCAGCAGTGCCTGGACTCCCCGTATAGATCTCCAGATGTATACACGGCTGAAAGAGCCGTTTTGGAAAGCAGTATCGGCTTTAATTCAACCGTTGAACTTCAATTTTGGCGATAAGAGAATCGGCTTGTTGGGAGTTCATCTAGCGTATGATGTTCAGGACGATAGCTGGGGCTGGGGCCTTAGGTTGTTTGAAATCGTCCATTATCTGTGGTGAGGAGAAGGTGATGAAACGCACTTTCATGTGGTTATTGTTGCTCGTTTTTAATCTACATCTCCTTGTGGCTTTTGAAAGCGGTATTTCGATTGGCGTGTTTGATGCCAACCTTACTTCCGAATCGTTTGACCGAGGGACGCATGTACAAATCGGTGCTATCAGAGGGTTGAGTCAGAATTTGGAAGGGGAGGTGTTTGCCATCGTCAAAGCCACCGAAATCCCCGGTGAACAAGTCTATGCAGGAGGCGGAGTTTCATTAGCTTTGCTTAGTCCTGTCTACGCAAAAGAGGGGGCAAACGTTCCCTCTTATTCTAATGCGTATGTGAGCGCCGGTTTTCTTCTCGATGCGTTGGGGGCTTCCAGTTACGGCCCCTACATTCGTATAACCCCCATATCAGTAGGCGGTCCTCAATTTAAGCTGCGCGAAAGGACATTGACGTTTGGCCTTTATTGGGATGTTCCCAAAAACGCTATTTCCCTCTTTTGGAATCTATTTTCCCTCGATTTCTTTTTTTCCGGATCTAAAAACCACTAAGCGTTTGCAAGCCGATTTTAGTAGGCAAAATGTCGTTTGAGCGCTTCTTCCATTTTGGCATACGCTGCTTCATGCTGCATAAAATCTTGGCCATTTGCAGCCTCAAGGAAACTCTTTTCAATGGAGTCCAAAGGAATAGAGCAAAGAACCCACACACCCCCTTCTGCATCAATCCACATCTCTTCTGTTGTTACTCCAGAAAGAGTTGCCTCAGCTACTTGGACACTAATGATTTCAAAAGTATCGAGGGCCTGGCGGTTGTTTTCACTGCCGCTATCACTGGTATAGGTGGTAACGACTTCTTTTACTTGGGTGTTAAGCCACTGGGCAATCTTGTTTTTGGCTTCCACAGTAGCCCGTTTAATCGAAGTGTTACGATCGGACATTTTACCGTATCCGCTTTCGTAGTGCTTTTGCTGCGACACGACACTTTTGAAAACCCAATCAGGTTGCGCAATGCCGTCTGTGCCCAACACAACCCCCTTTTTGCTGGTTGCACAACTGGCTAAAACGAGAATAATTGCTAGAAAAAGACAACCTTGCACCCATTTTTTCATATCTTTCCTCTCTTTGGTGTATCACCAATTACTTTGGTTATACCATAGTAACGGCAATCGGACAATTTAAGAGATGCCTTACTCCTTAGCATTCGGTGTGAAAGGTTTGTGGACACCGGTTCTTCTAAATGAAAGTAATTTATTGCTCTGAGCTAAGTTGTCTTGTATGATAAGCAAAGAGGAGCAGCATGATTCAAGTCACTACTCTTATGGACAACTCCGCTTTGCCCGGTTCCGATCTAAAAACAGAGCACGGATTTTCCTGTTATGTTGAGTATAAGGGGCTTAATCTGTTATTTGATACTGGTGCTTCAGAAGCTTTTCTTGCCAATGCACAAAAATTGAAAATTGACTTAGGCCATCTGCAGATGCTTGCTATAAGCCACGGACATTATGATCACAGCGGAGGCGTAATTCCGTTGTTGCAAGCCCACCATTATAAAAAGCTCCAAATGTGGACCGGCAGAGGATTTGAGCAGGCCAAATACTCCCTTAATCCTCAAGGACTTAGGTTTTCCGGCATCGATTTTAATCATCAAATGCTCAACGCTCATAATGTGCAGTGGAATACAACGTGTTCCAATGTCACAATGATTTACAAAGGGGTGTGGTTAGTTTCTTTGTTTGACCCTATTCATCCGATTGAAGAACGCAATGAACGTTTTGTCACCATCAATGAAGATGGTGAACCCCAAGTCGACCAATTTTTGGATGAAATTGCTCTGGTACTTGATGTGCCTCAAGGCTTGGTGATGATAGTGGGATGTGCTCATCCCGGTATTTTGAATATGGTGGATGCCTTGCCTAAGCGGTTTTCCAAACCCCTGTATGCCTTAATTGGCGGTATCCATTTATACGATGCTTCTGAAAAGCGGCGTTCAATTGTTATTGATACATTGTTAGAACGCAACATTCCGATGATAAGTCTTTGCCACTGCTCAGGAGAGCAAGCGATGGCTTTGGCTAAGGCCAAACACGCCGGATTCAAAGAGAACCAAGTTGGCACTGTTTTTACGTTCGCTTAAGGCTCATAGAGCACCTTGATGGACTCTGGCCCCAAATGTAAGCTATCTTACTAAGAGAAATAGTAGGAGGCATTATGTTTGTATCTCATCGCAATGATATTGAGAAAAAAAGGCAACCCGATAATAACCAAAAAGGGGTGAGCAAACAAATACTTGTAGGGCCGGCTCAGGGATGGGAAGATTATGTTATGCGCATGATCAGCTTGGATGCTCAAGGGTACGCCCCTTTGCACCAGCACCCTTGGCCCCATATCGTCTATGCGGTGGAAGGGGAGGGCAACCTCTTACTTGGCGGTAATAATCACCCCTTGCGCAGTGGCTCCACTGCTTATATTCCTGAAGGAACTGAGCATCAGTTGTCCAATAAAGGCGAAGCGGAGTTTGTGTTTATCTGCATCGTTCCTAAAGAGGGGGATTTTTAGATGCAAAAAAGCCACTATGAAATTTTGCTTGACTATTGTTTGGGCCTTAATTCTCCTGCCGATAACACAGAAAACTTACAAAAGGCACAGCCGTTGTTTGATGAGGTAAATGCCCAGCTTGTTTTTGAATTGGTAGATGAAGTTGTTGGGCGAACTGCTGAAATTGGGGAGGCCAAAAGAATCGTTACTCGGATGCTTCACTCTTTTACTAAGCCACTGAATGCCGTCAAACGCCCTTTTGAACGGGGGTTTTCTTACATAGAACACATTTTGGAGCAAAACGATAAGATCGTAGGAGTCCTTGATGCCTTAAAAGCCGATGTCAGTCGCATGAATGAACCAAAATTCTTTGAAAGCAGTAAGGAGAAAATAGCACAGGAAGTACAAGAAGTATCTACGTATGTTGAGCATTATGAAGATAAAGAGAATGTCTTGTTTCCTGTTATTGAAAAACACTTGCCCAACAGTCGTTGCCTGCAAGTTATGTGGTCGATCCACGATGATGTGCGCCTGACGCTAAAAGAGCTGAATAAAGTTCTGTTAGACCCACACGTTGCCCTTGGGTATGTGAATACCCTGTTGGGACGGCTCTTTTTTGATATGTATTCGATGGTGTTTCGCGAAGAGCAAATTCTGTTTCCCGTAATTATTAAAAACCTCCCAAGAGAGGAGTTGTTAACACTGGGTATTGACCAATTTTCAGACGGTCAGGCAAGTCCGTATCACGATACAGCCACAAGCAAAGGGAAAATCGACCTTATTACAGGGAACCCAACTGTCACTCAACTTTTGCACATATTCAATACTATCCCCGTTGATATAACACTGGTGGATGCTTCAGATCGAGTTGTTTATTTCAATACCCCTCAGCACAGAATATTTGCTCGCAGTAAAGCGGTGGTGGGACGGATGGTACAAAATTGCCATCCGCCTGAAAGTTTTGCTATCGTGCAGAATATTATCGACTCATTTCGATCTAAAAAGCGCAGAGAAGCCGATTTCAGAATCACACTCAAAGGCCGTTATATCCTGATTCGGTACGTTGCCCTTTACGATGAAGACGACACATATGCCGGGACTATCGAGATTTCCCAAGATATTACCGACATTAAGAACCTCAAAGGAGAGAAGCGGTTGCTTGACTGGGATGCCTAACGAACCAACAAACTGTGTTTTTGGCACGGCATTCTTATTGGCCAATAATCTTAATGAGAACCCTTTTGTCCCTTTTACCGTCAAATTCGTAATAAAAGATTTGCTCCCACGTACCGAAATCGAGATCTCCTTTGGTAATGGCAACAACGGTTTCTCTGCCCATGATGCTCCTTTTCAGATGAGCATCGGCATTATCTTCATAACCGTTATGTCGATACTGGGAGTGGGGTTTTTCGGGTGCGAGTTTTTCCAGCCATACTTCATAATCGTGGTGCAAACCGCTTTCGTCATCGTTGATGAATACACTGGCTGTAATATTCATCGCATTGATAAGAACTAATCCCTCTTGCACGTTGCTTTCCCGAATTGCCTGGCGCACCTGGTTAGTAATATTTAGCAGCGCACGACGAGAGGGAAGGTTTACCTGAAGAACCTTTCTGTATGAAATCATATGCTCCTCCTTGGAGCCCCATAGTAGCATAAAACAAAAATTCTATTGTATGCAGGATGTTCTGCATGTACTATGGGCTTTGGAGGAGAACCTCATGAAATACGTATGGACTACCATCATGGTGAAGAATTTGCAAGAGTCGTTAGCGTTTTACCAAGAGATTATTGGCCTGCCTATTAAAAAGCGGTTTTTTGCTAACCAAACTCGGGAGATTGCTTTTTTGGGAGAGGGCGAAACGCAGGTGGAGCTCATCGAGCAAAAAGATGCGACCTTTGTTATTGGTAATGCCATTACACTGGGCTTTAAAGTCGAATCACTGCAAAAAGCCCTTGAGTTTGTGGCTCAAAAAGGGATCCCTGTGGAAAGCGGACCATTTCAACCCAATGAGCATACGCAGTTTTTCTTTATTCTCGACCCGAATGGGGTGAGAATCCAGTTTGCCCAGCTCTCTTAGCATTTTAGTTGTTTTGTCGGACTGACTAGGATATAATATCGGTTTATGGGAAGATGAGTTTGGGATATAGTCAAACGATTACTTATGGTCCTCCCTTTGGCTTTGGCCGTCTTTTTCATGTTCGGACAATTTCGAGCTTTAGAGATGCGCAATACACTTACCAGTATTAGCGCAGAACATAATGGGCATCTGGAGCTTATTTCCTACATTGTCAACTCTATGTTTGAAGAGTATCGAGCAACCCTTCAGGTGATTGCCAACTCTAATGAATGCACCGCTTATTTGGAAAATCCTTCTGAACAAACACAAGAAGAGTTGACACGAAATTTTTTCCGCATGGCCAATAATCGCAATTATGTGAAAGGGATTGTTTTTAGCACTGTTTTAGCTGACCCTCTGTTTGGGATCACCCATTTTTCCGATGAGCTGCTTCCTTTTTCAAACGACCTTCGTTACAAAACTAACTGGGAGCGCATTTCTCCTCTTACACAGAATCTGAAAGCGGGGGACATTAACTTTTCCCCGTTCTCGTATACTACGCTGATGGAAAAAGAGGAGTGTCTAAGTCTGATAGGGCTACAAATTCCCATTTACCATCGGGGGGGAGTATACCCATATTCTTGGGATGCTAGTCGATGGGCACTCAATTCTTGAATTAATTAAACAGGCGTTATCAAACCATACCGACGAACTGGAGTTTGGCTTGCTCGATTCCTGACGGTCAATTCATGCTCAGATTTGAAAATTCGAAGTTTACCATTTTGTGTAAGCAGCATGGAGAGTTTTGCCCAAAAATACCCCCGATTGTGGGGCCATATGCAACGTCATGATGAGGGCTCTTTTAGTCGTAATGGGGTGCGTTACAGTTATCTGGCATTTGACCCCTTCAAAAAGGAGGGGCCTTTTTACCAAGAGTTCAGCCATCTGATGGTCGGCTATTTCTCGTTTTCTGAAAAAGAGATCTTAGCCAACAATAGTTCCTTTATTATCCACAGTTCCTGGTTCCAATGGTTGCTTTCACTAGTGGTCCTTTTTGTGGCATGGGCCTTAAATTTGCTCAATTACTTTAGAATACAAAATAAGGAATCCTTGGAAGTCAGCAGTCTAGTTAGCGATTATTCGCACGACGGGGTGCTTATCACCGATTCTATGCGTCGAGCTGTGTATTGTAATCGCACCCTCTCTTTAATCAGCGGGTTTAGCGAAATAGAGGTTTACCAACAATCTTTGCGTGTTTTTGATTTAAATGGTGAGACGTTTAATCTGCTGCCCAAATTAGATGCCTGGCAAGGCTTTGTGTGGATTGAAGGGAAACTCCATACGGCCTTGGCCCACGTGATGCTGAACATTAACTCCAAAGCCAACGGGTTACGGCCCCGCAGCGTCGCCTTATTTTCTGACCCTCGTAATTTAGCTCGTGAATCGTATAAAGATCTCCTTCTAGCCAATTCGGCCAAAAGTACTCTTTTTGATGCTTATCCTCTGCAGTTGCTGCAACAGAAACGATTTTACCGACAAACGTTTTTTGTTGTTTACCTGAAAATAGAAAACTTGGATCTTGTTGAATCGCACTATTCACTGAATGAACATTATGAGCTTGGAATGGAGGTGCGTAAACGGTTGTTTGCTGTCATCGGCTCAGGCTCATTGATTATCCAGTATTGCCCCGATACATTTTTACTCACTGTCGATTCTTCGCCAAAGAAACTGAAAAA
Organism: Sphaerochaetaceae bacterium; assembly: GCA_050950025.1. Taxonomy (GTDB): domain Bacteria; phylum Spirochaetota; class Spirochaetia; order Sphaerochaetales; family Sphaerochaetaceae; genus JBMNGW01. The sequence goes on along the minus strand of JBMNGW010000004.1, from coordinate 18,916 downwards.
TTATCTTGAGGCACTTCTTACACATCTTCAGGCTCCGTTAAAACTGGGCCAAGAGCAGCAGCAATTGCGCATCGCCATGGGTGTTTCTGATTATTCTCTCTCTTGTTCTTCGGCTAAAGGGATGCTCCAGCAAAGTCGCATCGCTTTGGCAGGTCTGAACCACTACCAGAAGCAAGGATGGCTACAGTACAGCGAAGCTGTTGATCAAAAACTTGCCCGCTACTATGCCATTGTTGATGCTTTTGAAGAGGCTTTACACAGCAATTCGATTGAAGTCTACTTTCAGCCAGTTATCGATATCCAATCAAATACGATTGTGGAAGCAGAGGCATTGGTACGATGGACGCACCCCGAACTAGGCCCCTTATCTCCCAATGAATTCATTCCTATTGTAGAAGAGCACAAATTAGAGCGGAAGCTCAGCAGCTACGTCATTGAACAGGTCTGCCGCTATATTGCCGAACTAAAACGAAAAGAGCTTCCTGATATCTCTTTTTCCATTAACTTGTGTCCCACCGAGTTACAAGACCCCTACTTGGTTCCCCACATGATCAAAACGATGGACCGCTTCAACGTGGAGCATAATCGGCTGGTTATTGAATTAACTGAACGCTCATTATTAAGCGATATCGAATCGGCCAACAAAACTCTCGATTTACTCCATAAAAACCATGTCAGAGTTGCCATTGATGACTTTGGTACCGGCTTCTCCTCGCTCAAGTATTTACATGAATTGCATGTCGATTTGATTAAGATTGACCGCTCTTTCATTGAGAATTATCCCGACCTTGATACAGGCATTATCCTTAGGGCTATGGTGGGGATGACCAAAGAGCTTAATATTCCAGTATTGGTGGAAGGAGTTGAGAAAGAGGAACAGCTGCAGTTCATCAAAGAGCTGGGAGTCACTTTTTACCAAGGATTTCTTTTTAGCAAAGCAGTTGACGGTGAAACTTTTATGCAGTTGCTGGAGTAGAAAACAGGTACGTCAGCGAGACTTTGAGCTCCCTTTTTGTCTTATGATTGACGGAGTCTCTTCTTTATGTGCATCTTTGTCTTTAGAGAGGTTCTTATGGCGCACACTGATTCACCTGCACTACGAATTCTTCCCTATCGGCGTATCAGCGCAGAGCATGCCAAGAAAATGATAGACGAAGATCCTCAACTGACAATTGTGGATGTCAGACGGGAAGAGGAGTTCCAAGAAGGGCATATCAGAGGGGCTTTGCTGCTGCCCAATGAAATTATCCAAACCCACTCCTTTTTCCCCTCCCTTCCCGATAAAGAAGCAACGTTGTTAGTCTATTGTCGCAGCGGTATGCGCAGTCTTTTTGCTGCCAAGCGGCTTATAGAGCTCGGTTATGCCTTTGTGTACGATTTTGGCGGAATTATTAGTTGGCCATATGAAATAGTTCACTAATGAAATTAACACTTTGTCTTGCATATGTACTATGAGGGTGGTACGCTTTTTTTAAATAGTCAGAGGATACCACATGACTCCGATACAACGATTGGAAAAAGCAAAACGATTCGATATGGCCAAACGGCCAATACGCCAAAGAGGATACTTACGCCCCCTTACATGGTTGCTCAGTTACCCTGAAATCTGGTTGCGCCGCCTTCGAGTCACCAGAAGCGGCACTGACGGAATTAAGCCCCCCTATTTACTGTTATGCACCCACCACGCTTTCATCGATTTTAAAACAACCACTGCCGCAATCTTTCCCCATCGAGCTAATTATGTTGTTGCCATTGACGGTTTCATTGGCCGAGAGTGGCTGTTACGGCAAGTTGGGGGGATCTGTAAGCGCAAATTCACCAATGACATTCAATTGGTCAGTCAGATTCAATATGCTCTTAAGCATTTTGATGCTGTGTTGGCCCTGTATCCTGAAGCTCGCTATTCATTAATTGGCACCAATGCAGTGCTTCCTGAATCATTGGGTAAAATGGCAAAACTGCTGAAAGTGCCGGTAGTCATGCTCAATATGCACGGTCATTATCTGAACAGTCCGTGCTGGAACCTTCGCAAAAGGGGGAATCGAATTGGAGCCGATATGACCCTTTTGTATACAACTGAGCAATTGGCTCAAGCGACAGTAAAAGAGATTAATGAGCGGATTAATCAAGCTTTTGTGTATGATGAGTATGCTTGGCAAAAAGAGCAGGGGATTCGGATTGCCTACCGTAAGCGAGCCAAGGGGTTGCATAAAGTGCTCTACCAATGCCCAAACTGCCAAACAGAGTATCGCATGACTAGTTACGATGATAAGCTTATGTGTACCAACTGTTCCAAAACGTGGCGCATGACAGAATGGGGAAATTTGGAAGCTTTGGGAGCTCTTCCTACTGAATTTTCTCACATCCCCGATTGGTATGAGTGGCAACGTTCTGTTGTCCGCCAAGAGATTGAAAAGGGGACCTACTATTTTAGCTCAACGGTAACTGTCGATGCTTTACCCAATGCTTCAGGGTATATTCGTTTAGGGGAGGCCCACCTCGTTCATGATACCTCTGGATTTGTTTTAGAAGGGGTATTTGATCAACGCCCTTTTTCATTGGTAAAACCAGTTGAATCGATGTATTCATGCCACATAGAGTACAATTATAAAGGCAAAGGAGATTGTATCGATTTATCGACACACTCTGATACCTTTTATCTGTATCCCCATGGCAGTGAATTTTCTGTGACTAAAATTGCTTTAGCCACAGAGGAGCTGTTTTACCGCAACCGCCTGCGAGATTGAGGCTCAGGGAGGCTCTGATACTCTTCGCACAATTGAATAAAATGGGACAAAGGCATTTGGAGTGCTTTGCTCATCCGATTCAACGTATCGAGAGTGGGGCTATTATCACCGTGGAGGATACGATAAAGATGAGTGCGGGTAATACCGGTATCACGGGCGAATTGTGCAATTGGATAATTCCTGTTCTTCAGCAGATGGTGTAAGGCATAATTAAATTGCATGCACCTATAGTATCATGGAAAAAACAGGTTGGGGAATTTTTGCGTAGAACAGTACCATCTTGGTTTTGTTTGACGAAGATTGCTCTTGTGTCAAACATAACAATGCGGTAGAGTCAAGCCAACATCACCAGTGTGCTTGAGGGAGTAAAAGATGACCAGCCATAAAGAAGCCTCAATTTTTGCAAAATGTCACGAGTTTACGGTCGCTTCGGAAGTACGAGCCAGCGGCTTGTACCCATTTTTCAAGCCAATCAGTCGCAGTGAAGGCTCTCATGTTTTCATTGATGGTAAGAAGATGCTGATGCTTGGATCTAACAACTATTTGGGATTAGCCGGCGATGAACGCCTAATAGAGGCCGCAGAAGTGGCCACTTCACGGTATGGAACCAGCTGCAGCGGTTCGCGCTTTATGAACGGTACGCTTGATTTACATGAGGAACTTGAGCAGCTGCTGGCCCAGTTTGTTGGCAAAGAGGCAGCTTTATGTTTCACCACCGGGTATCAGACCAACTTGGGAGCTCTTTCGGCCTTACTGGGTAATGGCGATCATGTTATTATCGACAAATACGATCATGCCTCCATTATGGATGGGATCTTTTTAGCCGCAGGGTCAAAAAAGAAAATCAATCTTCATCGGTTTAAGCATAATAATCCCCAAGATTTGGAGCGCATCTTGGCCAATATTCCCCTTGCTGAGGGAAAGATTATTGTCATCGACGGTGTTTTTTCCATGGAAGGAGATATTGCTCCGCTTAAAGAGATTCGCAGTTTAGCCACCCGTTATAATGCGGCAGTCTATCTTGATGAAGCGCATGCTTTGGGAGTGGTGGGAGCAACAGGCAGAGGAACAGCCGAACACTGGGGCTCCAGCTCTGATTTAGCCGATTTGATTATGTGCACCTTCAGCAAATCATTTGGTTCCATCGGTGGGTTTGTGGCAGGGACGGCCCCAGTGATTGACTATATTAAGCATTTTGCTCGGCCGCTTATTTTCAGCGCCTCGATGCCGCCTGCCAATATTGCCGCTGCCAAGACAGCTTTAGAAATCATGCTCTCTGAGCCGCAGCGCATTCATCAATTGCAACACAATGCCCGTTTTCTTAAAACGCAATTCCAACAGCTGGGATTTGATACCGGAATGACAGAAACTCCCATTATTCCCCTTTTAATTGGCGATAACGAGAAAACATTTTTGCTGTGGAAGCAGGTCTTTGAAAGAGGTGTATACGTCAATCCTGTCATCTCCCCTGCAGTTCCGCCACAAAGAGCGCTGCTAAGGACTTCATGCATGGCTATCCACAGCGACCAAGAGTTGGAGTTGGCTGCCTCCATTATTGCCCAAGAGGCTGCTAAACTGGCAATCATTTAGCTCAGTTGTCCTTTTAGAGCTGATTTAGGTATACTGTTGATATGAAAAGAATACGAGTGTCTTCCTCCGAAGCCTTTGCCCCCATCGTTGGCGAAGAGCTAAAAAAAATCGCAAAACGCAAAGACGGGCCTATTCGCATCGGATTACCCGGCGGGCGAGGTTCTGTGCCCGTTGTGCAGGGAGTTGTCAATTCTTCTTCTGAGATAGTAAAAAGAATTGAGCTGTATCTAGTCGATGAGAGATTGGAGGGGGCGACTAACAAAGAGACCCTTTTGGATGTTGGACTTCAAGACGCCATCGACAAAGGGACTTTTTCACTTTCTCAATTGCATGTGCCCCAACTCGACTCCCCCCTCTTTGATTTTGAAGGGGAGCTTGATCTGGTTTTTTTGGGAATAGGAGAAGATGGACATATCGCCAGCTTGTTTCCCGGTTCTTTTCCCGCCCTTGATGCTTTGGGAACGGCCGATGTGGTGCTGGTTGAAGACAGCCCCAAGCCCCCCTTGCGCAGAGCCACTGTCAGTTACCGTGCACTTCGCACCCGCGCCAGAAAATGCCGTACATTCCTGATGTTTTTCGGAGAGGGGAAGCGGGCAGCTTTTGACCGGTTTATGGCTAACACTGAGATGCCATCCACATTGCCGGTGCTGTTTTTTCCTCGAGAGTTGTTCAACGTGACTATAGTTACCGATTTGTAGGGGGAGAAGATGAAAAGGATCATCATTCAATTTGGGGGAACGGGGGACTTGGCGGTCAAAAAGCTCTATCCGGCGTATGAGCATTTAATGAGCGTTGGTTTTGAGTTCACTGTTGTGGCTTTGGGTCGACGGTTCAAAGACCGACAAGAGTTCATCAAAGAGATGGTGCGCCCCGATGCTTCCAAGCAGTTTTTGGCCAACATGCAGTATCTATACTACGATATGGCCGATGAAGAGGAAGCCCCATTGTCGTTAATACGGCATTTGAACAACTTGATTAAGGATTCTGAGCAAGTTGAGCTGATTTACTATATGGCTTTACAGCCTTCATTATATGAGCAGGCTATTGAGCAAATCCAGCAAGTGGATATGAGCCTCTCTTGCCAGTGCGGACTGTTAAAGAAAATTATTGTGGAAAAGCCGTTTGGTTTCGATTTGGAAAGTGCTCAACGCTATAATGAAGTACTTTTGCAAGCATTCAGCGATAAAGAGATTTACCGAGTTGACCATTATTTGGGTAAGGAGTTCATGCAGAACCTCCTTATTCTCCGTTTTCACAACGATATTATTCGAAGCATTTGGGATAATCGCTCCATTGAGTCGATTCAAATTGTGTTTGATGAAACACATGGAGTCGATCAGCGCCTTGGTTTTTACGAAAAGATTGGAGTTGTGCGCGACACCATTCAAAACCACATTATGCAGATAATCACGTATTTGACGATGAATGAACCGGCAGCGTTGTCACCAGAAGACATTGCTGTGGAAAAAGTTAAAGTTTTGCGTGCCATTGAGCCAATTACCGAATTTTATACCGGTCGCTACGAATCGTTGGGGGCTACGAGCGGACATGTGGTCGACACTCCCACATACGCCGCTTTCAAGCTGGCAGTAAATACCTATTCATTTGCCGGAGTCCCCATTTATGTTAGAACAGGCAAAATGCAACAGGAGGCCAAAAGCTTCATTTATGTGAAGTTTCGCAATAAAACGCAGCAAGTGATGCACGATAATTCAATTGCGGAAAATGGAGTGATCATTACGATCCATCCCGAACTGACTATTGATATTACTATGAATTTGAAACAACCGGAGAGCTCGTGGCAATCAAAACCGGTACGCTTTCGGTTTAACCAAGCTGAAACGTTCGGCGCTAACACCCCTGAAGCATATGAGCAGATAGTCAAGAAAATCTTACAAGGGGACAAAAGTCTTTTTCCCACGATGCGCGAAATTTCTGAGGCGTGGAAAATTGTCACTCCCATGCTTGTCCATGACAGGCATATGGAAGTCTATCCTATTAGAACACTGCCTAAGTTTGCCGTCGATATTACCCAATCGGATGGGTTTTCCTGGTTTGATTTACAACCATAATACAAGAGGCTGCCAAATGGCAGCCTCTTAAGATTTCTTAGTCCATCAGCCTCTTTTCACCGCTGATTTTCTGAATAGGGGCGATATTTTGCGTCACTTCTAACGTTCCCAAATAGGTCCCTTGCTCATCGCGTACCGCAAAGTAACGGATATAGACATATTTATCACCAAGGTGGAGATAGAATTCGGCGTCGTCTTTAGCTCCCGATTTAAAATCATTGACTATATTCTCTACCACGTGCACCGAAGCCGGAGGGTGGCAGTTGGAGACGTTACGCCCGATAATTGCCGTGGTGCGGGCAAAAATGCGCTCGTTGGCTTGCGAGAAATAGGCAACCTCATCGTTGGCATCAACAAAGGTGATATCGATGGGTAAGGAGTTAAGTACATGTGTTAGTGTTTGAGCAGAAAAGGAGCCGGTTGGCAGATGTACAACACCGTCGCTAGTAATTGCCTTTTCTGGTGTAGCTAAGCTGTCGGCTTCATCGGCCCAAGAGGGCTGCTCATCCAATAAGCAATAGCCAATTTCAGCTGTCCCTTCTCTAATCTGGCGCCAGTCAGTCAAAAAGAAGACCTCACTGACCATGGGAATGAGGATGTTCTCTTCTTTGGAAATCATTTCCATGATCTGTTCTTTGGCAGCCTGCATCTTTTGGAAAAACGGTTCAACCTCTTTGGCTGAGGGGCTACCTTTTTCCAGAAGGTTTTGCAGCGTGGCACGCAGGGCTTTAATGGCACTGCGAATCTCATCATCGACACCCCACATCACTTTAGGCGGTGCGGTGATACCGTAGCGCTCCATGATAGGAAACCATAGATTCTCTTTTTTTGAGTAATGTTTATCGATTTGCCATAACAGCTCAAGATCTTCGGCAAGCAGATTAAGTGCTCCACTTTCTCCTGCTTGGGCTGCCTCAACATGCTTATCGATTCTTTGGCTAAAGAGGTTTTCAATTGCCCTGTTTTCCTCTTTGAGCAGCCAGCTAGGGTGCCCCTCTTCCCGTGTTTTGTCTTTATCGGCATGAATGTCGGCAACGCTACCTTCAAATAAAGCGGCGTGCACATCGCACAATTTTTGTACTTCGGCGACCGTTACTTCTCCTTGGTCAATTAAGGCTTTTTCGACATTGGCAATTTCATCAGCCCCAACACCATCAAATTCTTGGGCAAAATCGGCCTTTACTGCCTCAAAATCTTCTCCGGCATGCAGCCGTTCTATGAGATTTTTCAGTAATTCCTGGCGACGGACGCTGTTGTTGATTTCGGCACTCATGATAGCTTCTCCTTTGATGAGCCTATCACTGTGTATCCTTTGTGGTGTAACTGCGCGATTACTTCACCTAAGTCTTTACCTTTGAAGGCACATCCTTTGGGTAATGTCATAAACTTGCCGGCGGTGGCAAGCATCAGCGGCTTGGTGATATCGGCAAAGCCTAAATCAACCATCACCTGTACAAAGGAAGGATCTTCAGTGCACAGCTCATATAGTGTTTTTTCTAAGTCTATGACTTTTTGTTCCATAGTTCCTGTGACTCCATATTAGCAGAAAAACAGAGCAAGCAATGTTGCTTTTGCAACAATTCTAGAGGAACTATGATTTTTTTGCAAGGCTTAAGCAAACAGGGAGGCAATCTCCTTAGCATACAACTCATTAATTTTGTGCCGCATCACCTCTTGTTTGGCGCTCAATTCTTTGCCAATGGTAAACGGAGTAGCCAAAATGGCAAAGCGATTAATGCGCTCATGACTTTTGAAACCGCTTTTGGCGCTAACAAGCTCATTGACCTCTGCGTTAATCAACTCGTAGGTTTCACCCAACTGTGCCATTTCGGTGCGAGCCATATACGGGATATTGTTCTCTTTCATGTAGAGCTCCACTTGTTTGGCATCAATAACCAACAAGGCGCACAAATACTTTTTGTCTTGACCGATAACAACAGCTTGGTCGATGTATACCGATTCGCGTAGCCGTGATTCAATGGGAACCGGCTCTATGTTTTCTCCCCCCGATAACACAATGGTATCTTTGGCTCTTCCTTTAATGGCGTATTCGCCTTTGTACGTCCAAATACCGATATCGCCGGTATTAAGCCACCCTTGGTCATCCAACACTTCAGCGGTGAGCTCAGGCCGTTTATAATAGCCAACCATCACCTGCCCCCCACGGGCATAAATAACCCCTTTGACTCCCGGTCCAACCGCCTGGCCTGTCTCATCAACAATTTTGATTTCAGTCTCTGGCAGTGGAGCCACTGTTTCTGGAATTTGGCGGCGGATATTGCGCAGCCCAATAACTGGGGCTGTTTCTGTTAAGCCGTACCCATCCAATAAGGTAATGCCGATAGCTTTGAAAAACGAGTCGACAGAGGCGGGCAGTGAGCCGCCACCTGAAACTCCGGCTCTAAAGTGGGAGCCGAATTTACGTTTGATAGTCTTAAAGACCAGTATATCGCCCAGCTTTTTTAACGGTGTAAGGAGGATAAGGGGAAGAATTCCCACAATAAGATCCACAGGATAGAACCGTTTTTTGAATTGGGGAGTATGGTTTGTCACCAAGTTTTTGGCCCATGCATGGGAGGCTCCCACCCAGACAAAGAAGTGGAACAATGCACGAGCTACAGGGCTTTTGGTTTTAACATTTTGGTAAATACCTTGTTTTAACGCCTCCCAAATACGAGGTACCGATCCCATCCACGACGGATTAATTCGAGCCAAATCAACCATCAGGATTTTGCCGATAGGTTTGGAATAGGCTACTGTCGAAGCTTGGCTGACAATAACATATTGGAGGATACGCTCAAAAGAGTGCCACACAGGCAGCACACTAAGCCACTTCTCCCCTGTTTTAAACGGGATAACTTTAGGCAATTGTTCAAGTTGAAAAAGGAAATTGCGATGAGTAAGCATCACCCCTTTGGGCTCTCCGGTGGTACCGCTGGTAAAGATAATAGTGGCAATATCGGCTCCTTCTCCTTGGGCGATTTCGTTTTCCACATAATCGGGATGTTCTTGGGTAAACTTCTTTCCGGCAGCAAGTAGTTCATCGTAGCTACTTAGTTCGATACCAGAAGCTTGGGGTAAAGGGTCAACACGATGGTGGTCGGTGTCGATAACGATTACTTTTTTCAAATGCGGTAAGGCATCGGCCAAAGCTAAAATCTTGGCTGCTTGCTCGTAGTTTTCGGCAAAACAGATTGAGCACTCGGTAATATTCAGAATGTATTGCAACTCATACGGCATGGCATCGCGACCGCGGGGAACATCTGCTGCTCCTAAGCTGAGAATAGCAAAATCGGCAGCCAACCACTCTTTTCTGTTGTCACTGATTAACCCAATCGGCATACCTCTTTTCGCCCCATAGGAGGCAAGACCAGCGGCTAAGGTAAGCACTTCGCTATAAAATTCTGCATAGCGGGTTGGCAGGAACGTACCTGCGTCATCTTTGGAGAGTTGGATCTCATTTGAAGGATATTGGTGAACAATCTGCTGAAGCAGTTTAGGGAGTGTTGCGGGCATAGGCGACTCCTTGGAGCAGTCATCTGCTCTTATATTTACAAAATGACAAATATTGTCAAAATGAAATATATAAAGTTTTTCCTACTATAGCAAGAGTTTGCGTCAATTATGGGGGAAAAAGGGGGTTTTTTACCCTTGTTTTTAACTTGACACTTAATACTAATAGTGTCAGATTAAGAATCGGTTGGCTCCCTCTTGCATGTTGGCACAACTGGTGTATCATACAAGCGGCAAGCCATCTGTAGATCATGGGGAAGGCCCCAAAGATGATTCAATACAGGAGGTTCTGCATGAATCGAGTCCTGGTCCAAGACCACGAGTGCAAAGGATGCGGTATTTGTATCTCGATGTGTCCCTCTGTCTGCTTGCGCCTAAGCGGTAAACTCAATAACCAAGGGTATGAATACGTCGAATTCTTTAACGAAGGAGCATGCACCGGCTGCGGCCTCTGTTTTCTTAGTTGTCCCGAAATCAGTGCCTTAAGCGTTTGGAAACACAAGGAGGCGCTCTGATGGCAAAACGATTGATGAAAGGCAACGAGGCGGCCGTCCACGGAGCTTTGCTGGGAGGGTGCACCCATTTCTTTGGCTACCCCATCACTCCGGCTAGTGAAATTGCCCAAGCGGCTGCTTACTACTTTACTGCTGCCGGCAGAGTATTTTTACAAGCCGAATCGGAAGTGAGTGTCATTAATATGATATATGGAGCTGCAAGTGCCGGTTCGAGGGTGATGACTGCCTCTTCGGGGCCGGGAGTGGCTTTGATGGGAGAAGGACTCTCCTATCTTGCCGGTTCCAGATTGCCCTGTGTGCTAATCGATATGCAACGGGCAGGGCCGGGGTTGGGCAATATTTGGCCTGAGCAAAGCGATTACAATATGGTGGTCAAAGGGGGAGGGCACGGCAGCTATTCTTCCATTGTCTTAGCCCCCTCTTCGGTTCAGCAGATGTTTGATCTAACCAAGCGCTCTTTTGCTTTAGCTGAGACTTATCGCATGAGCGTTATTATTCTTGCCGATGCCTATATTGGGCAGATGATGGAGAGTGTTGAAATCGGTAGCGATGTTGAGCACACTCAGCGCCAGCATTGGGCTTTGTACGGTGATAAAGAGAGCAGGAAGAATCTTATAACCTCTATTTACATGTCGCCCCAATTGCAACGTCAACATAATGAACATCTTCAACAACACTACAGAAAACTTGAAAGTGAGCTGGTAGAATACGAAGAAATTGCCATCCAAGATGCCTCTGTTGTGTTTGTTGCCTATGGCATTACCAGCCGCATTTGTCATGCGGCGGTACTGCAATTGCGCCAAATGGGGGTAAAAGCAGGCTTGCTGCGTCTACAAACGCTCTATCCCTTCCCCCATTCCTACATCAAAGCATTAGCGCAAAACACTAAGCGCTTAATAGTTGCCGAGATGAGTAATGGGCAAATGGCTGCTGATGTAAAGCTGGCTTGTGAAGGAGCTATTGAGATCGAAACAGTGTTAAGCATGGGAGGGATGACACCACTAGTTGATGAGCTGGTAGCCCATGTGATGAAAGGAAAGCACATATGAAGCAGTTGTACGCAAAAGCAAACTCTTTTTACGATACATTTGAGCGCAAGGGGCCCCAAGAGAAAACAACCCACTATTGCCCGGGGTGTGGGCACGGCATCATTCAAAAACTGATCGGAGCTGCCATAGATGAACTGGGAATCCAAGATCGCGTTATTTTTCTCTCTCCGGTAGGATGTGCCGTATTCTCCTACTATTATTATGATACAGCCCATGTGCAATGCTCTCACGGCAGGGCCCCGGCTGTGGCCACCGGTATCAAGCGGGTCCACCCAGAAGCGATAGTTATTAGCTACCAAGGGGATGGTGATTTAGCTGCCATCGGTATGACTGAGATTGTGCATGCTGCCAACAGAGGCGAACCTATCACCGTCTTTTTCATCAACAATGCCATTTATGGGATGACGGGGGGACAGATGGCTCCCACCACCCCCATTGGAACTAAGACCATTACCACACCGTTTGGCAGAGATCAGAGGCGCGATGGCATGCCCATCGGTATGGTGGAGCTCCTTTCAACTTTAGCTGCTCCGGTGTTTATTCAACGGTGCTCTGTTGCCACTGCCAAAGAGCTTTTGAAAACGAAAAAGGCCATTCGCAAAGCGTTAGTAAACCAAATGGAGCATGCGGGGTTCTCATTTGTGGAAATTCTTTCCCCCTGTCCCACTAACTGGGGGATGGATCCCGTCGAATCGTTGCATTGGATCGATACGCAAATGAGCCAGATCTTCCCCTTGGGCGTTTTTCGCGATCAACTGCAACCAAGCAAAAAGGAGAGCCCTGCGGATGCTATTGATGATCAACAGCTACTAGCTCTTTTGCAAGGGACCCAGGAGATAACAATTCTTCGCAAGGCCCAATTGCCTGTCACCCAGAAAATCATTGTTGCCGGTTTTGGCGGTCAGGGTGTTTTATCGGCAGGAGAACTGTTAGCCACATGTGCCTTGGCAGAAGATTTACATGCCAGCTGGCTCCCTTCTTACGGGCCGGAGATGAGAGGAGGCAGTGCCCATGTGCATGTCACCCTTTCTCATTCCTTAGTCGGCTCACCGGTTATCGACCACCCCAATGTGTTGTTGGCACTAAACGGCCCTTCATTGGAGCAATTTGAACAAGCAGCAGCCGAGGGAGCTTTGATTATTCTCAATAGCTCTTTAATCTCTAGTGAGCCAACACGCACCGATGTCACTGTTGTAAAAGTTCCCGCCACCGCCATTGCCCAAGAGTCGGGCTTGGCCTCGGGAGCCAATGTGGCCATGGTTGTTGCCTATCTGTGGACAAGCGGGCTACTCTCGTTGTCCACCCTTACCTATGCCATTCCGCTAGCTCTTAGGAAAAAGTCGCTGCTTGAGAAAAACATTGCTATAGTGGAAAAAACCATTACATACTTACAAGGGGTGTAAGAGGGGATGGATGCTCAAATTGTTTTACTTATTAACCCAGGTTCTTCGACAACCAAGCTTGCCTTGTATGAAAAAGGGGCATTGAAAACCTCCTCTTATAACGAACATGATCCCCATCTACTGGCTACTTATGCCACAGTCATCGATCAATTACCTTTTCGTTTAGAAATCGTGTTGAGTTTTCTTAGGCAAGCTAAAATCCAAGGTGGCGAGTTAGCTCTTATTATGTGCAGAGGGGGGCTGCTTCATCCGCTTAGAGGAGGAGTCTACCGAGTCACATCTGCCATGTTGGATGATTTAAAGAGCGCTCGTTGGGGAGAGCATGCGTGCAACTTGGGGGCATTACTGGGATCTGAAATTGCAAAACGGTACGGTTTGTGAAGCCTATGTGGCCGATCCGGTGGTCGTTGATGAACTTAGTGACACTGCCAGAGTATCGGGAATGCCCGAAATTCAAAGAAGGAGTATTTTTCATGCTTTGAATCACAAATATGTGGGATGCCTGGCAGCCAAAACAGTTGAATCTCAAGTACGAACAAGCCCCGCTTGATTATCGCCCATATGGGTGGGGGAGTGTCGGTAGGCTCACATCTTTACGGTAACGTTGTCGATGTTAACAATGCTTTGGATGGAGATGGACCCCTTTCAGTAGAAGCGCTCGGGGGGCGTTCCCATTGGAAGTTTGCTTGATCTTGCCTACCAGCGGTACATATTTAGAGGCAGAACTAAGAAAAAAGATTGTTCCCGAAGGGGGGCTAAAGGCCTATTGTGGGACTCGTGATTTAAGAGTTTTGGAGGCAAGGATGCTTGAAAGGCGACAAGCAAGCCGAGTTTTTTCTGGAGGTGTTTGCTTATCAAGTGAGTAAAGAAATCGGATCGCATTTGGCTGTATTACATGGCTCAGTTGATGCTCCTGGTACTAACCGGAGGTGTTGCCCAACAGTACCCTTATCGTTGATAAAATTCCGCTCAAGAGTCGGTTTTTTTTGCTCCGGTGCTGGTTTTCCCCCGGTGAATTGGAGATGGCATCACTGGCTGAAAATGCGTATGCTGTTTTTACAAAAGAGTCGTGAGGTGTTTGAGTATGAGTGAAGCAAAACAGAAGCGCATTGCCTTAGTCGGTTCGCACCATCTGTCGAGCCTACAAGCCTTAGCCAAACTTGCCGATAACAAGACTCTCAAATTCCTGTTATTTGGCGATGCTCAAAAAACGCTTCACTTAGCCCGCTCGCTAAATATTGCCACTGAGCATTTAGAAATCCCCAGAATCAGATGACGAAACGACTCTCTGCTCTTTTGGCTGCACAAGCAGCAGCAGAAGGGCACGTTGATATTTTAATGAAAGGGGATGTGGGATCTGCAGCACTGCTGAAAGCAGTGCTAAATAAGCACTATAATTTGGTGAAAGAGGGGAGTTTATTAAGTCATGTAGCTCAGATGGAACTCCCTCTTTTATCATAAAAAACTCTATTTGACCGATTCAGCAGTTGCCATTGCCCCCCACTGTCTCAGAGAAGCTGAAAATCATTGCCATGCATGCTCTGAATCTTTTAGCCTCTTTGGGTATCTCAAAAGCTAAAGTGGCTTTAATTGCCCCCCGTGGAAAAAGTAAATCCCCGCATACAATCGACTGTGGATGCTCAAAACAATTAAAGAGTTGGGCCAGCCAAACCGATCTATTTGGTGATAGCTTTAGTGGACGGTCCGTTTGCCTTGGGATGTCGCTTTATTACAAGAGGCGGCTTTGGTTAAAACACATTGACAGTCCCGTAGCCGCAGATGCCGATCTATTGGTAATGGACAACTTAGATGCAGCTAATGCCCTCTACAAAGCGTGGACCATGGTTGCACACGTTAAAAGCTCCGCTTTAGTAATCGGAGCGCAACTGCCGATTGTGCTAACAAGCCGCAGCGATGAGTATACAACCCGAGTGGCCTCTTTGGAGCTGGCTCTTAAAGCGTCTGAGTAAACGAAGTGCACAGCTGATTAACAAAGCAGCTCTTATCCAAGTAAAGCGCTCTTTCATCTGCTCAAACTCTGAACCTGTAAAAACAAATTCGCCTTCGCCTTCAATTAAAAAGCCGGCTCCTTTGGAAAAGCGTCCTTGTACTTCTTTGCTACCAAGACTCAAAAGAACCTCTTTATTTTTCTTCAGGTTCTTTTCAGTGATTTGCATGCGCCCTGCGGGAATCATAAATGTATTATCTTCTCCAACAACAATATAGCTGTTCCAAGTGTTGACAAGGTGCGGTTTGCCCTCTTTGCTTTGGGTGACAATAGCGATAACCCCTTCATGTTCTAAAATTTCTTTGACTAACGTAGGTACCATGAAATCTCCTTTGTTCAGACTCTAAGACACTCCCCGTGTCCGGTAGCGATAAAAGTTACCGCCAAAGGTGCCAATCGATTTTTAAGATGCTGTAGTTTTTGCGGATGGGGGACTTGCTCTTCGCTAATAGCTTCCACCAGCTTTGCATAGTCGCCTTGGCTAACCAAAGAGGCCGTATCACCCCAACTGAGCATTAAGTCACTGGAAAAAAGGATACCGCGCTTTTTTTCAAAAAAGAGCAGTCCGTTCCACAGGTGCATCTCAGAAGGATATTCAATGCATTCAATTTCGTAATCTGCTCCTTTGAGCGTTTGGCCGTCATTTTTTATGAGAAGATTGGCCTCAATGCCAAATCCTTGAATTTGACGGGCAGTTACTTCGGAGCAGATTACACGAGCTTTGGGGTAAGATTGAAGAATAACGGGTAACCCTCCGCACTCATCCGATTCAAAGTGGGAGACAAGGATGTAGCTAAGGCTTTTGGTTCCCAACTCTTTTTGCAGTTGTTCTGTTAACAGATGTGCCTGTTGTATTGAGCCGGTATGGACTAACAGGGCGTCATCAGCATCCAGCAGGTATTGGTTGAAACTTAAGTTAATTGGTTGGGCATAAGTGGTAGCTTGCAGCAACTCTTTTTCTAGTTTAATCATCGTATTTTTCACCTCAAGCAGAACGTACTACATTAATTGACAAAAGTGTACATTTTGTTCAGAAAAAAATTGGTTTCTCTCTTTTGATATAGTTATGTCATCTCAATCATGGTACTATTGCTGCCATGAATGCGGAGTTTCAACGAAGTGCACTTCTTTACACCTCAGTAGGCTTTGCCTATGCCAGAACTGTGGACACGTCGGCAAACAAAGAGCTTGATTATCAATACATTGATGTTAACGACCCGTATGCCCGCATGTTTGGTTTGCAAAAAGAACAGATGAAAGGTAAGTTTGCTTCCCTGCTACATACCGACGGATCTAATCAACAAGCCCATTGGATAGCCTTAGTGGCGGCTGTGGGGCAGGGGGGAATCTCTCACCATTTTCTGCACACATTTAGCCACGAACAGAGGTGGTATAACCTCTCAGCCCACTCTCCTGAACAAGGGTTTATTTTACTGCAAATTGAGGATGTCACACGGGAGACTTACAAGTTTCGTCTGTATGAAAAAATGTTCAATTTAGCTCCCACCTGCTTGTGCATTATTGACACATTGGGATATCTGAGAATGGTAAATGATGAATGGTCTGCATGTTTGGGGTATAGCCGTTCCCATTTGGTAGGCAGAAATATTGCTGATTTTATCCATCCGCAGGACGCTGAGGCAACTGAACAGGCTATGGAGGCCTTAAAAGCCGAACAGGTAATTACCCATTTTGTGAATCGCTACCGCCACTTAGATGGCTCTTACCGCTCTTTTGACTGGCGAGCCCAAATGTCTAACGGTTTTATTTACGGCGCTGCTTGCGACATTACGGAAAATCAACGTACTGAGCGCAAAAAACAACGAGAACTTGATTTGGTAAACCTGTTAATCGATCAAAGTTTGACCGGCATTGCCGTCTATATGTTTGATGCTCCTGTTCCTAAGAATACGGTAGAAGGGCTAACAGAGACAGAGTTGGATAACCTGCTTAAACGACAAAAAATTGTCCGCAGTAACGATGCGTTTTTGCAACAATATGCTCTTGATCGAAGTGATTTAGCTTCTTTGAGTAGCTACGACTTTTTGCAACCGGATGCTAACAACAACAGGGTTTTTTGGCAAAAATTGCTTAACGAAGGGAAAAAAAGCTTTGAGCTTGCACAGCAGAAAAGCAATGGTACCCTTTTTTGGGTACGCAGCAACTATTCGTGCCTTTACAATAGTCGCCAAGAGGTTGTTGGTACATTTTGCATGCAAGTCGATATCTCTGCCAAAAAAAGTGCTGAAATGTCACTGGCAGAGAGTGAACGAATGTACCGCCTGATTGCCGAAAACGCCTCTGATGTTATTTGGTTGTTTAATGTGACTCGCAATGCTTATAGCTACATCAGTCCCTCTATTGAAAGAATTGGTGGATATAATCCGGCTCAAATGCTTGAACAGCCGCTCGACTTTTTAATCCATCCCGACGATTTGGAGGCTCTGCGAGAATCGGTGCAAAAAGCGGCCAAGGTGTTTGAGCAGACAAAAAAGCAGAAAAATGCCCATGTGTTTGAAAATCGCTCACTAACGCAGACCAATAATGTGGTATGGACCGAATCTTCGGTCAGTTTTCGCTTCACCGAAGAGGGGAGATTGAAGCTATTGGGGTCACTCGAGATATTACAGCCAAAAAAGAGAGTGAAGAGAAGATTCTTCAATTAAGTTACCGCGACCAACTTACCGGCTCTTACAACAGGCGCTATTGGGAAATGCAGCAGATGAGTTTGGTCCAGGATGAAGCCTCTTACCCCATCTCTTTGATTATGTGCGATGTCAACGGATTGAAACTTACCAATGACGTCTTTGGCCATCACGCCGGGGATGTATTGTTGCAAACGTGTGCAAATTTACTTCAGCAAGAAGTTGGCCCTCATGGGTTTTTAGCTCGTATCGGAGGCGATGAGTTTGTCTTATTGTTGGCAAAAACCTCGTTGGAGGAAGCACAACAGATTGTTGAAAGGCTGCAAGAAAGAGTGCGCCAAAGAGGGCAAAAGACTCCCAGTCTTTCCATCTCTTTTGGAGTTGCCAGCAGTCAAGAGAAAACGTCTTCTTTGGAGGGAGTGTTCAAAGCGGCAGAAGATGAAATGTACCACCACAAGTTAGTGGAAAGCGGTACTCACAAACATGAATTGATTCAGATTTTGGTAAAAAGTCTCTATGAAAAAGGGCCGCGTGAAAAACGGCACAGCGAAGTGGTAAGTCTTCTTGCCTACCATATGGGCAAAGAATTGGGGATAGAGCAACAGGAACTGGAGGAGTTGCGCTTGGCTGCACTGCTTCATGATATTGGAAAGATTGGCATCGATAATGAGGTGCTGAATCGCAAAGGTATTCTTACCGGCTATGAGTGGAACCAGATGCACCGCCACCCGGAAATTGGCTACCAAATATTGCGCTCGGTACCCAGTATGGGACGCTTGTCGGAGTGGGTCTTGTTCCACCATGAGCAACCCGATGGGAAAGGATATCCCCAACACCTCTTGCAACAAGAGATACCGCTGCCTGCCAGCATCATTGCAGTAGCCAATGCCTATGAGTCGATGACCAGTCCCTTAAGCGGTAAAGAAGCAAAAAGTCATCAACAGGCAGCTCAGGAGCTACTAAAGTACAGAGGAACCCAGTTTTCCTCTGAAGCAGTCGACTCTTTGTTGAAAATTCCGGTCGAAAAGCTGCTAAAAGAGTACGAGCAAAGGAAAGAATATGATGGAGCATAAACAGATGCAAAAAGAGGTATATGAGAACTTACTCGAATCGATAGCTGATCCTTTTTTCATTATCGATGAGAAAGGGACGTATATCGATGTGTTTGGTGGGACGGAAAGAAGCCTTTATGATGATGCTTATCTGTTAAAAGGGCGCAATATCCATGATTTTACTCCGCAACAATTCGCAACTTTTTTCATGACATATGTCCACCAGGCGTTGCAAAGCGATAGCTTGACGGTATTTGAATACCAACTTGAAACTTCATTGATTGAAGGCACAACGAAAAATGGACCGGGGGGAATGCAGTGG
>JBMNGW010000003.1:0-79672 GCA_050950025.1 Sphaerochaetaceae bacterium | reverse complement strand
TTGCGCAGTGATACATGTGTGGAGATGTGTGCAACCTTTAACGGGCCATGGACCAAAAGCATCGAATAGCGCTCTGTTTGGGTTCTTTGTGCAAAAATTTCAGTATGACCGGCTTGTAAAATGCCGGCTAAATGCAACGACTCTTTGTTGATGGGGTTTGTCACCACCGCTTGTACTTTATTCTGCATGGCTAAATCAATTGCCGTAATAATCGCATTATAGGCAGCCATCCCATACTCTTTTGCAAGCTTTCCGTATGTCACTGGCATGTTCACTGGGATTCCGGCTTGATAGACAATTAGCTGATTATCTTTTTTGTCGGTAAATATCGCATCATCAAAGTCTTGTATTTCAAGTAACTCAACCTTATTGCCCAACAATCTATTGGCTTGTGTTAAGACTCCCATATCACCGACTGCCACAAGATGATACTGTGGACAATCCATAGCGACTTTAAGTGTCAGCTCGGCTCCGATGCCGGCGGGATCTCCCATAGTTAATGCAATGATTGGCTTTTTCATTGGTCAGCCCCCAATAATTTTAAATAAATGGCTTCGATTTCGCCTTTGGATAAATCAACTGGGTTGTTGTCCATTAAACGCCTGTTGTTGTAAGCCGTCTCCACAAAATCGATAATATCTGTTTTCTTAATGCCAAATGATGTCAAAGAAGTAGAAATTTCCAAATCTTTAAGAAGTTGGTGCAATTCCCTGAATTACATATTCGGATGGAGAAAGAACTTCAACTGCCTTGTCGTAACCGAAGGCCTTGGCAATATGTAAACATTTTTGAGGCATAGAAGGGAGGTTTTTTTCCATAACAAATGGCAGAAGCATAGGCGTTTGATTGCCCGTGGGGGATATGAAACACCGTTCCCAACGGATAAGACAAAGCATGTACGGCGTTGGTTCCCGATAAAGTTATACAGGTACCTGCAAAATAAGATGCTAGTAGCATGTCCGTTCGAGATTCGATATCAGTTCCGTTTAAAGCTGCAGTACGCAGTGATTTTGCTATCAGTTGAATGGCCTCTATGGCTAGCATGTCACTCATCATGTTGGCTTTTTTGAGAAAGATAGCACTCCATAGCATGGCAGGAGGGCATCCATACCGGTCGTTGTAGTAATACCAAATGGCATATTGATCGTCAGCTGAGGATCAAGAAATACCAAATCCGGCAGTAATTTTTCATCAACAACCGCTGATTTTGTTTTTCGTTCAGGAATTGCAATGATGGCATTCTTTGTCGCTTCAGCTCCAGTTCCGCTGGTGGTGGGAATAAGAGTCGTAAAAAGTGAGTGTTTTTGGGACAGGAGTTCCGTCTATCAAATCAAGCACTGAAAAAGGGGTATGTGTTAGGCACCGCGCTTAACTTGCCAATATCCAGCACAGAACCTCCTCCCACAGCCACAATATTGTCACACGACGTCGCTTTAATGCTTTGCATGATTCTATCGACATCGGTATTGGCTGGTTCACGAGGCAAAGAGTCGATAAGGGTGACTTCAAGGTGGGCTTCTTTTAGGTTTTGGACAATGGAATCGCAGATGCCACTTTGTTTGATACCCGCATCTGTAAGTACAACGGTGTGCTTAAATCCGTACCCTTGCAATATAGTGCCCACTGTTTTTGTGCCATGGCTACGAAAAATAACTCTTTTGGGAAAAGAGATGTCAAATTGTTGTTTCATGGTAGGCTCCAATGTACTTAGTTTTGCCCTCTAAGGGACCGTCAAGGTAATTAACGATGTCAGTCAGGGCTTTGGTGTTTCCAAATGATCCTGCTTTGGTAATGAATATCATCGGTTTATGAAATGAACGAAAAGAGAGCTTCGTGACGCGGGATTCCAGGAAGTATTTCGTTCGATTATTTCTAAATATTTTACATCCAGTTGTTTTAAGATATGTTGAGCGGTGTCGCCCCCGGTTGCCATAATAGCGTCGATATCAACATGCTCAATAATTATTTTTTACTAGAGAACCTAAGGCGGTACCCACAACTTCAGGAGGAACTAGCAACCCATTGTTGGCTTGTTCCGATTTAATGAGGACAATCCTGTTATGGGTAAAAGCTTCGTTAATGCGTTGGGCTAAAGAGGCTATAAGGTTCTCTATGTTTCCCTTATTCATGTCAACAGATTTGATTTGGAATACACTGACATTCTTATTGCGTTGCAGTTCAGTAACTTGTTTCAGCGTCGTTTCCATCAAAGAGCCGATGACAAATAAAAATATTTCCTGACAAAGGTGAGCTGAGGCCTTTTGTTGAGACAAGCGGTCCCTCTTTTAAAGCATGGAAAAGGCCGGCCGAGCCGACATAAAGAATCTTTGCGTCTATCATGGAGCATATATCTTTAATTCGACGTAAATCATCCGAATTCTCAGAATCGGCTACAACAATTTTCTTTCCTTCTGTTATTAATTTTTTTATGTGCTGTATGCCGCTTTGCAAAGAGGAGCGTAAAATAGGCAATTCGATTAATCCGATGGGGCGTGAAGTCTGTGTGGTCAAAATATCTTTAATAGAGGAAGAGTGAACAGGATTAAACAGGTCGTTGGCAATTTCTGTTTCGGCTAAAGGAATACCATCCACATAACAAAATCCGTTGCTTACGGTACGGCCGTTGCGGGGGCTGGCACTGGCAACACACACTAAAGAAAAGCCACCAGCATCTATCAAAGCATCAATCTCGGAGCCAATATTGCCTCGCAAAGTCGAGTCAATCTTTTTAAAAATAATAGTGGGCCCATTTTTCGGCAGTGAAGAGGTAATGCCATAGAGTTTGTCATAGGCTTGTTTGGGAGTAAGGAGTCGGCTGTCAGTATTAATAATGGTGGTTTGTGCAAAACTTAACGGCTCTCCGTCGCGAGGATCGATGTTAACAATAACTTTGCCGTGTTCCGACAAGAAGTGGACACCAGAGTCATTAGCTCCGGTAAGATCATCGGCTAGGACAATATGTTTCAAGGGCTGTAGGTCCATGACTCTTTATTGGCAGTTTCTATGCCAACATATGTAAATACTTATAATAAAGGCATATATGAATTAATACTTCATTTTATATAGATATATGTGGTGGAAATTCCACCGTATGTTATGATGTATGGGGAAATTTTCAACACCTACACGGAGGTGAAGATGAGTTTGTTGTTAGTTGCACCGTATGAAGATTTGGTTGTCACAGCACAAAGTTCTCTTGCGGCTATAGATTATCCAATTGAAATAATTCAAGGTGATTTATCTGAGGGGGTACGCAAGGCTGAGCACTTCATTGCGGCCAATGGAATAGAGGGAATTATTAGCAGAGGCGGTACGGCAACGTTACTAAAAAAAAGTCTCTCATTGCCTGTTTTTGAGATATATGTCACTGGATACGACTTGCTACGAGCTATTTACCCACATGTTCTTCAAAAAAAGAAAATGGCCGTGGTTGGCTACGAAAATGTCATCAGTGGAGCAAAAAGCATTGCTCAAACGCTCTCTATTGATTTGGGGTATTACCTGTTGACAGGAACGCAGAAAATTGAAGATATCATGCGGGAAGCTCAACAATCACAAGTGGAGCTCATTATTGGCGATGCAGTTTCAGTGCAAACAGCCAAGGAGTTTGGTTTAGACTATGAATTAATTATTTCAGGCCCCGAAGCTATTCTCAGTGCAACCGATGCAGCCATAGATTTTGTAGAACACATGCAATCTGAAATTCTTCGCAATAAGCGGCTGAACCTCATTATGGAGCACGCCAGCCAAGGAATCATCTATTTGAATGCCCAAGATGAGGTTGAACTTATCAATTCCAAAGCTCAGTTAACGTTTGCCCACAGCAAGGCGCGGATGATTGGCAAAAAACTTTCCAGTGAAATGGTACCACAGTCTCTAGTAGATATGGTTAGTACCGGATTGACAAATCAATTGGTTACTATTGGAGGGAAAGACTATATGTTTGAGCTCCTCCATATTTTTACCGATAATACAAAAGCAGCAACATTGCTGTTTATGCAAAGCAGTGGCAGAATTAAGGATCTTGAAGAAACCTTAACGAAGCAAATGGCCTTACGAGGGCTGGTAGCTAAGCATACCTTTGATGATATCAAATGGCCTTACGAGGGCTGGTAGCTAAGCATACCTTTGATGATATGATTGCGACGAATATCACTTTTATAAAGACGATCGAACGGGCTAAACGGTTTAGTCAAACAAATTCAACTATTTTACTGATTGGTGAAACGGGTGTCGGTAAAGAGATGTTTGCACAAAGTATTCACAACAATTCTGATCGTAAAGATGGCCCTTTTGTAGCAGTCAATTGTGCAGCATTGCCCGAAAATTTATTGGAAAGTGAATTATTTGGGTATGTAGAAGGAGCTTTTACGGGAGCAAAAAAAGGAGGTAAAGCCGGCCTTTTTGAAATGGCCCATAAAGGCTCAATCTTCTTGGACGAAGTGAATGATATGAGTGCCAATGTCCAGGCCCGTTTGTTGCGTGTGCTGCAGGAAAAACAGGTTATGAGAATAGGTGATGATAGGGTACACACCGTTGATGTTCGATTTATTGCTGCGTGCAATAAGGATCTGTATGAAGAGGCTCAAAAGGGTAATTTTAGGATGGACCTATATTATCGCTTACGGGTACTTGATATCACAATTCCTCCATTGCGAGCCCGCAAAGAAGATATTATTCCCTTGTTTTTCTCTTTTACCGACTATTTTGCCACCAAATATGGGTATCAGAAAAAAGATATATCGCCTTACATGCAAATGCGACTTGAAGAAGCGGGCTGGCCTGGAAATATCAGGCAGCTGAGAAATTATGCTGAAAAAGTCTCTGTTCTTCTCTCCATGGATGTTGATTTGGCAATCATTGAAGATGATTTAATTCAAGAACTGACAGAAAGAGAAGAAAATATTAATCACTTTGAGCAAGAACAATTGATTTCTGTTCCTCGTGATGCATCATTAAAAGAGATGGAAGCAATGCTCATAAAATCAGTGTGGGAAGCGTATGAACAGAATATCAGTAAGGCAGCAAAACAATTGGGTATCGATAGAAGTACTGTGCGAAAATACATTTAGTTTTATGGGAAAAGAGGTGTAATTTAAATAGGATAAACAATAAACAAATAGTAAAACAATTAAAACTATATAAGAACAATAGTAAATTTAAATAATATTACTATACTATAACAATCGTACTTGATGTAAAGCAGCCTCTTTATGAATATATTCAGGCCAAACTGAAGCTTGGACTTCACCGATATGAGCTTTTTTTAACAACAGCATACACATACGAGATTGACCAATACCTCCGCCTATAGTTAAAGGAAAATCACCATTAAGCAGCCGTTTATGCCAATACAGTTGCTTACGTTCGAGATTATTACGAATTTCAAGCTGCTTAATCAGAGCCTTTTGATCAACTCGGATTCCCATAGACGAAAGCTCCATATGCTTATTGCGTACTTGGTCCCAAATAATAAGATCTCCATTTAAACCATGATAACCATTAATAGTTGGTGTAGACCAATCATCATAATCAGGGGCTCGTCCACCATGGGGTTTACCGTGACCCAAAGCATGCCCAATACCAATTAAGAAAAAAGCTCCATACATTTCAGCTAGTAATGCTTCCCGCTCATCAGCATTTAGATGAGGATACAATTCATAAGCCTCTTCGGCATGGATAAATGTTATATTTTCGGGCAAAGAAGGGGTACAAAGGGGAAATAATTCTCCGACTAAAAATTCGGTTCGTTTTAAAGCTCTATAAATTTTATTAACGACAAATTTTAAATAATCAAGATGGCGTTTTTTCTCATCAATGACTAATTCCCAATCCCATTGATCCACATAAATCGAGTGAATTGGATCAATCTCATCATCTGGGCGAATAGCATTCATATCAGTATAAAGACCGGTGTTCAACGTAAAGCCGTGTTCAGCCAAAGCCATCCGTTTCCATTTAGCTAAAGAATGGACAATTTCCATCTCTACATCATCATAGTTTTTCACAGAGAAGGTTACCGGCTCTTCAATGCCATTTAAATCGTCGTTCAACCCAGAACCTTTAGGAACAAATAAAGGACTGGTGACTCTTGATAGATACAGTCCTGCAGACAACTCTCTTTCAAAGGTATCTTTTACAAATTTAATGGCTTTCTCCGTGTGCCTTGAACCCATAAGCGGTCTATAGCCTTCTGGAAATTGTGAAGATTGCATAAAAACGACTCCTTTGCAAAACGGTAGCAAATAGCTATGAAAGTGTATAGATGGTTAAAACAACTTCAGTGTCCTTTAAATAATTGGCATATTACTTACTTCAGGGTCCATTAGATGAGTAAATAATAGAAAACTCATAGCTATTTAAACAAAAAATGAAGTGAAAATATAGATAAATAAGAAAAAACACTATAAAAAATAGTAATACAAATATTAGTACAAATTAAACCAATATAGAATCAATATGAGTATAAATAGAATACACTAGAAAAATATAAAAAATATGAAAATACTAAAGGAATAGATATAGAAAGTATATAGATACAAATTAACTTTAGTAATACACAGTAGTAAAAATATGAATTTTATATTAGTAAATTACCAAATAAAATATCTAAAGTTATATAAAAATTAAATCGGACAAAATTACTTAAATAGTATCGTACCATAAAAAGTAGTTGTTTTTAGTTAATTTAATATATTTTCTAATAGAGCTTGTCTTGACAATCGTACCAATTTATAATGATTCCACTACGACTTGCCTAAGGATAAGTTACTGCATGGTTAAAACTGTTTCATTTCACCTCCAAAAAGGTGGGGTGGGGAAGACGACTATCTCAGGAACTCTGGCTTGCCAATCTGCCTTGGATGGCTATTCTACACTTCTTGTAGATATAGATCCTCAAGGCAATGCTTCGTCATGGTTTTTTAAAGAACAGTTGAAATATGAAATAGCTGATGTTTTGGCAGGACATTGTTTTTTTCAAGAAGCTATTGTGGAAGTACCTAAAGTGCCAAATTTGTTTCTCTTACCTACTTTTGGCATTGGCGGTAGCCTAAAACAGTATGCAGAGACAAAAATTGGTGATGAGCCTTTTGTTATACAAGATTTAATTCACGAAATCGGACCCTCTTTTGATAGAATTATTCTTGATCTTTCGCCTGGGTTAGGCAAATTGGAGCGTTCAGCGATTATTGCCAGTGATGAAATTATTACTCCAATGACTCCTGAAATCTTTAGTCTGGATGGACTTGAAATATTTATCGATGAGCTAGATAAAATACGAAAAAACCTTCGTTCAACCGTTATACATTCAAAAGTGATAATCAACGGCTTCGACGGAAGGATTAAACAACATAAAGAGATCTTTGAAGCTTCTACACATGGTTCATTTAATGTTTATAAAATACCTGTTGATCCCGTATTTAGAAAAGCTCAAGAAAAAAATTGCGCCCCACAACTGTTTAGACAGAGGGGCAGGGGACTGAAGCCCGATACCATCGCAGCAATTGAAGAGATTTATAAAGGAGTATGGA
Source organism: Sphaerochaetaceae bacterium (assembly GCA_050950025.1). Classification (GTDB taxonomy): domain Bacteria; phylum Spirochaetota; class Spirochaetia; order Sphaerochaetales; family Sphaerochaetaceae; genus JBMNGW01. The sequence goes on along the minus strand of JBMNGW010000003.1, from coordinate 72,140 downwards.
GTTAGTTGTATGGCACTGAAAAAAAAACCAGAGAACGTTAATGACGTTGAATCTACGAGCGCTCAAAGGGCAAAGCAGCTCTTCACACAAGAAAAGAAACCCAAGAAAGAGAATAAAGTGTTAACCACCTTCTCCATTGAGCCCTCTTTTAAGCGAGAACTGGAAGAGATGTTTTCTGATATGGGCTTAGGGTGGGCCGCCGGCATCCGTTTTGCGCTAAAAGAATTTAGTAAAAAATGGGCTAATCAGCTATAGTTACAGTTAACAATACAGTAAAAGTAATATAGAAAACATATAAAAACACATTATAGTAATTTAATATAATTAATAACTGATATATAAAAAAGGTATAACAATCACATAATACTATAATAATATACGTAAAAAACTATTGCTTATAAATAATGAATCATAAACCGTAATCTATCCATATTTTGACACTCAACTCTATTTGTATACATCGTAGTCTGGAAGTCCATGCAAACCAACAAATTCTATCTTGGATATGAATGTAAACTGTTGTTCTCATTTGGTAATGGACGCAAGAGTAACTAACCTAGTAAGCGTTCAAAACTAAGTGAGCAAGAAGTGCAGGAATTCAGAGATCTACTTATAATCTAAAGAGCAAATCATCATAGCCGGGGAATGGCCAGGCTCGTTTATCGGTGTAGATTTCGAGCATATCAGCATGGGAGCGTACTTGTGCCATTTTATCGGTAATAACAGAAGAGTAGTATTCAGCCTGTTTTTGGGGTTCATCGGATAAGGCAAGCGCTTGGGCCAATAGGATGTGTAGCTCTTCTTGGCTTTTAATAATAGCGTTTAGCTCGTGTGATAATAGTCCGGCAATTTTTTCGAGCTCTTGGGTGTTAAAGCCCATCTCTTTTTGGATGGCTATATCGTCGCAGAGCTCTGAAACATAGCGTGTTACTGCCGGTACAATATCTCGGCGGCTCATTTCAACCATAACACCTGCTTCAATATTTACTTGCTTGGAATAAATTTGCATGTAGACTTCTTGTCGTGAGGCCAACTCTTCAAATGAGAAGATATTATGCTTGTTGAGCATCTTTACATGTTTGGCTTCGGTAAGGGCTTTAAGTGATTCTACTGTTGAGTTTACAATCGCCAACCCTCTTTTTTTAGCTTCTGTTTGCCACTCGGGAGCATATCCATTGCCATTGAAAATAATTCTCTTATGCTTGGCATAAAACTCTTTAATTAATTCAATAGCCGTTTCTTTGGGCTTGGAAGAGCCCTCCAACCGATTGGCCACTTCATAAAACACATCGGTAACAGCAGCATTCAACAGAGTATTGGGACCGGCTAATGATTGTGAAGAGCCAACCATGCGGTATTCAAACTTATCCCCCGTAAAAGCAAAAGGAGAAGTTCTATTGCGATCGGTCATATCTTTGGGAAGACCCGGCAGAGCATTAACTCCCACTTTGAGAATTTCTCCGTCTCGTTTGGTGTACGGTTTATTGGCCGTCAAATGCTCAAGAATATCAGTGAGTTGCTCCCCAAGGTACATCGAAATGATGGCTGTGGGAGCTTCGTTTTTGCCCAATCGATGTTCATTACCCGCTGTGGCAACTGAGGAGCGGATAAGAGGAGCATATTCGTCTACCGCCTTAATAAGGCTGGTGAGTACCAACAAAAAGAGCACATTATCTTCAGGACTCTCTCCGGGACTTAATATGTTAAGACCCGTATCGGTGGAAATCGACCAGTTATTATGCTTACCCGAGCCATTGACTCCTGCAAAGGGCTTTTCATGAAGCAGAGCTTTCATCCCGTGTCGGCGGGCCACCGATTTGAGTATGCGCATCAGCAGTTGGTTTTGATCGGTAGAGACATTAGCTGCACCGTAAATAGCGGCAACTTCGAATTGCCCGGGAGCCACTTCTTTATGCTGGGTTTTGGAAGGAATGCCGACTTTCCACAGCTCTATGTTCAAATCGTGCATGAACAAGGTAACGCGGTCTCCGATCGAGCCGTAGTAATGATCATCCAGTTCTTGTCCTTTAGCAGCAAGATTGCCAAAAACAGTTCTGCCTGTCAGCCGTAGATCAAGACGCATATCAAAAAAGGTGCGATCGACTAAAAAATATTCCTGCTCAGGACCCACCGAGATAGTGATGTGCTTTACTTCTTCATAGCCCAAAGCATGCAGTACTCGCAGTGTTTGGCGCTCCAAAGCATCACAGGAGCGTAAAAGAGGGACTTTTTTATCGAGAGCTTGACCATTGTACGAGAAAAAGGCTGTGGGGATGTATAAAGTCCTGACTCCTTCGACTTCGCGAATGAACGCTGCAGAGGAGGTATCCCAGGCAGTATATCCTCTGGCTTCAAAGGTGTTGCGCAGTCCTCCGTTGGGAAAAGAAGAGGCATCCGATTCGCCTTGCAACAACTCTTTCCCAGAGAATTCCATAATCAGTTCTTTTTGGGGACCAAAACTAATAAATGAATCGTGTTTTTCGGCTGTAGTGCCTGTTAAAGGCTGAAACCAGTGGCTGTAATGGGTTGCCCCCTTTTCAATGGCCCACTGTTTCATAGCTGTTGCCACGGCTTCGGCAATGTCACTGCTTAAATCCTGCTCACCCAATTTCACCAATTGCAGCTGTTGGTAAACATGAGAAGTCAACAGCCTCTTTTCGGCAGCATCATTGAAAAGATTGCTCCCAAAAAGCTCACATAGGGACGTGGAAATTGATGAATCAAAGGAAACATTCATGCTTTAAGCCTCTTGATGATAAGTATGTACATTGTGGCGTATTATTGCAATATGTCAAAGATTCTTACAGTTGCTTGAGAAACACTGTTCCCACTTGAACTCCTGCAGCCAAAAGAGTACCCACAATGGCTCCGGCAATGAGGACTCCACAGCTTACGGCCAAAATGCTTCTCTTTTTACCCAGCCCAAAAGCCCAAGCTCCTAACGTGCCTGTCCAAGCTCCTGTTATTGGAAGGGGGATGCCCACAAAGAGCATCACTCCCCATACCCCGTATTTAGCAACATGGGGACCAAGTTTGCGCCGGGTACGTAACAACGTAGCATCAAAGACTTTGACATAAAAAGCCCAGTGTCGGTAAAACGTGCGATGAATGAAAGAGAGAAAAAGAAAAGCAATGGGGCTGACAAGTAAATTGGCAGCGGTTCCAATGCATAGAGCTAGCCATAAGGGGACACCGTGGAAAAAAGCGAACGGAATAGCTCCCCTCAGCTCACTAATGGGTGCAACAGCTAACAGAATTGTCCCCCAAATGACGTTCATGCTTCCCTCTTTCCAATTGTAATAGCATCGACAGGACACACTTCATGACAGCAATAACATCTGATGCACGCTTTATAATCGGCCACAACCTTGTGATGTTTGTCAAGGTGTAAGGCATGAGAGGGGCAGATTTCAACACATTTACCGCACCCGATACACACTAAAGGGTCAAACAGGGGTTTAGGCTCCTTTTTTTGTTTTCTTAGGCCCATTGAGCGGACAAAAGGGAGGGGGATTGGCAAATTTAGCAATTCTCTTTTTCGGCTGATTTCAATCCGTTTGTAATCGGAGCACACCAGATCATTGGCATGGAGTAATGGATACGAAATCTCCTCTAAAGAGTCCCAAAGAGTTAGTTTCTTAGCCAGTAACTCCTTTAACAAGGGGATATCATGAGGATTGTACCCCATTATAAGGGCTTGAGCTGCATCCAAGGCCGTTAAATCGTTTGAACTAAGTAACAAGCCCATATGTCGCGGCAATCCAGCAGCAGGCCCAGGTCCTTCCATGGCAACAACGGCATCCATTAAAGCCCAATCGGGCTGAATGCGCTCATACAGACCGCCAAGCATACGGGCAAAGGAGTGGCGAGTAGGGAATTTAAGATGACAGGCACTTTTATGTAAGCCAATAACAAGACCAAAAAGATTCTTCACTGCTCCGGTTGCATACATCAACTGGTGCGTTTTCATTTTTGCCACTGAAAACACTAAATCTACTTCATCGAGTATCAGAGGTAGCGGCAGCTGAAGGTTTTTAACATTCGGAATGGAGTGCATCCGATATGATGCGTTAAAATCGCACCAGGTGGCCCCCTCTTGATCACATACCTGAGCAATACCTGAATGTTTGGCTGTGAAATTTGGCCCGCTGATTCCCGGCGAATCACCTACCAACACCTCCTTAGCTCCCTCTTTGGTAAGATAGCGGATTAAAGATCCCAAAACTTCGGCTCTGGTAGTAAGAGCTTTATCGGGATGAGCATCACTGAGAATGTTGGGCTTTAATAAGACCCGTTTGCCTTGCACTGAGGGCATATGAGCATGTTGGCACACTACACTCATTGCTGCATCGAGTTCCTCTTTTTGGTAGGTATCACATCTTTGGATAGCCACAACTGCCTTTGTTTTCACCCCAATCTCCTTATCAAAGCAGCATATAAAGGCCCTTTGCCACGGTTTTTATCGGGCAAAATGATTGCCCCATGTTCCAAGGGCTCGGCACCTTCAAGGTCAAAAGGAATCTCTTCAAATCGACCGCTGCGTTTGGCATGAAGTTTGGCTATCACCTCTTCATTTTCTACAGTCGAGACACTACAGGTACAATAGAGAATGTGTGAACCGATTTTTACAGCTTCTAAAGCTGCAGCAAGCATGGCAAATTGTTGAATAGCCAACCGCTTGGTGCGAGAGGCAGACCATTGTTTGAGGGCTTTGTGATTTTGCAACACATGTTGTTCACTGGAACAGGGAGCATCCAATAAAATAGCGTCGTAGACCTGTTGTTCATACAATCCCCATTTAGTGGCGTCGTGACTGCTGATGCGAATGATACTGTGTAAAGAGGGGCTAAGGTGTTCAGCTAGCACCTTGTGCAGTCGCTGTCGACGGGCACTGGAGCGATCATTACACACCAAAGAGCCTGTACCTTGCATTTGTGAAGCCAATACCAATGATTTGCCTCCCGGGGCGGCACACATGTCAAGTACGGCAAAGCCCGGTTTAACAGGGAGCAGTTTTGCAGCCTCAACAGAAGCCTCATCTAAATAATAGGGTTTACCGTTTTCAATGCTTAAGGCAATGGGAGTTGAAGGCTGCTTAAGAGCTGCTTTCAATACAGGCCAGCGCTGGTGGTACATTGAGCTATACAGGGTGTCAAATTGGCTTAAATCATGTGTCGGATGAGGCATAAAGCCACTGTAACGCAGTGGCTCTGAACTGTCTACACTCTTTTTGTAAGCTACTTAGTTGAGAATGTGGTTCAAAAATTGGCGAGTTCGCTCCGATTTAGGGTTGTTAAAAAGATTTTGGGGAGTATCGACTTCAATGATTTCCCCTTGATCCATAAACACCACCCGATCAGCTGCTGCCGAAGCAAAGCCCATTTCATGGCTGACAATGAGCATTGTCATACCGCTTTTGGCCAAAGAGAGCATAACATCCAGCACTTCCTTAATCATTTCGGGATCCAAAGCACTAGTAGGCTCATCAAAGAGCATAATTTTAGGGCTCATGGCTAAAGCACGGGCAATGGCAACTCGCTGTTGTTGGCCCCCGGAGAGTTGATTGGGGTAACTGGCAGCTTTTTCAGTTAAACCGACCCTTTTAAGCAGTTGCATCCCTAGCTCTTGGGCCTCTTTTTTTTCCATCCCTTTAACTTTGATGGGGGCGAGGGTGATGTTATCAAGGACCGTTAAATGGGGGAATAAATTAAAATTTTGAAACACCATCCCCACCTCTTCCCGAATTTTGCGAATGTCGGGGTGAGTAGTCACTTCTTCATCATCGATGTAAATTTTGCCCGAAGTGGGAATTTCCAACAAATTGACACTGCGAAGCAACGTACTTTTGCCACTGCCTGAAGGGCCGATAATTACCACGACCTCCCCTTGCTCAACTTCAAGTGAGGCATTTGTGACGGCATGCAGTGTCTCTTTTTCGTGGATGAAATAATCTTTACACAGGTGTTCTATTTTCATTCTAACCATTTTTATGGAGCCTCTCTTCCAACATGCCCACCAAACGCGAGAGCATGAGAGTAATCACTAAATAGACCAAAGCGACAATGAACATGGTCTCCAGCGACAAGAATGTGCGGGAGATGTACTCTCGGCCTTTGCGAAGAATATCGCTTAAAGCAATAGTGGAGACCAAAGAGGAGTCTTTGAGCATGGAGATAAACTCATTGCCGATAGCCGGAAGAATCACTTTAATAGTCTGAGGTAGGATAACGTGACGAAACGCTTGGGAACGAGAAAGACCCAAAGCGATGGCCGCTTCCATTTGCCCTTTGGGAATAGCTTGAATACCGGCTCGTACAATTTCACCCATGTAGGCACCAAAACAGATAGATAACGCTGCCACAGCGGCCAACATTCCCTCAATGCGAAAGAGCCGTCCCATAGCGTAATAGATGAAAATAAGTTGCACCAACAAAGGGATGCCCCGAATAAATTCAACATAGACACCGCTGATCATATTTATTACGCGACTTTTGGAAACAGCTCCCAAACCGGCAAACAAACCGATAATAATAGCTCCGATAATGGAAAAGATAGTGACTTGGAATGTGGTGGGAGCCCCTTTTATGACAACAAGAAAAATTGAACGGTAGGGCTTGGGGAAAAAGAGTACCAAAACACCCAACGTAATCAAAGCCAAGGCAAAAGTAAGGCGCCAAGAATCAAACACATGCCCATCTCCCTTTTTGGGAATTAGGACCCCATCGGTCATTTGAATATGAGTCGGCTTTTTAACACGCTGCTCATGAGCCATGGAGACCATCTTTTTCACTAAGATGGGGTGGGCAATATCAATTTCTTCTCTTTGTTTCTCTTTTTCCATGAATCCTCTGTACACAAGCAAACCGAAGCCCCTGTGAGCCTCGGTCACTTGTTAACGGTATAATCGTTATCCTATAAAATGTTCCACTTAGCTTTAAGAGCGGCAATGGTGCCGTCTTGTTCCAATTTTTTCAGTGTGTCGTTAAGCAGCGTCAAAAAGGCACTGTTGCCTTTTTTTACAGCAATAGCAATCTGCTCAGTTTCGGCAGCCACAGTGCCTGTGACAACCAATTTACCGGCATAGTTGGGGTTTTCCAAAACAAAATCACTGGCAATCAGCGAATCGGCAACGGCTGCATCGAGGTTTTTGTTCAGCAAATCTTCAACGGCCAAACCAATATCATCATAGGCCTTCACACTTACTCCTGCCAGTTTTTCAACAGCAAAGTGACCTGTGGTACCAATTTGCACTCCGACAACTTTACCTTGGAGGGCCTCCCCGTCAACTGCCGGAGTAGAAGAAGCATTCATAATAATGGATTGTGTTACTTCCAAAATGGGAGTGGTGAAATCCATGGCCGCTTTGCGCTCTTCAGTGACACTTACTCCCGAAGCAACTGCATCATAAGCACCATTGGCCAATCCGGCGAATATACCGTCCCACGCTACATTTCGTACGCTCATCGGCACACCGGCAGCTTTGCTTAATTCAGCAACTAAATCGACTTCAAAACCGGCTAACGTACCGCTTTCATCAACAAACTCAAGCGGCGGCCATGTTGCATCGGAACCAAATACATAGCCCCCTTTCTCTTTGGACCCACCGGCAAAAAGGAGCCCGCATGCCACCAGTCCAACTAACGCAAGAACGACTATTTTTTTCATAGAACCCTCCAATCCGAATAGATTGGTAAAATTTACATAATTATGCATTTAATGTCAATGTTGTCTGTATAAATATTCACACGAAAAGAGTGGCGAAAATACCGGAAGCCAGTCCCACGACAGTTCCCCCCACTACTTGAGTGAAACTGTGACCAAGCATCGTTTTCAAGTTTTCGGGAGTAAACTGGCCATCTTCATGAAGTTGGGCTAAAATCCTCGACCATTCATTAATAACTTTAGCCTGTTTGCCGGCCGCTTGGCGAATGCCCATCGAATCATGCATGACAATTAGACTGAAGGTCAAAGAAATGGCAAATGCAAGGCTTGCCGGACCTTCGGTGATAAAAATGCTGGTTGAAAGAGCCACCACCATAGCTGTATGGGAGCTTGGCATCCCCCCGGTACTGAAAAAAAGCTTGCCATTGAACCGTTTTTCAACGGGCCACAATAAAAAGGGTTTAAGCACCTGAGCCGAGAGGACTCCGAGGAAAATAGCAAGAAGAGCTCGGTTCGTATAGATCAATTCCATGAGTCTACCATACTGTATAAAAGCTCTATTCGACAAGAGAGGGGCCACTTGCTTAAAGGGAGCATTCAAGCGTACAAATAGAGCATGAAGTCAAAACAGCAGGGAATTATCCTCAACAGTACCTCTTTTGTGGGGCAATTTGCTATCGCCATGGTAAATTTGGCTCTTGTGTATCACTTGAAATTGAATTTTGGTTTCAGTGCCCAAATGGTAGGTCTTGCTGCCGCTTTATATACCTCCACGTATTTTATATTTTGCCTCCTTTTAGGGCCATTGGCTCAGCGGATGCGCCCCCGTCACAGTGTGGAACTGTCCACCTTAGGGATGAGTGTGTGCATTGCAACTTTGGTATTTAGTCACAACATCACCTTAGTGCTGGTGGCCTTGGGCTTGTATGGAATGTTTATGTCTTTTTTATGGCCGCAGGTTGAAAGCTGGATAGCCCGCGGTAAAGAGGGGAAAGACCTTAGTAAGGCGATGAGCTCTTTCAACGTATCTTGGAGCTTTGGAACGGCACTTAGTCCGCTAGTGACTGGCATTTTGGTAGAGTATTCCCCCCTTACGCCATTAGTGGTAGGTATGGTTCTTTTTATTGCAGTTTTTCTGCTTATTGCCATTTCGACATATGTGAATCCTCACCTACAGGCTGTCGTTTCGGAAAAACAGCATATTAAAAACACTGCGCTGGTCGATCAAAGCACCTCTTTGCGTTACATCTCTTGGGCAGGAGTTCTGACTGTCTATGCTGCTTTGGCTGTTATTCTCACTATTTTTCCCCTCTATGCATTAGAGCATTTGCCGCTGCGCGAATCAGAGGTAGGGACGTTACTTTTGGTGCGGGGAATTACAACGGCACTGTTGTTTCTCTATTTAGGGAAAACTCAGTGGTGGCACTTTAAGAAGAGCCTTATTATTGGCACTCTCATAGCCACAAGTGCTTTGTGCTTGTGGGCAACTACGGGCAGTAGTTTTGCTCACTACGTTCTGTTTTTTCTTCTCTTTGGTATTGTATTTGCTTTTGCCTACTCTTTTAGTATATTCCACGGCGCTTCTGGTAGTATTAATCGTTCCAAGCGGATGTTGATTCATGAAGTTCTTTTGACCATCGGGACGGTAAGCGGTAATGTGATGGGTGGGGTGGTCTACCAAAACATTAATTTTACGAGTGTATTGTTTGTCTGTTCGGCTTTGGTGTTGTTACCGGTTTTAGCTCTGGGCTTTGTAAAAGAGAAATCGCCGGCAAACATGCCGGCGAACTAAATAATCAGCGATCGTGAAGCGGTTTTACATCACGCACATCGGGCCCGACATACACTTGACGGGGGCGACCGATTCTCCCATACGGATCTTCTTTCCACTCCAACCAATGGGCTACCCATCCCGGTAGCCGTCCCATGGCGAACATGCAGGTAAACATATTGGTGGGAATCCCTATTTTTCTAAAAATGAGGCCGGTGTAAAAATCGACATTGGGATACAGGTTGCGCTCAATAAAATATTCATCGTTAACAGCAATCTCTTCCAACTCAATAGCTAAATCGAGCAACGGATCGGTCTCATCAGCTTCTGAGAGAATCTCCTGATAGAGGTTTTTAGCAATTTTGGAGCGCGGATCGTAGGTTTTGTAAACTCGATGACCAAATCCCATCAGACGGAAGTTGGAGTTTCTGTCTTTAGCCAATTGGACAATCTCTTTGGGACTAAGTCCTTCGGCATGAGCATGATCGATCATCTCAATAACGGCTTGGTTGGCCCCACCATGTTTTGGTCCCCATAAGGCACAAATGCCGGCAGTCACTGAGGCATACAAGTTGGCCCCGCTACTGGCTGTCAGCCTGACGGCCGTTGTGGAGCAGTTTTGCTCATGGTCGGCATGCAGAATCAACAGTTGGTTTAACGCCTTAACATAAAGGGGGTTAATTTGGTACTCAGCTACCGGAGTTTTGAACATCATATTAAGAAAGTTTTCGCAATAGCTGTATTTGTACGAGGGGTCGATGAACTCTAGCCCCTGAAGCTGGCGATAAATAAAGGCAATGATAGTTCTAATTTTTGACACCAAGCGAGTTACTGTAGTATCGACTTGTTGCTGGGGATCAATGTCGTCCATTTCAGGATAAAATGAGGACAATGATGCACTCATGGCCGCTAGAACCGACATAGGGTGAGAAGTAACGGGGTAACTGCGAAAGACATTTTGCATATCGACGTGTAACAGCGACTCTTTGTTCAATAATTCAGCATAGCGCCGCCTTTCTGTGGCATTAGGCAGTTCTCCTTTAATAAGAAGGTAGGCCACTTCCACAAAATCACAGTGGTTGACCAAATCAACGATGTCGTACCCTCGATAGCGGAGAATCCCTTTTTCACCATTGACGTAACAAATGGAGCTTGTACAGCTGCCGGTGTTGACAAATCCCGGATCATAGGTAATGTACCCAGTATCCTTACGCAGGGTACGAATATCCAGTGACTTATCACCCATCGATCCGGCTATAATCGGAAGGGAAAGAGGTTGTTGGTCGGGAAGCTGCAAGATTGCCGATTCGTTGTTGGTCTGCATAAATTCCTCCATTCTAGGTAAAGCTTTGTGATGAATTAAGTCGCTCTAAGCCCATCAACAGGGCCTGGGTTCCCAACTGTCCCCCTCCGGCTCCTTGGATGGCGATATACAGCTGTTCAACCAAAGCTAACCCAGGTAACGCCAGATTCATCTTTTTTGCTTCAAGTAAAGCAATTCCCATATCTTTGACAAAATGGTCAATCATAAATCCGGGGTTGAAATTGTCTTGTAACACGCGGGGAGCTAAATTGTCCAGCGCCCAACATTGAGCAGCCCCTTTGGCAATTGTTTGCACGAGGGTTGGACCGTCCAAACCGGCTCTTTTGCCATACAGTAGCGACTCACACATCCCAATCATGGTTCCGGCAATCATAATTTGATTGCACATTTTTGTATGTTGGCCCGCTCCTGCTTTGCCTTGCAACTTGTATTCTTTCCCCATGGCGGCAAAAAAAGGTTCAACTTGATCAGAAATGGCTTTATCACCGCCACTCATAATTGATAGGCGGGCTTCTTTGGCTCCCACATCCCCTCCTGAAACAGGAGCATCGAGGCTAAAGCACCCTTTTTGTTGAGCCTGGTGGTAGATTTCAATGGCCAAAGAGGGTTCGGTAGTAGTCATATCAACAAAAATAGTCCCTTCTTTGGCGTTGGCCAGCGCCCCTTGGTCACCAAAATAGACCTCTTTGACATCCGAAGGGTGTCCCACCATTGTAAAAACAAGATCGCAGTGAGGCACTAACTCTTTTACTGAATCACAAGCGACGGCCCCTTGGGCCACCAGTGGTTCTGTTTTACTGGCTGTTCTATTGTATACATATGTAGCTGAAGCCAAAGGCATGATGTGCTGACACATCCAGCGCCCCATGATTCCAGTTCCTATCCATCCAATTACAGGTTTATTCACGTTGTCCTCCTGTGTTATTCATTTGTCCTCAATTATCCAGTGTGCTATATTGGCCTTATGGATATCGAAGGACACTCTATCATGATTCCGTTGGACGAGGAAGTCTCTGACATTGCCGACTTTTTTAAAGTCTTTGGTGATTCAACGCGTTTGAAAATCCTCTTTCTCCTTTCGCATGGCGAACTGCCAGTTAATGCCATTGCCGAAAAATTGGGAATGCAGCAATCGACTATCAGTCAACAGTTGAAACTCTTGCGAGCATCGCGACTGGTACGCCATCGCAAAGAGGGCAGAAGCATCCATTATCGGCTCAATGATGATCATATTGAGAAAATATTGGCCATGGGGATGGAGCACTACGAAGAAACCTTAGGTTGAGCTCCCTGTTTGCTCCAGCTCCTTAGCCTTCAGCCAATAGTGGTGGGCTTGCAGTCGTATGCCATTGATGTTAATGAATCCCTTGCAATCGACTGGCTCATACCCGCCGGCTACTTCCATGCTGCCTAAGGCCTCGTTGTACAATGAGTACGGGCTGCTCACTCCCGCTCCGATGATGTTTCCTTTGTAAAGGGCAACTTTAGCAGTTCCGCTAATCAGCTCTTGGCTTTTGTTAAAAGCGGCAGAAAGGAAATCGAATTCGGGACTAAACCAGTAGCCGTTTGTAAATTAGCTCGGCAAATTTGGGCATTAGGCTATCACGCAGATGCATCACCTCTTTATCCATGCAAATGCCTTCCAAATCGCGATGGGCAAACCATAAAATGGTCCCTCCCGGTGTTTCGTAAACTCCGCGGCTTTTAATACCGATGTAGCGGTTTTCTACCATGTCGACCCGCCCGATGGCATTTTGTTTGCCGATGGCATTTAAGTAAATAAAAAGTTCCAGCGGATCGGTGACAACAGTGCCATCATTTTCGTTGACCACTTTAACAGGGGTACCGTCTTCAAAATCGATGGCAAGCACCGTTTCCACATCGGGAGCCTCTTTGGCTGAGAGGGTATGGGAGAAAACATCCTCTGGGCACCGAAGCTCGGGGTCTTCCAAAATACCCGCTTCATGGCTGATATGAAGAAGGTTTTCATCTTCGCTGTACGGTTTTTTAGTGGAGGCTTTAATAGAAATATCGTGAGCTTTTGCATAGGCAATCATGTCACTTCGACCTTCAAAGGCTGCCAAATATTCAGGGTCTTTCCACGGGGAAATAATCGTAACTTCGGGCATCAAAGCATAATAGCCCAGTTCAAAGCGCACTTGGTCGTTGCCTTTGCCTGTTGAGCCGTGGGCAACATAGTGGGTATTTTCCTTACGGGCAATATTGATATGGTGTTTGGCAATAATAGGACGGGCAATAGCTGTTCCTAAAAGGTATTTACCCTCATACACAGCGTTGGCCTTCAAAGCATGAAAAATGTAATCAGTGACAAACTCTTTACGTAGGTCTTCTACATAGACTTTGGAGGCCCCTGTTGCCAGAGCTTTTTCCCGAATAGCCTCAAAATCTTCATCTTGGCCAACATTGGCCACATACGCGATGACATCAAATCCTTTGTTGACTAACCATTTTAGGATAACTGATGTATCGAGCCCTCCGCTATAAGCCAAAATTACTTTTTTTTGAGCCATGGTGTCACCTCTATTTGTTTAATACGCAAATATTGCATAAATAATCATAAAAGACAAGCTATCTGCGTATAAATATACACATTAAAGGGAAAGGTCCAGCACAGGAGCTGGCTGTCCGCCTCCTAAAAAGAGGCCAACCAGAGGACTTTTTAAGTAGGGCTCTTCTTCCATTTGACGGTAAAGCACCGCATTAATGTAATAGTCTTTACTCAAGCTAATCTGGCGCGCCTCATAACGAAGTGTAAAGTTCAAAGGAAAGCGCTGGGGGTTGGCGATAGTTTGCTGTACTACCATCTGCAATTGGCGAGTATGCGGGTCCATTTCCCATAAGGTGATTTCAAGTCTGACTCGAGAGGGGAAGTACAGATTGTTCGGATAGGTGACCTTGCCGCTGATAATAGTGAAAGGGGGGGCCACAGCGATCCTATTTTTGGTCAAAGCACAACTGCCAAGCAGTAAAATACAGAGGCATAGAAGTAAGGCAATCCCTTTTTTTTCCATCATTCCTATCCGTAGTGACTATACTACAGCTTTGGGCAGTGTTGAAAGTCTCTTGATTCCTACTAAATCCGTAGAGAAGGTTGACAGACATCACAAATGAGATAATACTCAATCAGTACCTACAGGAGATACATTTGTCATGGAACATGTCCCTTTTATTCACCCCGGTGAAGAGAAACGGTATTTGGCGGAACACGGAGTGAGGCCTTTGAACCATCGTGTTGCTGTTTTCCGCTATTTGTTGGAAAATCCTATTCATCCATCAGCTGATGAGATTTACGAAGGGCTGAAACACCGGATGGCTTCTATTTCAAGGACGACTGTCTACAATGTGTTGAATTTGCTTAGCGATCGGCACATCATCAAGCGAATCAGTATTGATACAAATGAACTGCGCTATGATGCCAACACCAACAGCCATATTCACTTTCGCTGTGATGGGTGCCATCATGTCATTGATATGCACGATTTGGCTTTCCCCGAGATTGAATTGCCTGTTGATTATCGGATGCAAGAGGCCCAAATAAATATCAACGGCACGTGTCCTGCGTGCCGCTGATGACGTTTTTTACTGGGCAGAGTAGAGCGTATCAAAATACTCCATCTCAGTTGAGAATATTTTATTCAGTTGCGGAATTGTCTTTTTGTACGATTCCAAGGTCCGCCATAGCGTAAAGAACTCTGGGTCTTGTGCATATGAGTCGGCATAAATTTGTGTTGCTTTGGCATCGGCTATACCTTTGACCTCCTCTGCTTTAGCATAGGCTTGGCTAATAATCGCCTTTTTGTCGTTTTCAGTCTTTCCGACCCAACGGGCTTGCTGTCCCATACCATACGAGCGATAAGCTTCTGCAATCTGATTACGCTCTTTAATCATTCTTTGGTAGACACTTTGAGTCAAATCGGTACTGTAGCGAATTTGCCTGATAACGATATCGATCACTTCAATTCCAAATTCTTTTGTGAATTGGCTGGCAATAGAAAGCATCTGCTGAGAAAGGCCTTCACGTCCAATTTTGATGTTTTCCTGCTGAGTATCAGTTCGGGTAAGGTTGCGCAGCTGCTCGGCATCCTCAAGGTTTTCTACCGTCATCACTTGCTCTTCAATACGCATCTGATTGATTTGATTGGTATTACGTACAGCTTCGTTAAGATAGTTTTCACTGATGACCGTGCGGATAGTTGAATCAATGATGTCATTAAGGCGCAAGATGGCGTAGGGGAGGGTGTTCACCGACTGATAAAACAGTCCCGGATCGGCAATGCGCCAGCGGGCAGTAGTATCAACCCAAATAAACTGGTTCTCTTTGGTGGGAATCCGTTGGGCATCTCCGTCCCAACTTAAGATTTTCTTGGGATATTTGACCACGTTATCAACCATGGGGACTTTAATTTTCAGTCCCGCTGTAAAATAGGTATTAGTGATTCGACCAAAGCGGGTTACAACGGCCACTTCACCCTCTTGAAGGATGAAAAATGGTCCAAGTAACACGAAGATGAGAAGAAATACGCCGATAATTACCAGTGTTGTAATTAGTTTTTTCATTGTGCACCCCCCTGGCCTGTACCGAGGGTACTAATTGGCAAGAAATTGTCCAAATGTTTATCGATGAGCGTCAGCTTCTGATCACGGCCGCCAAGAATTTCTTCCATCGTCTCAATGTAAAGACGGCGAGAGGTAATTTCCTTGTTGTATGCATAAGCTTCTCTGACAGCGTTAAAGCGCGCCACATCTCCATCGGCATTATTAACTCGCTCAGCAGCATATCCTTCTGCCACTAAAAGCAGCTGAGCCGCCTCTCCTTGGGCCCTGGGAATCTCCCTGTTGTACTGCTCTTTGCCTTCGTTAATTAAGCGGTTCATATCTTGAATAGCTTTGTTGACATCTTCAAAAGCGTCCTGCACTTCCCCAATAGGGGGAACAATGTTTTGCAGTTTGACCGTCACAACCCTCACTCCAAAGTCGTAGGAGTCGAAGATGTTTTGCATCATAGTCTGTGATTCAACTTCTATTTCAGTTCGCTTACTCGACATGATAGCCAAAATAGGCAAATCACCGACAAGTTGGTTGATAACACTTTGACTGATGTCTCTGATGGTTTTATCCCGCTCATGAACATTGAACAGCCATTTGGCAGGGTCTTCAATACGGTATTGAATAATCCACTGCACATTGACGATATTCAAGTCTCCGGTGAGCATCACTGCTTCTTCTTCCGTACTTCGTGAAGTTGAGGAAGAGGGGAAGAAAATTGATTCTCCGGAGTTGTTTGCCACCCCTTGGCCAAAATTCATTGTCTGGATAACTTTGGTGGGGATGTTGTAATTTTTGTCGATGCCGAAAGGCAGTTTTACCTGCAATCCCGGACCGGCAATTTTACTAAATTTTCCAAATCTGAGAACAACCGCCTCCTCTTTTTGATCAACTACGAATAGTGTACTGATGATCGTGAAAAAAAGGATAATCACTCCGATGATAGCCAGAATGAGTTTGGGGCTGATCTGCTGCGGGAAACGAAATTTCGTACCCGTTGTTGCCATTGATACCCTCCTATGGCCATAAAAGGCCACCTCTAATGTATAGCAGAAGGATTAGCTCGTCAATGAAGTGCCCTTCCAATTGATAAAAGAGCTTGAGAGCTGTATAGTGACTGCATGAAAAAACGTTTGATTACCTCAGCTTTGCCATATGTCAATAACATTCCCCACCTTGGCAACTTGATTCAAGTCCTCTCTGCCGATGCCTATGCCCGTTTTTGCCGCCTAAGAGGGTATGAGACGCTCTATATTTGCGGTACCGACGAGTACGGCACCGCCAGCGAAACCAAAGCCCTAATGGAGGGGATTTCTCCCAAAGAACTGTGCGATCGGTATTATACGATTCATAAAGAAATTTATGAGTGGTTTGAGATCGATTTCGACTATTTTGGGCGGACCAGCGCCCCGTTGCAAACCCAAATCGTTCAAGATTTGTTTAAAAAAGTCGAAGCAGCCGGGTATATTAAAGAAGCTCATATTAAGCAGCTTTACTGTGAGCATGACCAACGGTTTTTGGCCGACCGCTTTGTTGAGGGGACTTGCCCATTTTGCGGTTCGACAAGTGCCCGCGGCGATCAGTGCGATCAATGCGGAACCTTACTCGATCCGACCGACTTACTAAATCCAGTGTGTGGTATCTGTGGCAACACGCCGATTCTCAAACAGACCAAGCACCTCTATCTAGATTTACCCAAAGCACTGCCGCTGCTGAAAAAATGGATGGATGAGGCTTCGCAAAAAGGGTTTTGGGCTAAAAACGCCATCCAAACAACCCGCTCCTGGATGCGAGATGGTCTAAAAGAGAGGGCCATTACCCGTGATTTGAAGTGGGGAATTCCCGTCCCGAAAAAAGGGTACGAAGATAAAGTCTTTTATGTATGGTTTGATGCCCCCATCGGCTATATTTCCATTACAGCCAGTTTCACAGATCAGTGGCGTTCGTGGTGGCAAAATCCGGAAAATGTGGAGCTGTATCAATTCATCGGCAAAGATAACATCCCCTTTCATACAGTCATTTTCCCCATCACTTTACTAGCAAGCGGTGAGAAGTGGACGATGCTTCATCATATGTCAAGCAGTGAATATCTGAATTATGAGGGGGGTAAATTCTCCAAAAGTCGGGGTACCGGTATTTTTGGCAATGATGTGCAACAAACCAATATTCCCCCCGATGTGTGGCGCTTTTATCTTTATTATAACCGCCCCGAAAAAGCCGACGTGCTGTTCACTTGGAAAGAGTTTCAACACCTTGTTAACGGAGAGCTGATAGGCAACCTCTCCAATCTAGTCCACAGGACCCTTTCGTTTATTTCCCGCTTTTACGATGGTAAGATGCCTGACGGAGAACTTGATCAATCATTAGTTGATCAGGTTGTGGAAAAAGAAGAGCACATAGTGGATCTTTTGGAAAAAGCGGAACTGCGCGAAGCTTTGCGCCAGATATTTGCCCTCTCTTCAATAGGCAACAAAGCCTTTCAAGATGGGGAACCTTGGAAACAAAGAACTGCCAATCCAGCTCAAGCTGCTTCCCTGTTAAAAACACTTTTCTATTTGATTCGCGATTTGGCTCTGTTAATCGCTCCGTATATGCCAGCTACCAGCAAACGGTTGTTAACGTACATCGGCAGCAACCAAAAAGATTGGAGTGGTTTAGGTATCTATGAAGAAGAGCTGAGCATCAGTGAGTTTGACTACCTCTTTACCAAATTGGAGGATGATCATATCGAAACATTACGTAACCGCTACGCCGGAGTGCAGCAACCCCAGAATAAGGAGACGAACACCATGGATGACGTGCAAAGCCCCGCAGCCCTCTTTACCGAAAAAGTGACTTTGAGAGTGGCTAAGATTGAACAAATTGAAAGACATAGCGGTGGCGATAGACTCTATATTTTAACTCTGAACACAGGAAAAGAAGAACCGACGACAATTGTTTCGAGCATTGTCCCTTTCTACAAAGAAGCAGAACTAGACCAACGCAATATTGTATTGGTGGAGAACTTGAAGCCGGCTAATTTCAGAGGAGTAAAAAGCCGGGGAATGTTATTGGCTGCCAGTGACCCCCAAGCTGAGTTTCACCAAACGTGTGAAGTGATTTTTGCCGACCAATTTGAAGTGGGCACAGAATTGAATGCCGAAGGGTTTGTTAGTCCAAAAGAGCCAAGAACTCAGCTAAAAAGCGACCTGTTTTTCTCCCTTCCTTTGAAAACAGTCAATGGAGTGGTGATGATAGACGGCCATCGGATTGGATCGGAAGGCAAGACCCTTACTGTTTCGACCTATCTAAATGGAGATGTAGGCTGATTTATGAGCCAAGGAGAGCTCAAGCGCATTGATCTAAAGCTGCTTGGCCCAAATGCATCGGCTTTGCAAAGTAGCTACTGGGCAACTGTAAAACAGAGCTCAGGGTGGAATCCATGCGCTTTCTCCTACCAAGAAAATCGGCATGCCAAACCAATTCATTTTTTGGTTCTCATTAAAACACTTGTCGGCAAACAACAGTTGGCTTATATTCCTTTCGCCTCTGGTATTGAGCCACACCGTATTGGCAAGCTTTTGAAACCCTTGTTGGGATCTCAGGTGGCTTTTGTCCGTTTTGATTTACCTTGGAATGCACCCTATCAAGCTGATGCAAATCTCATTCAATGTCGTTATGCCATTCAACCGGAGGCAACTGTGCGCCTTAATCTAACACAGGGGTATGAAAGAGTTGCTTCTGCGTATAAAAAACGGACGCTTCGTCATTTAAAAAAGCGTGATCCCCTTATGACAATCGCATGCTGGGATGAAAAAGATGAGAAGCTGTTCAACCAATGGTATGCTTTATATCGCCAAAGAGCTCAAAAAGCACACTTTTCTCCCCGCAGTGCCGATTATATTAAAAAGGCACTGCAACTAAAGGGCCTTGATGGTGAATCTCTTTTATTTTTGGCTTGCAAAGGCAATAGTGTTTTAGGGGGCATTGTAGTGCTCTTTGGTGCCAAAGAGGCACTTTATTTGTACGGAGCAACGGCAGTTGATCAAGACGCTTCAATCAGTTATGTGTTGCAAGATTATGCCATTGGCCGGGCAATAGAGAAGGGGTGTAGTGTGTATGATTTGTATGGCATCAGCACCGATGCAACTGCCGATCAACACCTAAAGAGCCTTAAGTTTTTTAAACAGAGCTTTGGTGGTGAGGTCTATAGCCGTCCGCCCACTGTCGATTACCGCTACAAAAAGGGAGTGTATGGAATCTATGTGGCAGTGGAACGAATCTGGTTGGCCCTTCATCGCTAAAGAGCATGTACTAAAGCTCTAAACTGATCTCCTCGATCAAATTCATGCAAAAATAGACCATATGAAGTAGCCCCGGGTGAGAGGATAACAGCCGTGGTTTGATGAATGCTTAAGCTGTTACGTGCACTGGCTACTGCTGAGTGAAAAGCGGCCTCCATTGAATTAAAAGGACCGTGGAAGGGAATCTTCTCTCTTTTTAATAAAGGAATAAGTTTATTGTCAGTAAAATTACCGCTAAGCAGATGAATCGATGAGGCTCGCTTCAGGGCCTCAAGCATCCCCTCAGCTGCCAGGTTTTTATCGGTTCCGCCGCTGATTAAATGAAACGGCCAAGGGCAATAGAGCAACGAAAAAGAGACCGATTCGGGGATGGTCGCTGCCGAGTCGTTAATGAAGACGATATGATCTTTGATTGCCACTTGTTCTTGGCGATGGGGAACTCCCGTAAATGATTCCAAAGCAGAGGCGATTTGCCGTGAGCCGACTCCCAAGCTCCTACAAATTGCAAAGGCAACTTGGTTTTTAGGATCTTGATTAGATGCATCGGCAAAGCTTTCCACTGTTTTGATTCCCTTGGGCTTTTTCCCCAGCGATTGAGAAAATTCAGCTGCATGTTGTTCGCTCATAATGATGCGGGCATACGAAGAGCCAAAAAGGAGCCATTTGTCCTCTTTATAACTTTGGTAATCGTTGTACCAATTCAAATGATCGGGAAAAAGGCTAGTTAGAGCTACCAGTGAAAGAGGGGGAATAGTTTTACCATTAGAATGATATAGATCACGGATTTGCCAAGAAGAGAGCTCACATACTAAATACGAGGGCAGTGGTAGCCCTTCTTGCTCCCGTTTTTCCAACTCGCTGAGAATAGTGAAACCACTGATACCCATATTACCAAACTGCAAAGCTTCTTTGCCCACACTGTTTAAAATATGGGTAACGGTCGCTACAGTAAAGGTTTTCCCTTTTGTACCGGTGATGGCAATAACTTTGGTCTTTTGGGCAACTGAAGAGCTAAGAAGGTAGGAGATGTCTGTCTCAATTTTCCGAGCTACTTTCAAATAGGGGTTATCGGGAGAAACTGCCGGGTTTTTGATTACTAAATCGGCCCATTCAACATCGCTGTAGCGGTGTTCAGTGCAGACTGCAGTTGCCCCCCGTTGTTTGAGAATTTCCAAAGGACCGCCAAGCGACTCTTCTGAGCGCAAATCAGTTATTCGCACCTGATCGCCGCGGTCGAGAAAATAGGTGGCTGAGGAAAAACCTCCGCCTAATAAGCCTAAGCCGAATATTAAAACGTTCATCTTGTCCTTAATCCGCAGATTTTTTCTGTATATGCCTCTTGACCTTACTCTATGTAAACCGCATAATAGGTCGACAGTTACAGATGTGAATTCGATTTTGTAATAAGGAGCCCTACAGTGCCTTGTGGAAGAAAAAGAAAAAGACATAAAATTGCTACTCACAAACGAAAGAAAAAACTGAGAAAGAACCGGCACAAAAATAAAAAATAGTGCTTTATTCAGGCAATTTTGAGAGAAAGCCACCGCAAGTCGGTGGCTTTCGTCGCCTTGACACGCCACTTTTTCCTGTGGTAGTGTTCGATGACCTCTTTATCCACTGGAAGTGGATCATATAGTCCGTAAGGAGGAACTATGAGAACGTATGAATTGACCGTCATCTTCGATGCTAACGAAGAGGAGACGGCAAAAGGTCTTGAGCTAGTCCAAGCAGAACTCTCTTCTGCGCAAGCCGAGATTACCAAACAAGAGGATATGGGAGTGAAAAACCTCGCCTACCTCATCAGAAAACAGGACAAGGGACACTACTACTACTTTGAATTGAGTGTCGATCCTGCCTCAATCAATGTGATGAACAATGCCTTCAAATTGATGATCCCCGTATTGAAATTCTTGTTCGTAGTGAAAGAATCCCGTAACTAAGACAGGAGTAACTAACCATGGCTAATGATACCAATATCGTTGTGCTCGTAGGCCGCCTGACCCGTGATTGCGAACTGAGGTTCACCAACAGCGGTTATGCCGTTGGTCGCTTTTCTTTGGCTGTAAACCGTATAAAGAGGTCCGGTGATCAGCGCGAGGAAGAAGTAAGCTTCTTTGATATCGTGGTGTGGGGCAAACAGGCTGAGGCTTTATCACCCTATTTGACCAAAGGAAAGCAGGTTTCCCTTAGCGGGGAGCTGCGGCAGAATCGCTGGGAACAAGAGGGGCAAAGCAGAAGCAGGGTTGAGGTTGTTGCCAATTCTATTCAGCTGCTCGGCGGCTCGCCAACCTCTCAGGAACAGGGCTATAGACGAAGTGAAACAGAAGCACCAGCTTCGCGTCCTCCCTCTGCCAGTTCCAATTTCCCGGGGCCCGAACAGTTTGATGATGACATTCCATTTTAGGAGTTAAAGAAGATGCGTGAAGATAAAGAAGCAATGAGTATGAAAGGCGACGATTTTGATGGTCGCGGAGGAAGAGAGCGGAGATTTGGCGGCAAACGAGGCCCTTTTAGGAAAAAAGTGTGCAAATTCTGCACCCAGAACCTAGTCGCCGATTACAAAAATCCCGATTTACTGCGCCGCTATATTACAGAGCGGGGGAAAATTCTTCCCGGCAGAATTACTGGAAACTGCGCCAAGCACCAAAGAGCTTTGACCACAGAAATCAAGCGTGCTCGCGTTTTGGCATATCTTCCTTTTGATAGGCAGTAGGACGGAACACCTATGGAGCGAAGGAGTGTCGAATCGATTCGTTCGATAGCCTTGGCAGCCGGAATGAGCTTTATCATGTATCGGCTGCAGGTGACATCGACCCTATTCATCATTCCGCTACTGTTTTTTGCTCCAAAACTTGAGTCTAATCGACTGAATTTAGTGCCAATCGGCCTTGTGGCACTTGTGCTTATTGGCACTCAGCTGACTGGATTGTCAAAAGAGCTGCCAGCTTCAACGGCTGTAGGTTTTTTGTTTGTGAATCTGTATTTGCCTTTGACATTATTAATAGGAGCCGCTATTTGGATAGGGTTAGCCAAACACAGTAGCCTCAGGCGCCTTCTAATAAGCGGTGCAGCGGCCCTTGTGTGGGGGTTGGCTTTAGTTCTTTGGTTTTCCAGCGGCTCAACAAGCGTTGTGGCAGTAGAACAAATCTACCGCGCAGTGTTTGATGCCATTGCTCCTAGCTTAGTCCCTAATCAGGTTGTGCAGTTGCAGTGGCTCTTTGAGGCGGTGGTGCAGACTCTTATGTTGGGCTTTTTGCCGTTGTTTTTGGGACAGTTCGGTTTATCGCTTTTGATAAGCGAACTGTTGATTCATCGCACCGAGCACTCTTTTCAAAAGAGGCTCTGTCGATGGGCTCTACCTGAGTTTTTTGTGTGGTTTTTTTTAGGTAGCTGGAGTGTTGTACTGGCAACAATGTTTTTGCAAGTCACTTTGTTGCAAAGCCTTGCTTGGAACATTGCCTTGGCCATTACCATGCTGTATGCCCTACAGGGGATATCGTTAGTGGCTTCTGTAATGCAAAAACGAAATCCGCAGGCATCCGCCTCACGGGTTTTTGTTCTTGCCATATTGTTGCTGCTGATTCCCGGGGTGAATCTGATTCCGCTTTTGGCACTTCCTTTGGCCGGAGTGTCGGAGACATGGATCAAGTATAGGAAATGATAGGAGATTGTTTTCATGAAAGTTATATTGAACCAAGATGTCCAGAACGTGGGAGAGGAGGGGGACGTCGTTGTCGTCAAACGCGGTTATGCCCGCAACTACCTCCTTCCAAAAGGGTACGCCGTCCTTTTTAATAAATCGAATCAGGCTATCTTTGCCGCTAAAGCTGATGCTATAGAAAGGCGCAAAGAAGAGAAGCGCAAAGCTGCCTCCTCTTTAAAAGAGCGTCTTGATGAAATGACGTTGACCCTTGTTGTCAGTGCCGGAGAGTCGGGACGACTGTTTGGCTCTGTTACGAACTCGATGGTGCAAGAGGCATTGGCTAAAGAAAGCATTGAAGTGGAACGAAAGCGTATTGAAGTTGCCAGCCATGACATTAAGATGGTGGGTACCTACCATGTGAATGTTCGCCTCTATGAGGGGGAAACTGCCACAGTTACTATTGAAGTCGTCAGCGAAGCCGAAGTGAAAAAAGCTCAAAAAGAGCAAGAGCTGGCAGAAAAAGCAGCTGCTGCTAAAGCAAAGCCTCAAGCTGAAGTTGAAGTTGAAGCTGAGCCCGAGTACGGAGCTGAAGGCTTAGAGGATGAAGAAGAGGAAGAGGAAGAGGAAGAAGAACCTCTATCAGAGACTGAACAAGAGGAGCAGTAGAACATATGGCATCGGATTATGCGCCGGGTAGAGTCCCTCCCCACAATGATGAAGCCGAACGAGCGGTACTTGGAGCAGTTATGCTTAGCAGTGCCGCCTTTAGTGAAGTTGCAGAGATTCTTAAAAAAGAAGATTTTTACAACAGCGGTCATCAAATGCTATTCGATGCCATCCTCAATTTCAGTCATGAACATCCCGCCCAGACCATTGATTTTATTACAATCACCGATTATTTAAAATCAAAAAAAGCATTGGAACTCTGCGGTGGGATGGCCTATATCGCTTCGTTAACCAGCGATGTACCCACTACAGCCAATGCCCATTATTATGCCACCATAGTCCAAGCTCTCTCACTGCGCCGGCGCCTGTTGGAACTTAGTGGCAGAATGCAAGCTGATGTGTTTGACCAATCACTCGATATTGCTGTGCTCCTTGATGAAAACGAGCGAAAAATGAGCGAGTTGCAGTTTTCGAGTGCCCCTTTTTCGGAACGCTACCAAGAGAGTTCTGTCTTAGTTAATAAAACAGTCGACCGTCTTATGGAGCGGGCCAAACATGGGAACAAAGATGGGATAAAATCGGGCTTTGCCCAGCTTGATGAGATGACCGGTGGTTTTCAGCCATCAGAATTCATTGTTATTGGAGCCCGTCCTTCGGTGGGTAAAACAGCTTTTGCTATTTCCATGGCCATTGATATTGCCATTCACCGTAAAATCCCTACCGGTTTTTTCTCGGCTGAAATGACCAGTATGGCAATTATGGAGCGTATATTGGCCGCCGAAGCCCGCGTTGATTCCAAACGGATTCGCTCTGCGGTCCTACGTAACCAAGATATGGGAAATATTGTCGATGCAGCCAGCCGCATTTATGAAAGCAAACTCTATATTCAGGATACTCCTAATATCAAATTGCTTGATTTACGCAGTCAGGCTCGCAGAATGAAGCGGGAAAAAGATATTAAGATTCTTTTTATCGACTATATCGGTTTGATTAATCCCGAGGCCTTGCCAAATGTTCCCCGCCATGAACAAGTAGCCGAAATCTCCCGTTCTCTAAAAGCTCTTTCGCGTGAGCTGCAAATTCCAATCGTTGCCCTTTCCCAAGTTTCCCGAGATGCTGAAGGGAAAGAACCTAACTTAGCCAACTTGCGCGATTCGGGATCGGTGGAACAGGATGCTGATGTTGTTATTCTTTTGCATCGCGATCGTCTTGCCGATTTAAACAAAGAGGGCAGTGATGCCTCTGCATCTATGGAAAGTTTCCAAGGCTTTCCCGTTCAGCCAACAAAAGTCATTTTGGCCAAACAGCGTAACGGTGAAACAGGTATCATCACCATGGGCTTTCAGAACCAGCTTGTCCGGTTTGTTGAAGTGGAACGTTTTTCAGAACCCTGAAAATAGAAACCCGATATCCTGAGCCAGCACCAAGAGCATCAATACAGCTAAAAATGCCAGTCCAACAGATTGAAAGCGGACAAAGAAGCGGGGCGAAACATTTTTTCCACGTATCAATTCAAGGAGGCTCAGTAGTATTGAACCCCCGTCGAGACCCGGAATTGGTAGCAGGTTTGCCGCAGCCAACGAAAGGCTTACCAGGGCCAAAAGATGAAGAGCTGCCCGCACTGAGGCGTTGCGCATCTGCCCAATAACATACGAGATGCGAATCGGGCCGGCTACGGCATCTTTAAAGGGGATTGAGCCCGAAAAAAGACGGGGAATGAGGGCAAATGTTGATCCGAAGGTGGAGACAGCTTCTTTTAAGGCAGAAGGAACAGCAGTTAAACCAAGCCCTTTTTTCTGTTCGCTTTGGTGTAAAAATGAGAAACCGATAGCCAGCTCACCAGAATCTAGGCGATCAGGAACATACGTAATAGCAAGTTCTTGTTGGCCTCTGAGAATAGTCAGTTCAATCACCTGAGGATTGTCGCTAAGTAATTGCAAAACATCAAAAGTGTTATTCACCTCTTGGCCAAAAAGGGCAATTATACGGTCATTAGGCAGTAGCAAAGCTCGTTGCTCTGCTGAAAGGGGAGCCACAAAGCCGATAATAGGAGCCATATAGTAACTAAGCCCAAGATGCAGTGGCTTATCCTTAGGTGTAGATAGAGTGTAGATGTGCTGTTTGTTGTTGCGCAAAACCGTAAAGTCAATTGTTTGGCCCCCCTTATAATGGCTTAAGGCCTCTTGGATATCAGAAAAAGTGGTTACATGGTGCTCGCCGATGGCAATAACAACATCGCCGCTAAGTAATCCTCCATCGCGGGCAAGATGGTAATCTCCTTCCTCTACGCCAAATAAAGAGGGATAGTCGCTGCTTAAAACAATTTTATTAGGATAACTGACAGCCTCATACGGCAAAAGATAGAAAACAATCAGAATCAGTAAGGCAAAAAGGAAATTGAATAGAGATCCGGCACCATAAACACCAATTCGGCGCCAAGGAGAAACAGAAAACAGCGATCCCTTTTCGCTTGGAGCATGTTCATCTATTTTCCCATCTAATCGTTTTTGCAGTTCATCGGCCCCTTTAAGCTGACAATAGCCACCTAAGGGGAAGATGTTCAGACGGTACACCGTTTTCCCTTTTTGCCATTTCTTAATTGCTTTGCCAAAGCCGATGGCAAAGGTATGCACTTCAATCCCCATCAGCCGGGCAAATACAAAATGCCCAGTTTCATGAATTCCCACCATTATTGCAATACTCATAATGCCTATGACAATAGAAAAAAGAGAACTCATCAGCGGCTCCTTTTGACCAACACAGCAGCTTTTCGCCTGACCTCCTTGTCAATGCTCTGTATTTTTGCCAACGAATCAACGCTTTGCATCCAATCAAACTCAAGGGTTTGGGCGACAATATCGGCTATTTTGGTAAAAGGAATTTGTCCTTCAAAAAAGGCTTGCACTGCAATTTCATTCGAAGCGTTATAGGCAATAGGGTAGGCATAGCGAGTTTGAGTACAGGTATAGGCATGTTGAATCAACGGAAACCGGGTGAAATCGGGAGCGCTGAAATTAAGCTGCAAATCGGTAAAATCGAGTGGGCGTACCGCATTGCGCAATGCCAGAAAATCTTCGCTTAAAGCCGCCATAACAGGCAAGGCAATATCGGGAGGAGATAACTGAGCATAAAGAGCACCACTGTGCAATCGGATAAGCGAATGGACGATACTTTGGGGATGAATGACAACCTCTATCGAGGAGGCCTCAAAACCAAACAAAAATGAGGCTTCCATAATTTCCAGCCCTTTGTTGGCCATTGTTGCCGAATCGACAGAAATTTTAGGTCCCATTTTCCACGTTGGGTGGGCTAAAGCCATATCAACAGTAATATCTTTCATTTGATCAAGGGGAGTGAGGCGAAATGGTCCGCCGCTGGCAGTAATAACCAAATGCTCAACTTCCTCTTTGCCAAATGTATTAACCAGAGCATATAAAGCGCTATGTTCACTATCGACAGGAATAATTTTTGTGTTGTGCTTTCGGGCATGTTCAAACAATAAATCTCCCGCCATCACAACACTCTCTTTATTTGAGAGGGCCAAGTGTTTGTGGCTACTGATGGCAGCAAAAGTGGGTTCAAGCCCATCGGCTCCGCTAATGGCATTAAGTACCATATAGGCATCAACATTTTGAATCATTTCCAACAACCCTGATTTGCCAAAATGAAGCGCTACATCAGGGGCAAAGAGGTTGGTCAGATTCGGAGCGTCGAATGTGCCGGTTATGGCCACATGTTTACAGTTATAGCGGGTGGCGATGTCGGCTAACTGGCGCACATTGCTATGAGCACTAAGGCCGACTATTTCGAATTCATGAGCATAGTGCTCCAAAGCCTGCAAAGCCGTCGTTCCGACGCTGCCAGTACACCCTAAAATGATTATGGATCGTTTAGAACGCCCTTCCATCAGATACTCCACATTATGCAAAAAGATAGGCCAGAAGATAAAACAACGGTGCCGAAGCTAAAAGAGAATCAATCGAATCCAGAATGCCTCCGCGTCCAAGCATAAGGGTCCCTGAGTCTTTGACTTTGGCTCCCCGTTTGAACACAGATTCAATTAAATCGCCAAGATTGCTCACAGCAGCCAACACGGCTCCCAGAATCAAGGCTTGCCACCAGGTAAATAGGAGGGCAGCTTCAGGAACCACCACCACCCATACTACGCTGATAACGCATGTAGATACAAATCCCCCCACAAAGCCGGCAAGACTTTTGTTGGGGCTAGCTGCCAGGATGTTAGAGTTGGATCGTCCCAACCACATGCCAAAAACATAGGCAAATGTGTCGTTGGCAAATACCAATAAAAAAAGCGTTAAGAGGGCAAAAGTCCCCTGTTCAAGCATGGCAATAAGGATAAAAAAGAGCGAAAAAAGTCCGGGATAAACTACCAGCAATAAGCTTTTGCCAATCCGCTGGTTTGCTTGAGCAAATTCATCTTTCCCGCCGGTAAAAATCTCGATGCTGAATAACCATAAAATCAGTAGCGATGCGATAAAAAGAACCAACGGAAAAGAGGGACAAAAAGCACCTTGTACGTATTGCCCTATTACCAGAAGACTTGAGCCCCAAAACGGTACCAACGGTTTTTCAAAAGGGCCAAAGAGCATATTTTTCATTTCCAAGCTCCCTAGTAACACCGTAGCTACAGCCAATAGGGCAAAAGCGAGGTGGTGGTACCAAGGAAGAAAGAAGATGATGCCAAATAGGGCCGGCAGTGCGATGCAAAAAAGAATGATGCGCTTAAGCAAGGGCTTCAAGTCGGTATCCCTCCAAATTTCCTCTCCCGGTTGGCAAATTCGGTGCAAGCAGCGACAAGCTCTTTAGCTCCCCAGTCGGGCCACAAGGAGTCGTAGAAAGCCAATTCGGCATACGCAGCATCCCACAAAAGGAAATTGCTTAGCCGTTTTTCGCCTCCTGAGCGGATAATCAAATCAACAGGAGGGATGAAAGGAAGATCCATATGTTGTTGTAAGGCTGTGGAGGTTAGTTCCTCTTTCTTCTCAGTGGCTTTGAGCCACCGGTTTACCGCCCGAATGATTTCATCTTGCCCCCCATAGTTAATGGCTAAAGTGATAAGAATATGGGTGTTGTCTTTGGTTGCCTCTTCAGTTGCAGCCATAGCCTCTTTTGCATCGGTAGAGAGTAAGTCGGTGGCCCCCCGAAAAACCACTTTGGCACCCAAGCGACGATAAAAATCGAGCTCGCTGTAAATGCGGGTGCTCAGGAGATTCATTAAATAGGCTACTTCGGCATCGGGTCGGCGCCAATTTTCTGTTGAGAAGACATAAAATGTAAGATAGGGAATGCCCAAACGGGAAGCTTCGGTAGTTACCCGTTTGGCAGCCTTCACCCCCTCGTAATGGCCGGCAGTGCGGGGAAGGGCCCTTTTTTTAGCCCAACGGCCGTTGCCATCCATGATAATGCCGATGTGGTGAGGATACCCTTCGGCTTCGGGGTGAAGGTGTGAGCTGCTTTCCATCAGATTTCCAGAATTTCTTTCTCTTTTTCGGCAGCGATGTCGGTAATTTGAGCAATATAGGTATCGGTCAACTTCTGAATCTTGTTTTCAAGATCCTTTTGTTCGTCTTCAGAAATGTCGGAAGCTTTTTGTAAGCGCTTGCTTTCGTCAATAGCCTCCCGCCGAATATTGCGAATGGCAATTTTGCTCTGCTCGGCAGTTGCTTTAGCCCCTTTTGCCAACTCTTTGCGTCTTTGTTCAGTCAGCGGAGGGAAGTTAATGCGTAGCAACTTACCATCATTGTTGGGATTCAAAGAGAGTTCGCTTTTGAGAATAGCTTTCTCAATAGGTCCTAACAGCGTTTTATCCCAAGGTTGGATTACCACCAATCGTGCTTCAGGCACTGAGATACTGGCAACTTGAGAAAGGGGAGTCTCTTGCCCATAATACTCAACTTTAATTTTATCAAATAAGGCTGCTGAAGCTCTTGCTGTACGCAAAGCACTGAATTCCTGATTCAAAGCCCCAACGCTTTTTTTCATCTTCGATTCACACGATTCTAATACTGTTTGCATCGACAACCTCCAAACACAAGCCGCAACGGAAAATTCCGTGCGGCATAAGGCGAAAATAGCTTATTCTTCAACTCCAACACGATAGAACGTATATCCTGTTATGCTTAAATCGGAGCCGACACCTTTGGCCAGCGCGGCTAAGACTTGTTCAACGCTCTTGGAATCTTCTTTAACAAAGCCTTGTTGCAAAAAGCAGATTTCGCCAAGATGCTTGGCAAGCTTCCCTTTCACAATCCCTTCAGTAACTTTTTCGGGTTTCCCCAAAGCGAGGGTTTGAGCTTTGTAGATTTCAGTCTGCTCTTGAATATAGGCTTGATCGACATTCTCTTTGGAAAAGTAGCGAGGAGAGAAGGCTGCGACATGTAAAGCACAATCGTTGGCAAACGCAAGAACTTCAGGCAATTGCAAGACTTCGGGCTTCTGGGCTTCAAGTTTCACCAATACGCCCAATTCCCCTTCACCGTGCACATACTGGCTTACCAGTTGGTTGGCACTAATGTCCATTACTTCAAACTTTTTCAGCGACATGTTCTCTTTGATGGTCGTAATCAAATCGAGGACTTTTTGTTGCATGGCTTCGTTGATTTCACGGTAATTATTTTCGATAATGTCGTGGCACAACTGTTTGCCCAAAGCAATGAAATCGGCATTACGGGCCACAAAGTCGGTTTCGCAGGCCATTTCAAGAATCACAGCCTTATCAGAGTCGACAAGCGTGAAGATGCGACCGTTATTGGTAGCTCTTCCGGAGCGCTTAGCAACGGCAGCCAGACCCATCTCTTTAAGAATTTTTTCAGCTTTGGCATAATCGCCTTCAGCTTGTACCAACGCCTTTTTGCAGTCCATCATTCCCGCACCTGTGGCGTCGCGTAGTTTTTTTACTATTTCAGCAGAAATTTGCACAGTAAACTCCTTGTATCATTAGTCTTCGTAGAGAATTTCTTCGTCTACTTCAATGCCACCTTCAGTTATTTTAACACTCTTGGTAGCGGGAACTGCCTCTTGCTCTTCGGCTGCCGGCTCTTCTGTAGCTTCGAAATCAGAAAGATCAGTTGTTTCATCATAGACAACTTCATCATCTTCATCTTTGCTTTTTGCAGCGGGCTCTTCAGTTTCCTCTACCTCAGGCAGTGATTCGATAATTTGAATACCGACTTCTTTATCGGCATCGAGTACTGCATTGGCAATGATTTCAACAAAGAGCGAGATAGCACGAATAGCATCATCGTTTCCCGGGATGGGGTAATCGATACCGGTAGGATCGCAGTTAGTATCGACTACGGCAATGATGGGGATGCCCAGTCGTTGGGCTTCGGCAACAGCAATTGCCTCTTTTTTCGTATCAATAATGAAAATGGCGCCGGGAAGATCTTTCATCTCCTTAATGCCGCCTAAGTTCTTTTCGAGTCTGTTCTTCTCTTTAAGATGAAGAGCAATCTCTTTTTTTGTATAGGAATCGAAGGTGCCGTCAGTTTCTTCTTTTTCAAGTTTTTTCAGACGGTTAATCGACTTTTTAATTGTGGTAAAGTTGGTGAGCATGCCACCGAGCCAGCGGTTGTTGACATACGGCATGCCACAGCGCTTAGCTTCACTTTCAATGGTTTGTTGAGCTTGCTTTTTCGTACCAATGAACAAGATAGTCTTGCCCTGTTTCACCTGCTTGCGCGCAGCTTCATAAGCTTCAACAATACAGGCACTGGTTTTTTGCAAGTCAATGATGTGAATCCCGTTTCGTTCAGAAAAAATGAAGCGGGCCATTTTGGGGTTCCAACGTTTAGTCTGATGACCAAAGTGGACGCCTGACTCAAGCAGGCTTTTCATAGTAACTACGGACACAATTCCTCCTGCGACGGCTGTGCATAGGCATAAACAAGCCGTCCCCTTCGCTATTTCTCACCATAAGGCGGATATTCTGCAGGTCAACGACACTCCAGTGCACTTAATATGGCAGAAATTGCCTGTAGAGGCAACCCCACAACGGTGCTATGTGACCCCGATATTGCCTCTATAAGGCTACCGCCAAGTCCTTGGATACGATAGCTCCCTGCTGCTTGTTGCCATTGATTGGCATCAAGGTATGTATTGATCTCTGAGTTGGTAAGAGATTTGAACGTAACCAAGGCTGTATCGGTACCACAAAAGTTCTGTTTTAATAGCGGTAGATAGAGACAAAAACTCGAATACACGGCATGGGTGGTACCTGCCAGTAGCTGTATTTGAGCAAAAGCATCAGCACGATTAGCTGGTTTTCCCAGCTGGTTGTCATGTAATGAAACGATGGTGTCGGCACTGATAACAGGGTAGAGGGGCAAGGGGTTTTGTTGTAAAAAAGCTCCCATTTTGCGTTTGGAAAGGAGAAGAGTTGCCTCTTTTGCACTTGATAAACTGTGCTTTTCATCACATTGGGTGGGGCACACAATAACGGTGCAGCCTTCTTGGCGAAGCAGCTGTAAGCGTCCTAAGGAAGCTGAAGCCAACATAACCGTTGGCAACAGTGTGCCCAATTGGTGATTAGAGCAGGGATTCATGCACCTTTTCCTTCTCTTCACCAAGGACAAACCATAGCTCTTCATTATCGGCTCTTTTTTGTTCAAGCTCCTTTTTTTGGCAACCAATGCTGTGATTGCACTTTCTGAGCTGTAATTCTCTTTATGAGCCATTTGCTGCAACACCTCTTCAAGCTCATGTTCAATCTCTTCAAGAGAGCTAATAAGCTCTTGTTGCTCTTTTTCGATATTTTGAAGCCTATTTTTAAGGCGGTTGGCCTCTTTGTAGGAGAGGGAGTTGACACTGGTTTCCTGTTTACTAGGGAGTTCAATGGTCTTTTCTTGGGCTTGTAATTGCTCTAATTTCCAAGAGAAATAAGAGTAATCACCTTCAAAAAAGAGGGGCTCTTGATCACTTAGATAAAGAATGCGTGTTGCCAGATGGTTAATAAAATGGGTATCGTGAGAGACAAAAATAACAGTCCCTTGGTACCTAGAGATGGCTTTAAGTAGCACATTCATCGAAAAAATGTCGAGGTGGTTCGTCGGTTCATCTAAAATGAGCAAATTAGCCGGCTGCAAAAGGATTTTAGCCAATGCTAAGCGACTTCGTTCTCCACCACTGAGAATCGAGACTTTTTTATCAACATCATCGCCGCTAAATAAAAAGGAGCCTAAAAGGTTTCTTAACGAAGGGATATCGGCAGTGTCAGCTACAGCTTCTACCTCTTCTAAAACCGTGTTCTGTTGATTAAGAGTTCCTTCCGTATTTTGAGCAAAATACCCAATTTTTACATTAGAGCCGTAGGTGATGTTTCCACTAAAAGAGGCTTCTGCTTGGGCTAACAGGCGCAGTAACGTCGATTTACCGGCTCCGTTTCGCCCGGCAACAGCTAAGCGATCTTTTTTATTGACAAAAAAGCTCAAGTTCTTGAAAATCTGGTGCTCACCATATGATTTGCCTAGGTTATCGACAACCAGCACATCGTTGCCACTTGGAGGGGGGGAGGGGAAATTAAAAGAGATCTGTTTTAAATGGGGTGGGATTTCAATTGGAACTATTTTTTCCATCATCAAAACCCGACTTTTCACTTGGCGGGCTTTGGAGGCTTTGTAGCGAAAGCGCTGAATGAATTGTTCGGTGCGCTGCAGCTCTTTTTGTTGTTGTTTATAAGCTTTTTCCAATTGCTCCAATTCAGCTTGGCGCTGAATGAGATACGAACTGTATGTGCCGCTGTAGCGCTTTAATTGTCCTAAAAAAAGCTCATACACCTCAGTGACAGTCTCATCAAGGAAATCTTGGTCGTGAGAGACGATAATGATTGAGCCGGCAAATTGTTTTAAATAGGAACGAAGCCAGATGCGAGCTTCTATATCGAGGTAGTTAGTCGGCTCATCCAGTAACGCTATATCGGGATCTTCGATGAGCACCTTGGCCAAAGCAATACGCATTTGCCAACCGCCGCTAAATTCTTCGCAGTTGCGCTTACCATCTCCTTTGGCAAACCCCAATCCCTTAAGAATGTAATCAATGCGGGCTTCTTGGTCCCAATAACCACTTTGTAGCAGCTGCTCTTGTACAGCGTGCAGCTGATGCAGTAATGCCTCTTCTTTGCTACCGTGATGCAATGCCTCTTCTAATTCTCTTTTTTGTTCCAATAGGGGAAGCAGATAATCATATCCTTTTTTGACCTCTTCAAAGAGAGTCGTCCCAACGTGATACACCCCTGCCTGTTTCAAATACGAAAGGCGTAAGGCAGACGAGTGGACTACTGAGCCACTGTCAGGGGGGATCAGAGAGGCGATGATTTGCAATAGGGTAGACTTGCCGCTGCCGTTGGCTCCGGCTAAGGCAGCACGAACTCCTTTGGGTAGGGTAAAACTTACGTCTTTGAGCAGTTCGCGCTCCCCGTATGCTAATGAAACTTGTTGTACCTGAAGCATCTTTGTACAGCTCCAAAATGGTGGCTTATTGCACCTTCGTCGTGTTGCGAGTATGATGAAAGGTACCATAACCCAGAGGCGGGATGCAACCGGCTTCTGTGCCATCGGAGGCTCTTTGAGATGATATGCTTGGTTCTTTCTGGCTCGACAATCGAAGAGAACCTACTTCAGGTTGAACGCAATCGCCCCTATATCGATATTGTTGAATTGCGGGTTGATCTGCTTGAAGAATCAGAATTAAATCAAGCCGCTGCATTTCCCTCTTTGATTGATTTACCGGTCATTCTCACCTGTCGCAGACAAAGTGACGGCGGCTCATATCAGAAATCAGAACGTTCCCGCTTGGCCTTGTTAAGCACGTTACTTGAAGGCTCGTTTGCCTATATTGATCTTGAAGAAGATGTGAAAAAAAGCCTTGCCGAGGCGCAAGCCAAAGAGAAAGGGATTACAATTATCCGCTCATTGCACAATTTTGAGACTGTCATTGCCGATATTTACCACAAGATAGCTAAAATGGCCGCTTCAGGTGACATCCCCAAAGTGGCAGTCACTCCGCGTTCAGTCAACGATTTGATTACCCTTTTTAGAGTCAAAGAAGAGTTGGCTTCAGTGCCCCAGAAAATTGTCTTGGGGATGGGTGATTTTGGCTTTCCTTCCCGCATTTTATATAAAAAAATGGGCTCAATGTTGACCTATTGTGCCGATAAACCACTTGCTCCGGGCCAGATTACTGCCCGGATGATGAAAGAGCTTTACCGAGCTGATCAAGTTGATGAGCGAACCCACCTGTATGCCTTAATAGGGAATCCAGTGCTCCACTCTTTTTCACCACAGATTCACAATACCGGCTTTCATGGCATTAAGTACAATGCCATTTACGTACCGATCCCAGTCGATTCGGTGCGCTCCTTTTTTGCTTTAGCAGAGATGTTGAAAATTGTCGGTTTTTCAGTGACTGTTCCGCTGAAACAACACGTATTGCCCTATTTGGGACAAATTACGCGCGAAGTAAAACAAATCGGCTCATGCAATACCGTGGTACGAAAACGGGGACTTTTTAGCGGTATCAACACCGATTATTACGGATTCTTACGCCCATTAGAGCATGCTATAGAAACCCAAAGTATCCAAAGTGCGCTTGTTGTTGGAGCAGGGGGAGCTGCTCGAGCAGTTGTCTGGGCTTTACGCAACCATGGGGTCAAAGTAACGATTCTTAACCGCTCGGCCCAAAAAGCTCAGCAGCTGGCCAATGAGACTATGGCCTCTTACGATAGTTTGGAACATGCACATCGGTATACAGAGGTTAATTTAGTGGTCCAGACAACCTCATTGGGAATGGAAGGAGAGCATATGGGTGTCGACCCAATTCCCTCCTTTGACTTCCAACCTTCTCATATCGTGTATGAGCTGGTGTATCGACCACGGGTAACTGCTTTGCTTAAGCGAGCTCAAAAGGGGGGCAGCACACTCATCTATGGGCTGCAGATGCTTATCGGCCAAGGAATGCTCCAGTTTGAGGCCTTTACCGGTTACCATTATCCCAAGCGATTGGAACAGCAACTAGATTTGGAAAAAGAGTGACCGCCGTTTTTTGCGCACGCGAAAGACTTTATTGAGGGCAATGATTTTCTCAACTGAATCGGGAAGGGTGTGAACTCGTACCATTACCTCATCACTGTCTTTAATTAACTCTTTCATCTCTGTCAAAAGCACTTCTAACTCTCCGTTGGGATGCATCAGATGCATCTCAATTAAATCGGTTTTGGAGTTAACGGCCCCTTTGCACAAATTAGCTTTACCTTGGAAATCAAAGCCGCTGGCCTCTTGAGTTTGAGAGGGAGCATTGTGAGCAACTATTTGGGTGTACAAGCAAGAAGCAGCGTTCTGTTCCACTCTGGCCAACAGTTCCTCTTTTTGCACCTTTGATAACCCTTTAGAATAAATAACAGCTTTTAGCTCTTTTTTAATCGCATCACTGGTGTTTTCTGCCACCTGCTCGAGTTTTAAAGAGAGAGGGCCCAAAATCGACTGTGTCAACAATGGTGCTAGGAGCAACAGGGGGGGCAACCTCCTCTTCTTGCTTAAGCGGTTCACTGATGCTTGTGGGCAACTCTCCCACTCCGGCTGCCTTAATGACTAAACGCCAATTCTGTTCCTCTTTACGGCTCATTAAAAACAAATTCTCATCAACAAGGGCAACAATGTAGGGCTGTAAGGAGGGCAAGGCTTTAAAAATGCGCCCCAAGCGTTGGTCGGTTTTCATAAGAATGCCGTCATACATGCTGATGGAACTAAATTCTTGGCGCCAAGCAAGAAGGTTTTCTTGTAAAGAGGGGGGAAGGGTTGAGGCAATATGGTGTAAATAGCTACTGATTTGTTCAACAGAGAATCCTAAATCAAACCCTTTGCAAACACTCGATTTATTTATCTCATAGGTGGCCACCACATCAACTTTTGTGACTAAAGCAATGCAGTGCAGAATATCTAAATCAGAGGCAACTGAGAGATCTTGGCTGTACGAAAGAGAGAAGTCGCTGTCAATTGTTGGTTGTAACTCAGGCGGAGAAGCCTTTTGGAGCGCACTTTGGATACCAACTGCATCATACAGCTGTAGCAGGTTCTCCATCTGTTGAATTTCAATTCCCGCTTTAAAGCCGCATAGCAATGAGATACGCTTAAGTTGATTTGTTTGCGTTATGGGCAATTGTTCAATAAAGTGGGTTAAAAAGGTATAAAATTCTCTGATTTTCCTCATGTTCTGTATCGGGCATCAAAAGCTCAAAGCCGTAGGTGAAAAGTCTATACTCAAGCTCTTTAAGCGGCAGCGCTAAAAGACGTCCCATCTGTTTGATATCGACACTAATTTTCTTACCTTGAGCTTTAAGAGCTTGTTCGGCAAATAAGAGGCGATTGTAGAGATTTAATTTCTCCAGCTGCTCTTCTGTTTCAAAAGCAAAAACGTCTTTGGCAAACCGGCTGACGAGCAGTTTTCCTCCTCGACCGATATCGGCATGGATATGAAGGCTCATTAAGCCCCCGTAACAGCTTCTTTTCAACTCCCACACATATGTAACGAGGTTTTTCTTCCTCTTGGGGTAAATCAAGGAGCAAAGAAGAGACATCAAGGACTTGTTTTACCCAACAGATCATGCAAAAGGGGATTGAGAATCATCGACTCGGCTTGCTGGGGATGAGGATCAACTAACAGGCGCTCTTGCATGTTAAGTACTTGTTGCAAAGCATTGGCATAATTGGTATGCCGGTAGCAAAAGTGTGCTCATTTGCTGCTGAGTCATACCGCCTAAGAGTGCCACAGCACTAAGAAGGAAAATATCGGTAGGGCCTAATGATGCCAAAACTCGTTGTTGAAATTCGTCATTGTTAAACAATGTTGCCAATTGTTTTATTAACAATTGGCTTATGAAAAGGTGTTTCAACTTTCCCAATATAGTTGCGTATTAATTCTAAAAAAAGGGCATCGGGAAGCAAGGCTAAAGCCTGATCCCACTGGTCAATGCGCATTTTCAATTCTCTCATTCCCAAACCTCCACTTTGTATGAGTAGCCTTGTTCAGAGAGAAATTTTTGACGATTAGCACTAAACTCCTCTTCAGTTGAGAAGCGAGTTACCAAGGTGTAAAAATGGGAACTCTGCCGCTTGGGCCGTAAAATTCGTCCCAGGCGTTGAGCCTCTTCTTGTCGAGAGCCGAATGTTCCTGAGACTTGGATGGCCACCGAAGCATCGGGCAAGTCGATAGCGAAATTAGCCACTTTAGAGACAACTAAAATAGGCTCTTTGCCTTCACGAAAGCTTTGATAAAGCTCATCACGACGGGCATTGGCAGTTGATCCGGTGATTAAAGGGGCACCAATTTCCTTGGCCACCATTTTTAATTGATCAAGATATTGACCGATGACCAGAATATAGTCGTGCCGATGGTTTTCTATCAAAGCCTTGACTATTGGTAATTTGGCCTTATTTTCACTTGCCAATCGATACTTTTCTCGCTTGCCGGCGATGGCATACGGAATCTCCAGTTCTTGGGGCAGGGGAATACGGATTTCTGTGCATTGAGCTTCGGCAATCCAGCCCTGCTGTTCCAAGATACTCCACGGCACGTCATAACGTTTGGGGCCGACAAGGGAGAATACCTCGTCTTCCCGATTGTCCTCTCTGATCAAGGTTGCAGTCAGTCCAATGCGATGGACAGCTTGCAATTCGGCCGTGATTTTAAAAACGGGAGCGGGCAGCATGTGAACTTCATCGTAAATGATAAGTCCCCAATTGCCTTCCCGTAGCAATTTCATATGGGGATACTCACTTTGTTTATCAGCTCGCCACGTTAGCACTTGGTAGGTGCATACCGTGATGGGTTTGACTTCTTTGCGCATCCCCGAATATTCGCCGATTAATGAGGGATCAACATCAAGTTTAATCTTGAATTTCTCCGATCCATTGGTGGACAGCGGCAACGTTGGTGCTAAGAATCAACGTCCGTGTTTTTAAGCGGCTCATAATTTCCATCCCAACAATGGTTTTCCCGCTGCCACAGGGCAACACGATAGTTCCATACCCTGTTCCTGGTCCTCCGTTACCCAACACCGCATCGGCTGCTAGCTGTTGGTAATCTCGTAAAACAAAGGGGGTACCTCTTTGCGATACCGCTTTGAAAGCCATAGGCAATGCTTCACCCCTGTTTAGCGGAAGACGATCATCAACGGGCAACGAGAGCTTAATCAGTTGCAGTTTCAGTTCCCCTCGATCGTATGCATTGACCAAATACCCTTCAGCCACTGATCTGAGCATCGTTTTAAGAGCTTTACGAGAGCTAGTATCTCCTGCTCGTAGCGTTTGTTGTGGACTGTCAATAGGTAATAATCGGAATCTGCAGGCCACGGCTGGAGGACCACTGAGCCAAAGCGACCGCCAATTTCTTTGATGTGAAAGAGGACCGTCTCTGGAATTTCAAAGCGTGACCACGACGTAAGTCTATGGATGACTTCATCGGTGCTCAACCCCGCAGAGGCGGCGTTCCACAACGAGATGGCACTGATGGTGTACGTATGCACGTGCTCTGGTGATTTAACCAACTCACTGAAGGCAATAATATCGGCTCGTGCCAAAGAAGCTTTGGGATGATGAACATCCAATAGCAGGCTTAAGTCGCTTTGTACAATCAACGGATTATCGGCCATGCTGCTCGTACCACAAAGAAAGGAGTGTGATGGCCGCCATTGCTTCAATAACGGGCACAATACGGACACAAATGGAAGGATCGTGCCTCCCTTCAACGACTAGGGAGTGTTCTTGGTTGTTACTGTCGACACCTCTTTTGCGCTAAACTAATCGAACTGGTGGGTTTAATCGCACAGCGAAACACAATTGGCTCTCCGTTGGTAATTCCACCGTTTATTCCCCCTGCATGGTTACTTAAAAACCCCGAGGCATCCATTTGATCATTGTGTTCTAAGCCGGTCATAGAGGCCGATGCAAAACCTAAGCCAAACTCAATTCCTTTGACCGCTCCGACAGAGAGCATGGCATGGGCTAAAAGGGCATCTGTTTTATCAAAAACAGGCTCTCCCAAACCGGCGGGGACTCCTTTGATGCGACATTCAATAATGCCTCCAACACTGTTGCCTTCTTGGCGCATGCGTTCAATCAAAGCTTCCATTTCCTGGGCTGCCTGTTTATCGGGGCAGCTAACAAGATTCTGTTTAATCTGCTCATAATCTCGTTTTTGAGCCACAATCGAGCCAATTTGAATGGCATAAGCTTCTATGGTAATGCCGTGGGAGGCTAAGATTTGCCTGGCAATGGCTCCGGCGGCAACTCGGGCTGCCGTTTCGCGCCCACTTGAGCGTCCTCCCCCGCGATAATCGCGCAGACCCGAATTTAGCGTCCCAAGTATAATCAGCATGTCCGGGGCGATAGATATCTTTAATAGCAGCGTAATCGCTACTTCTTTGATTCGTATTACGAATAATCATGGTCAAAGGCGTTCCGGTAGTTTTACCTTCAAATACCCCTGAAACTATTTCAGGAGCATCGCTTTCTTCCCTTTTGGTTCCCAAGCGGTTACCCCCAGGTCGCCTGCGACTCATCTGGTAGCTCAAATCATCCAAATCGATGGTAAAATTACTCTGCAACCCATCAATAGTCACTCCAATAGCTGGTCCGTGTGACTCGCCGAAGGTAGTAATAGTCAGAGCTGTTCCAAAACTGTTTTTTGGCATGGTTCCTCACTGTCGATGCTTGTTTTTACATAAGCAGCCACAAGTTGTGCACATTGGTGCACCTGTTGGCATTCGGACAATGATACCATAATATGAGAAACTTTCCTATAGAGGCGATCACGTTGCTCAAAGAGTTGATTAAAAGAAGAGACCGGATCGGCAGTCTGTAAAAAGGGGGGCAGGGGCTGGGCAAAAATTCGTTTTGCTAAAATCTCTTTTTCAACATACAGATAGACAAGGGTGCCGGTTTTTCGCATGATTGTCACAAGGGCTTGGTTATCACATGCTCCGCCGCCGGTTGCCACAACCATATGGGTGTTCTGAGTTGTCTTAAGGAGACGACGAAGTGCTTCAACCTCTTTTTCTCTAAATTGGTGAGGCCCTTGGTCTTGGTAGAACTGCCGAATGGAGGTATAGGGGGCCGGAAGTAACTCTTTTATCAGATCATCGGTATCAAAGCATTCCATGCCCAACTGTTTGGCCACAAGGGGGGCCAAAGTCGATTTTCCCGAGTGCTTGATTCCCAATAAGTAGACAATACTCATGGTTTGTGGCCACCACCATTTGCCACAAAAGGGGGAGTATCTGAGCTATCCATAAGATTAAGCCAGCTTAATGGGTAGCGGTTGCCCCCCTGTTCTTGATAAAGGCGCAAGGCAGCACGCTCTTTTTTCTTCCGCTTCTTTTCATAATTGCGCACTTCCAATTGCTCAATATAGTGGGCTTCTTGCACATTTTTCTTTGTCTGCAGAAGCTGTTTGTTTTCCGAAATAACCTGCTTAAGAGCATATCGCCAAATAATTATCATCATGTACCATAAAAAGAGGATGATGAGCGGAACAATCTCCCGTACTGAGCGGTAGGGGCCCAACCTCACTTGGTATGAACCGCTTAGTATGGTAGTAGAGACAATGTGCAGAGGTTCAAGGCTCAGATACAAAAAAAGGAGGCTGAGAATAAACGGCAGAACCCAGAACCACCTTTGGCGGGAAAATAGGAACCGCAATGTGGCAGCAGAGGCAAGAAAAGCCAATAAGGTAGTGCTCAAAGCAATCAGTAGCATCAACATGGCACTCATGCTACCATGGAAAAGCCCTGTTTTCTAGTGGAGGAGACCCTGATGAAACAATTCGTCAATGAATTACCCTCGGTAGAGCTCAAACAAAGAAAAACTCCCCGCAAAGAAGATGTGCGAGGAGATTACTACCGTGATACAACTGCCATCATTCATTCCAGTGCTTTTCGGCGCCTTAAACACAAAACCCAAGTCTTTTTTGCTCCCAGTAACGACCATATTTGTACCCGCATGGAACATGTGTTACATGTAGCCTCAATTGCCAGTGCCATTTGTCGAGGATTAGGCCTCGATACCGAATTGGCTTGGGCTATTGGGATGGGCCATGATTTGGGGCACACCCCCTTTGGTCATGTGGGGGAGACCATTTTAGATACCATGATGCAAAGCCGCAATTTGGGCCCCTTTGAACATGAGATGAACTCATTGCGCATTGTCGATTTTTTAGCTGACCATGGTAAAGGCCTTAACTTAACGTATGCCGTGCGAGATGGCATAGCCAGTCACAACGGTGAGGTATTCACCCAAAAATTAATGCCGACTCACCAGAAAAAGGATTTATCGAGGATCGGCAGTCGCATTAATGCCTATCCGGCTACCTGGGAAGCAGCAGTAGTCCGCTTTTCTGATCAGATTGCCTATTTGGGGCGGGATTACGAAGATGCTTGTCGTTTAATGGTTATTAAGCCCCAAAGCCTGCCCGAAAAAGTTCGAACCAGATTGGGAGCGAGCAATGCGGCCATTATTAATACACTGGTTAACGATGTTATCGATACTTCAACTCCCGAGAAGGGAATTGCTTTCTCTGATGACGTTTTTGAAGCCATGATGGTGATGAAAGAGTTCAATTACAAAGAGATCTATCTTTCATATTTGCTGGAAGGGTACGGGAATTACTTTGGACGGTTGTTCAAACTGATTGTGGAATATTTGGAGCAGCTTATTGATGCTTATGGAGAAGAGAAAGAGGGCTACATCGATGAGAAAAACATGTTGGCAGTTGGTTTTATGCTCCATCTTACAGAGATGAAAGACCCTTATCTGAAGTATGATGGGAGTCTTGATCGGATTGTGTTTGATTATGTGGCGGGAATGAGTGACAATTTTTGTCTTGATTGTGCCAATGAGATTCTTAAACCAGAGCATTTGAATGAACGACTGGAGCAATCGATTACCGGTAAATGGTTTGATGTGCGCTAAGGCTACTTTAGCTTGTGAGTAATGCTTTCGATCTCTTCAATAAACTGATCGACATTATCAAAAGCACGGTAGACAGAGGCAAAACGGATATAGGCAACAGTGTCGATTTTATAGAGCTGGCGTAAGGCTGCTTCGCCTATTAAGCGCGAGGGAATTTCCCGTTTGGCTCCGGCTGCCAGCACCACTTCATCTTCAATATCCTGCAGAACTTGTTCTATGGTCTCTTGGCCGATGTGCCGTTTTTCTACCGTAATGCGGATTCCTCGCTCTATTTTGCGGATATCAAAAGGCTCTCTGCGACCATCTTTTTTTACCACCATCAGCGGTTTTTCTTCAATGCGCTCATAACTGGTAAATCGATACCCGCAAGAAAGACATTCACGCCGTCTTCTAATTGAAGATCCGCTGCTGTTTTGGCGAGATTCAAGAACCTTATCATCCATGTTTCCGCAGTGGGGGCATAGCACGGCACTTTCTCCTTTCCTACAACTTGTACCATAGCATATAGTTGCCTCTCTGAAAATGCGCAAAGGGTAAAAAAAAGGAGAAATAGTGAAGATAGTGAACTTCACTAGTCGACTCCTACTATGATTTTCCTCATCAATTGAATAAAAAAAACTATAGGCAGCTTTATTGTCCGTTTTTACACTGATAGTGGGAGGCAAAGCAATGAAAAGTGTAAAAGTCTTTGGCGATTCTATTTTGAAGCGGGTTGTTTATGAACAAAAAGAGCAGCGTTATGTAGTACTTCCCAAAGAACCGCTGACCCGTTTTGCGGCACAACAGAAATTGCACGTTGATGTGCAAGCCCTATTTGGCTGCACCATTACCAAAGGGATGCAGCTGTTGCAACGCTTTGTGGGCAAACAAAACTACAGCGATTATGTGCTGCTTGAATTTGGGGGTAACGATTGTGATTATCGGTGGGCCGAAGTGGCAGCAGAGCCCACTAAAGAGCACAAAAGTCAAACAGAGCTCCCCCTTTTTAAACAAACATTGAAAAAAATGATCACATTGCTAAGAACTGCTCATATGGAACCTATTTTAATGAGCCTACCGCCAATCGATTCCCAGCGGTATTTAGACCATATTTGTCGCTCTGGTTTGAACAAAGAGGCTATTGTAACGTGGTTAGGCGATGTGCAAGCCATAGCTCGACGCCAAGAACTCTACTCTTTGGCAGTTATTCATACTGCCACCGAATACTCTTGCCGCCTTATTGATGTTCGCAGCGGTTTTTTACAACACAAAGCGTTGTCTTCCTTGCTGTGTGAAGATGGAATTCATCCCAATGAAAAGGGGCATGAACTGATTCTTTCTCTGATTGCCTCTTGGCGCCAAGGGGCGTGAATAAAGCCTCAATTTGCCCCAGATTTGTTGTAAAACTAACGCACTTGTGATAATAATAACATTATCAAGGCCAAGGAGTCGTTATGGAGTCTGTCAGCTCAGCGGTGAAACGGATCATTGACCGCACCCCTTTTATGTATGAGATGCTGATTCAAGGTATCCTCAGCTATAGTAATTATGCTTCTTCAATTCAAAAAAGTGTTGAGGAGTTGCACGGAAAGCCGGTAAACACTTCTGCCATAGTGATGGCTATACGCCGTTATGCCGAGCAATTGCGTAAAAAAGAGGCAGAGCAGAAAGAATTCGATATTCGCTATGAAATGCGGATGAAGACCAACATTTTTAGCATTAACTTAAAGCGCAGCGATTCGGTGATGGGTAAGCTTGCTAAAGTGTATCAACTAATCAGCCCTTATGCCGGTGATTTTCTGAATGTGACTCTGGGCAGTTATGAACTGAGCTTTTCGTTTAGTGAAAAATATGTGCAGCAAGTCGAACAGTTAATAGCAGGAGAGACAGTGCTCCATCGGATGGGCGATTTGGTAGCTCTCTCCCTTATTTTCTCAGGTGATTTTATGTCGACTCCCGGTATTGTCTATGAGGCGGTGCGTAAGCTCGCTTGGGAAGAGATTAATGTCAATGAAATCATCTCGACTATGAATGAGCT
Organism: Sphaerochaetaceae bacterium; assembly: GCA_050950025.1. Lineage (GTDB taxonomy): Bacteria > Spirochaetota > Spirochaetia > Sphaerochaetales > Sphaerochaetaceae > JBMNGW01. The sequence continues at coordinate 27,231 of JBMNGW010000003.1, read as the reverse complement.
CACCTTTGTTATTAAACGGGAAGACTCAATGGAGGCTTTTGCCGTTTTGCAAAGTTTTTTGGGAGGCGCTTGATGAAGCGACCCATCATAATTAGCGGAGAGCTAAACAGCAGAAAAACCAGCATGCTATATAGCCTTTGTTCGCTGCTCGACTCCCAAGGCAGTCGCTTAGGCGGGGTTATACAAGTTGCTCAGTTACCCCATAAACCTAAAACCTCTTATACCCTTAGCGACCAAGGCACAGGAAATTGTCGTTTACTGATGCAAGAACAATACAAAGACTCTTTTGAACAGGTGGGCCGCTTTTGGGTCGATTTTTCCACATTTCAGTGGGCATATGAGATCACTATGGCCCAGATTGAAACGGCCGATTATATTACTGTCGATGAAATGGGGCCTATTGAGCTAGGCGGTCGCGGCTTTGATCAGTTAGTACGCACTTTAATAGAGCACTATGAAGGGACCCTTATATTAGTGTGCAGAAGCTCTTTAGTTGAACAGCTCATCTCGTATTATACGTTGGACAAAGAGGAGATTATATTTTTGGAAAGCCAAAAGGAGTGGGAGAGCCAATTTAAGAGGGTGCTAGGTTGAACGAGCTGATTTGGTTTTTGCTGCTGCTGTTGAACTTTGTGTTTATTATGGCAGCGTTTCGCTTATGGGGAAAAACGGGATTATTTATTTGGATTCCTATTTCAGTCATTGTGGCCAATATACAGGTGACTAAAACAGTTACTCTTTTTGGTCTGGAAGCGACTTTAGGCAACATTGTGTACGCTACCAGTTTTTTAGCTACTGATATCCTTAGTGAATGTTATGGAAAAAAAGAGGCAGCTAAAGCTGTTGCCATCGGATTTTTCTCTTTAGTTGCCATGACGATATTGATGAATATTGCTTTAGTTTTTGTCCCCAGTCCTGCCGATGTGATGCACCCTGCATTAGCTGCAATATTTGGTCTGATGCCTCGCATTGCTTTAGCAAGCCTAGTAGCCTATTTAGTTTCCCAAACCCACGACATCCATGCCTTTGAGTTTTGGAAAAGGAAAAAGCCTCAGCATTCTTGGCTGTGGCTGCGCAATAATGCCTCCACGATGGTCAGTCAACTTATCGACACCCTGTTATTTACTCTCATAGCCTTTGTGGGAGTTTATCCTGCTACGGTGTTGTATCAGATAATGATCACAACCTACCTATTAAAATGGGTGGTAGCGTTATTAGATACCCCGTTTATGTATCTGGCTGCCAAGTGGCACCGCAATTTGCGAATCAGTGATGATGATCGGGGCAACTGAACTGCTTTTGCAATGAGTTAACAGCTACTCGAGTTCCACTAAAAACAAAGCCGGGGATACTTTTGCGTTCCACCAATAATTCATCGGTGTAGGTAAAAGGGGCCCCTTGCTCATCTTCGACAACAAACCCTTGGCCGCTTAACAGGGCGTGGGCGGCAGCAATGTCCCAGGCAAAACAGCGGTAGGAGACAGCCCCTTCAATATAGGGGTGGCTTAAAGCGCTAATCATATGGAGAATATTGGAACCAAAGCTCCGAATTTTAGCATCAAGGCGCTGAATGGGGCAGTGTTTAATGATATGAGAGGCAATAGCATAAGCGTGAATTTTTGGTCTATCGGGATTGGTTGTCAGCACCGAGTCGTTAAGAAGTAACTCTTTGTAAGGATCTTGGCGCAAAAAAAGGCCGGTAGAGTTGTTGTGCCCCCACCTTGGCGCATAGACCATAGCTCCTATGGGCTGGCGCTTTTGATCTAAAATGCCCAAAGCTATTGCCCAGCCCGGAAGGCCTTGGCTGTACGAGTCGGTACCGTCTATCGGATCGAGAATGAATGTCAGCGGAGCAGAGGGATTAACAGCTCGTAAAGCCTCCTCAGTAATAATATTGGCTTGGGGGAACAAAGAGGCTAAAAGCGAACTTATTTTCTCGTTAATAGTAGTATCGGTTTTTGTCAGAATAGTTCCGTCTTCTTTGTAAGTGCGAACAACATGGGCCTGCTCAGTGGCGGCATAGCTACCCATTTGCAGAATGAGTTGAGCTACTTGATCATATGAATCCATTGAACACCTTCTTTCTCTGTGGTAGATTATGTGCGCTTATGCAACAACATATCGAGCCATTGGTGCAATCCTACATCAAAAGTACAAACGCATACAAGTCGTTTCGCCTTAACCACTTTCAACGCCACTTTATTGAAGGCTTAGAGGGGTACCCTTTAGCCTTAGCTGTTATGCTCTATAGCAAAGAGGTCAAATCAAGAGTGTGGGTTATTTGTCCAACTGAAGAGGCCGCTACTCAAATGTGCAAAGATATGCAAGCAGCCAATTCTTCGTTTCTCTATTTGGGATCCACCGGCAAAAAATTGTACAGCCCATGGACTGGTTCTTCTCAAGAATATGCTCAGATTAAAACACTTAGTTCACTGCTCGATCACCCCAATCGCCTAGTTATCACCCACTTACGGGCTTTTGTTTCTCCGGTTGTTGCCAAAGATGCTTTGGGTGCCACTAAAACAACCATTGCTGTAAAACAACCTTTTGATCCCATCCAGTTGGCAAAGACGCTGGTACAAGGCGGTTATTGGAAAAGCCCTTCAACTACCATGGTAGGAGAATTTTCCATTCATGGTGAAGTTGTCGATTTATTTCCTTATGACAGTCATTATCCGATTCGCATCTATGCAGACTGGGATCGTATTGAACGGATTACCAGTTTTGATCCCAATACCCAAGATACGGTTAAAACACTGGCGCAGGTAGAACTTACTTTGCTTAAAGAGGATCAAAGCCTGCATATGGGATCGATACAAGAGTATTTAAATCAGCAGGATTATCTGTTTTTCTTGGGCAAAGAACGGTTAGAAACCTCTTTTAATTCGTTGATGGTTGAAGCCAAAGCCTTATTTAGGGAGGAGTTTTTGCTCGATCGCAATGCAGATAAGCCCCAGCAGATGCTTCTTGATTACCCGCAGCTGTACGAAATGTGGCCTTCGTGTTCCATTTTAGTGGAAGTACGCGGTCAAACTGCCGATGCCTATCGCTTTGATGTAGATGGACCGCGTTCCTACTTTGGAAACTTTGTTATGCTCAAAGAGGATTTGACGCAACTGTTTGCCAATGAGTATCACGTTACCATTTATGCTGGGTCCCCATTGCAGCAAAAACGGCTGGCCAACATGCTAAGCCAATTTGAAGCGCTTCAGGTCTTGGAGACTGAAATTAGCAGTGGTTTTTCTATTGCCTCGCAAAAAGTGATTGCCTTGTGCGATCATGAAATTTTTGGGCGCCGCAAACAAGTGGTAAAAATGCTCCATAAAGTCCAAAGCTCCCCCCTCGATTCATTTGTCGATTTGCATGAAGGCGATTATGTGGTGCACGTGAACTATGGCATTGGGCAGTTTCAAAAAATAGACCGCATTAAAATGAGCGGCAAAGAGCGCGATTATATCCAAATAGCTTATGCCGATGAAGAGACCCTTTTTGTTCCCATTGAACAGGCCAACTTGATTCAACGCTATATTGGCAGTCAAGGCGGCGCTCCCCGTTTAGATAAACTCGGAGGGCAGGGGTGGGAAAATAAAAAAGCCCGAGCCCGCAAATCGGCCGAAGAATTGGCCTCGCGCTTGATTCAACTCTACGCACGGCGCAAAAGCAGTCGTGGCTTTCCTTTTCCCAAAGATACCGATTGGCAGCTTGAATTTGAAGCCTCTTTCCCCTTTGAAGAGACTGAAGATCAACTGGTTTGCATCGAAGATGTGAAACAAGATATGGAAAGCCCCATTGTTATGGATCGCCTTATTTGCGGTGATGTGGGGTATGGGAAAACTGAGATTGCATTACGAGCTGCTTTTAAAGCGGTCATGGCAGGCAAGCAAGTTGCCTTTTTAGCTCCGACTACCATTTTAGCAGAGCAACATTTCAATACTCTTGTCCAACGCCTGGGCAATTTCCCAGTTAAAGCAAGTGTCATCTCTCGCATTGTTGCCAAAAAAGAGCAGAAACAGATCTTAGAACACCTTAAAGAGGGGCAAATAGATATCTTGGTGGGAACTCACCGTCTTTTACAAAAAGACGTTGTCTTTAAAGATTTGGGGCTATTAATCATTGATGAAGAGCAGCGATTTGGCGTTAAGGATAAAGAGCGGGTCAAAGAGATGAAGGCCAATATTGATTCGCTGGCCCTTTCGGCTACACCAATTCCGCGGACGTTGTATATGAGTTTGCTCAAAATTCGGGATATGTCACTTTTAACCACCGCTCCGATGCAACGGCGTCCCATTCAAACACTCATCGGTGAATTTGATATTGAGGCTATTGTGAAAGCTATCCGCTTTGAATTGAACCGAGGCGGTCAGGTTTTTTATCTCCATAATAGAATCAATACCCTTTCTGAAGTCGTAACGATGCTACAGCAACACCTTGGAGATGTATTGATTGAATCGATTCATGGGCAACAACATCCCGATGCCATTGAAGATGTGATGCGGCGCTTTATTCATCAAGGCATTCAAGTGCTGGTCTCCACAACGCTTATTGAAAATGGTATCGACATTCCCAACGTTAATACCATCATCATTGATCGAGCCGATAACTACGGAGTCTCCCAGTTGTATCAGCTGCGAGGAAGAGTAGGCAGAAGTGACCAAGAGGCTTTTGCCTATCTGTTTTATCCTAAGTTGGCAGCTATCAATGAGATGGCTGTTAAGCGGCTGAAAATTATTAGTGAACATACTGAGTTAGGCAGCGGTTTTAAAATTGCCATGAAAGATATGGAGATGAGAGGGACAGGTAATCTCCTAGGTAAAGAGCAAAGCGGCCAACTATCGAGTGTGGGACTCGATATGTATTTGAGAATTTTAGACGAGACTGTTGCCCAGCTTCTTAAAGAAGGAGATCAGCAAGAGGAAAAAGAGGTCTTTTTGGAACTCGATTATGCTGGGTTCATTCCCGATTCCTATATCAATGAGCCTGCTGTTAAATTCGAAATTTACAAAAAAATTGCCTCTATTACTACCGATTCCCAACTGCAAAGTCTTGTTGCCGAACTTGAGGACCGCTTTGGCCCCATAGTTGAGGTGGTGGTGAACCTCCTTTATATTGCCGAGTTAAAAATCATTTGCCGAAAATTGAATATCAGCCACTTAAAAGAGAGAAACGGACAAGTGACAGTCGAATTTGCCAAAGTCAAAGACATCTCTATTGAGAAAGTGATGGAACTTATCCGTCTTGGTTCGGGAAAAGTCGGTATAGACCGTCATAAAATGAATGTGCTGACTTTTAAAACAGAGGCGGTCTCCCTTAAAGATAAATCTCTTTTCATTCTCGAAATGCTCCAAAGGATTGCTTAAGATGAAAGAAGAACTGCCTAGAGTTGATTCCCCCCTTGCCGATGGCAAACGGGGAGTTAAAAGTTATGTGCTTAGAGCCGGGAAAATGACTCCTTACCAAAAGCGGGCACTAGAGCTCTATGCTACTAAACATGCCATCACCTTCGATGCCCAAAAACACCTCGATTTGCACTCGTTGTTTGGCAACACCCATAAAACAGTGATTGAAATAGGGTTTGGCATGGGCGAATCTACAGCTGCCATAGCCTTGCAATTTCCCCAACTTAATTTTATTGGCATTGAGGTTTTTATAAACGGCTATGCCAAGCTGCTCCATCGTATTGAAAAACTTCAACTGACTAATGTGAAAGTAATTCGCTTTGATGCAGTTGAATTTCTCCAATCGATGATCAAAGATGAAAGTATTGACGGCTTTCATATCTTTTTCCCCGACCCGTGGCCTAAGAAAAAGCATCACAAACGGCGCCTAATTCAACTCCCTTTTGCCCAGTTATTAACAGACAAATTGGTACCTGGGGGCTCTATCTACTGCGTTACTGATTGGGCTGAGTATGCGTTTCAAATGCTTGATGTCTTTGGGAGTGTTAATAAGCTGCATAACCCCCACGATGGGTTTGCCCCGCCTCTATCTTGGCGACCGACAACCGGCTTTGAGCGCAAAGGGCGGGCTAAAGAGCATGAGATTTTTGAAATCCGGGTAGAAAAAAAGGGAGCTGAGCTCCCTTTGTGACATGGGCTTATTGGCCCCGTTCTTCTTCTTTGGCCGCTTGAGCAGCTTTGATAACATCCTCGGCAATACGGCCGCTAATCATCTCATAGTGGTCAAATTCAATTTCAAAAGACCCAGTGCCGCTAGTCATCGATTTCAAATCGATGGCATAGTTGCGCATTTCGGCTTGGGGCACCTCAGCTTTAACCATCTGAATTCCCCCTCCGATATCTTCTTGGCCCAACACACGACCCCTTTTACCACTGAGATCACTAAGAATATCACCTAAATACTTTTCTTCAATATAGACTTCTAATTTAGCAAAGGGCTCCAAAAGAACCGGACCTGCTTTCTCTAAAGCCAGTTTCATTGCCCCTTTAGCAGCTAGGCGAAACGCCATTTCAGAAGAGTCCACCGGGTGTTCTTTGCCATCAACAATGGTGATACCGATGTCAACCAATGGGTAGTAGGCTAAAAAGCCTTCAACCATTGCATCTTGCAATCCTTTTTCAATGCCGGGCATGTAACCTTTGGAGACAGAGCCGCCTTTGATGGCATTGGTGAAAGCATAGTATTGACCCCGCTCAATCGGTTCAATTTCAATCAGGACTTTTCCGTATTGTCCATGACCGCCTGATTGTTTTTTGTGAGCATAATCGACGATTCCCGATTTTTTGGTAATTGTTTCCCGATAGGCGATTTTGGGCAATTTAGTATTGATGGTAATCTTTTGGCGATCCATCACTTTTTCCAAAATCATATTCAGGTGCAATTCACCCATACCGCTGATTGTCGACTCTTTAGTCTCATCATTGAACTTGATTTGGAACGTCAAATCCTCTTCGGTGATTCTGTAAAGACTTTCGTTCATCTTATCTTCCGACTTTTTATCGCCGGCTTGGATGGCCAGAGAATAGACAGGGCTGGGAAGCATCAGGTTCTTAAATTGGTAGCCGGCATCATTTGCCAACAAAGAGGCATTGGTGTAGGCAATGTTACTGCGGGCGATGACACCAATATCACCGGCAACCAAGACATCGGTTTCCACCAGTTTTTTGCCCACCATGCGGTAAACTTTACCTGCTTTCTCTTTTTTCCCTATTTCGGGGTTGTAAATTTCAGAATCGCCCGACAAAGAACCCTGAATCACTTTTACATAGGCTAATTTACCGGAGAATTGGTCGATGGTGGTCTTAAACACATAGCTTGCCAACGGTCCGTCGGCATTGATGCTCAACTCTTTTTCCTCTTCGCCTGCAACAATGAAATCGACTTTGTTCTGGGGGGAGGGGAAGTTGGCTGCAATGAAACTAAGCAGACTGTGAATGCCAGATCCTAACAAAGAGCTGCCGGCAAACACCGGGACAATCCGGTTTTCATTCAACCCTTCCATCAGTCCGCGGTGAATGTCATCGCTGTTCAACGTCCCTTCGTCAAAATATTTTTCAATCAGATCATCGGCCCCTTCGGCGGCGGCTTCAATTAAAATTGGTTCGTATTCTTCAACTAAATCGGCATATTCAGCAGGAATTTCTTCTGCTTTTTCCACCCCGTTTGCGGTAAAGAAATAGGCCTTCTTCTCAATAAGGTCAATAACTCCCTTAAAGTCCTCGGCACTGCCCATCGGAATGGTGATAGGGACGTAGGTGGCATGCAATTGTTCTTGTAAGTGGGTATAGCCATCAAAGAAATCGGCCCGTTCGCGGTCGACTTTGTTGATGAACACAGCCCGTGGTTTGTTGCAATCATTTAGCCGTTTCCAAAGCTTAATAGTCTCTATTTGAGCTCCGTCTCGGGCATCAACGGTTACTAAAGAAGCTTCACAAGAGCGGAAAGCACTAATGACTTCTCCGACAAAGTCGGCTGTTCCGGGGGTATCAATGAAGGTAAGGGAAGTACCGTTGTAATCAGTATGGGCCATCGCCGAGTGAATGGAGATTTTGCGTTGAATCTCCTCATCGGTATAATCGCTGACTGTTTTGCCTGAATCAATCGATTCTGCCCGGGAAATCACCCCTTGCTGAAAGAGAATCTGCTCTAACAGGGATGTTTTGCCGGTTCCGTTGTGGCCTACAATGGCAATGTTCCTTATAGCATTCGTGCTTGTGCTCATAACTCCTCCTACAGTATACATGCGCCGGTTGGCACACAAAGAATATAGTAGAGTCTAACGACTGATATGTCAAACGGGTTTTTATGATTAAAGAATCCGTGCATTGACAAGAAAGAGAGAAAGGGATACAACAAACTAGTTTAGTAGTTAAACAAGTTGAGAACATACGTAACGATTTAGTGCAAGGGGTTTGGCCGATGAGATACTGCGATGTGACCGAACACATATTTGAACTTATCCGTCTATTAGAAGAGGAGAATAAAAAACCCAAAGAGTATGGTGTTGGGGTCTTTTTGGGGTATGCCGAAGTGCAGTTTTTAGAAACTGTTGACCGCTACCCCGATGAAAATGTGAGTCAACTTTCACAGCGTCTGGGAATTACCAAAGGGGCTGTGACCCAAATGGCGGCAAAATTGAGCCAAAAAGGACTTCTTGAACAAAGGCAGCGCCAAGACAATAAGCAAATGAAATATTTTTCGCTCACTGCCAAAGCAGAGATGGCACTAAAAAAGAGGCAACAGTACCACCAAAAGGCCAACAAAAAACTGTGCCAGTTTGTTACTGAATTAAATCAGGTGGAAGCACATGCTGTATTTCGCTTTTTGGCCTATGTAAAAGAGTGTGTACCGTTTTGCCAGTTCCCCTGTGAACATAAAACGGATAAGGAGAACATCGATTATGTTACATGTGCACGATTTGCATGCCGCACTTGAGACTGGGGAAAAAGTCCTTCGCGGTGTTGAGTTAGAAATAAAACCGGGAGAAATCCATGTGATCATGGGTCCTAACGGTTCGGGTAAGTCCACTTTAGCCAACACCATTATGGGAGCTCCCACCTACACAGTGAGCCAAGGTACTATTTTGTTTAAAGGGGAGAATATTACTGATGCCTCCGTGGATGTTAGGGCTAAAAAGGGCATTTTTATGGCTTTTCAAACACCCCAGGAGATTGATGGTATCTCTGTCTCTGATTTTTTGCGCACAGCTAAAAATACTGTGGAGAAAAAACCTGAGTCTTTTTTTAGTTTTCAACAACACTTGCAAAAGGCTATGGATGCTTTACATCTAAAAGAGGCGTATGCCCAGCGGTATCTTAATGTTGGTTTTTCCGGTGGCGAGAAAAAAAAGAGTGAAATTTTACAACTGCTGATGCTTAATCCTACATTAGCCATATTAGATGAGACCGACTCGGGGTTGGACGTGGACTCCATCCAAGTGGTCACCAAAGCTATTTTGGCTTATAAAACGAAGAAAAACGCCCTGCTTATAATTTCCCACAGCACACGGTTATTAGATAACCTGCCTGTGGATAAAGTCCACATTCTCTACCATGGGCGTCTTGTTCACACCTCAGATCGCCGCCTCATTGATGAAATCAACACCGATGGCTTTACCCGCTTTACCCAAGCCTAATTGAGGTGGCTATGGAACGGAAAAAAACACAGATTCACGAAATTCAACGAGATATGTACGATATTCGCGACAAAGATAGTAGCGCCTACCAAGTAGAACCAGGCCTTACTAAAGAGATTGTCAACGAAATTTCGGCTTTGCAAAACGAGCCGCAATGGATGTTAGACTTGCGCCTCCAAAGTTTTGAAATCTTTGAAAAACTCAAAATGCCCAGCTGGGGACCGTCACTTCACGAACTAGATATGGACCAAATTGTCACCTACGTCCGCCCCAAAGCTACAATGACCGACGATTGGAAACAACTTCCTGAGGCTATTCGCACCACCTTTGATCGCTTAGGGATTCCCAAAGCCGAGCAAGAGGTGCTCTCCGGAGTTGGGGCCCAGTATGACTCACAGGTGGTGTACCACAACATAAAAGAGCAGATGAGACAACAAGGGGTCATTTATACTGATATGCAAACAGCCTTACGAGAGTACGGTAATCTTGTTAAAGCCTATTTTATGAAGCTACTGCCCCCCAATGACCACAAATTTATGGCTTTGCATGGAGCAGTCTGGTCGGGTGGCTCTTTTGTCTATGTGCCGGCCAATGTTGAAGTAGAGATGCCATTGCAGTCCTATTTCCGCTTAAATGCACCGGGAGCAGGACAATTTGAGCATACGCTTATTATTTGTGAAAAAGGCTCAAAACTTCATTTCATCGAAGGGTGCTCTGCTCCCCGTTACAATGTTTTAAATCTTCATGTTGGGGCAGTGGAACTCTATGTTCGTAAGGGGGCCACCTTACGGTATTCCACGATTGAGAACTGGTCAAAGAATATGCTCAATCTCAATTCCAAACGGGCCTTGGTGCAGGAAAACGGAGCCATTGAATGGATTTCAGGGACATTTGGTTCCCATATTACGATGCTTTACCCAAACAGCATCCTCAAAGGTAAAGGGGCGCGCAGTGAGTATGTTGGTGTGAGCTTTGCCAGTGAAAACCAGATTCTGGATACCGGGTGCAAAGTGCTTCATGCTGCACCTAACACCTCTTCAACGATTATTTCAAAATCTATTTCCAAAGCAGGGGGGACCACAACAACCCGTACATCAGTAACGGTGCAGCCTCAAGCCAAAAACTCAAAATCGAGTGTCATTTGTGAGGCTCTGATGCTCGATAATCACTCCCGCTCCGACACGATTCCCGCAATGGATATCCGCACAGATGAAGTCGATATCGGTCATGAGGCTAAAATTGGGCGAATCAGTGAAGGCTCTATTTACTACCTTATGAGCCGAGGGCTAAGCGAAGAAGAGGCTAAAGCCATGATAGTTCGCGGTTTTGTAGAGCCGCTGACTAAAGAATTGCCGCTTGAATACGCCTTAGAGATGAACCGCTTAGTGGATTTGGAATTGGAAGGGACGATTGGCTAAGGGGCATCTATGAAACTAACACATATTAACCAAATGCACGTTCCAAGCTGGAGTTGGCTGGGGATGAATGAAGCCCAGTTGGAATTTGAGGCAGATTTGACTCTTCCATACCAAAAAAAAGTGGTTGTGGACTCTTTAGAGGAAGTAGTTCACCAACATGTTGTACCACCACTAAAGGCCGAATTACCACCTGAGCTAAAGCGATTACATGATTTTGTGCTGGAAAACCACAATTACAGCCTCAGTCTCACAATTGCTGAAAATACCCAACCGACAAAGCCTATCTTAGTAGATTTTTTGTTGGATGAACACGATCCGGTACTTCTGGATTATATTCACATAAAAGCTCAAACAGGCAGTAATGCCACCGTTGTTTTGCGCTACCAAAGTACCGACGCAACAGAGTGTTTTCATGGCGGTTTTGTGACAGTAGAGGCCCAAACAGGTGCTCAGATCAATCTTGTAATCCTGCAAATGTTGGGAGATAAAACCACCCATTTGCACGGATCGTCAATAAACGTGAATCCAAAAGCTCAGGGCAACTGCCTTCATTGCGAGTTGGGAGGATCACAGGTAATCAGCGGGTCCACTATTTCTCTGCTTGGCACAGAAAGTCGAGGCGATGTGAATACGCTGTATGTGGGTAACGAGAATCGTAAACAGGATTTTAATTATCGATTACAGCTGACAGGAGCTGCTAGTGAAGGAAACATAGTGTGTCGAGGGGCCCTTTTAGGCAATGCCAAAAAAACACTTAAAAGCACCTTAGACTTTGTTCGGGGGGCCTTTGGAGCCAAAGGACGTGAAGAAGAGACCACTTTGGTTCTTAGTGACCGGGCAATTAACCTCTCTACACCGCTACTATTATGCGGTGAAGAGAATGTGGAAGGAGAACATGCCACTTTCTGCGGAAACCTCGATGCGGACAAGCTCTATTATGTAATGAGTCGCGGTTATACCCTCCAAGAAGCAAAAACGCAGTTAGTGATGGCCTCTTTTGTCCCCATTATTACCAAGTTGCCCACAGCTGAATTGCAGGCAGCAGTGCAACAAAAAATTCAACAGGTGATCTATGGAAAAAACTGATTTTCGTCAAGACTTTCCACTGTTGCAGAAAATCGGGGTAGGGGGGCTCCCCATAGCCTATTTTGATAATGCTGCCACCAGTCAAAAACCACACCAGGTTATTAATGCGGTGACAACGTATTATGAGAGCTTTACTGCCAACACACATCGGGGCTCATATGCCCTCAGTGCTTTGGCAACAAAAGCGTATGAGGCAACTCGAACCCTCGTTGCCCATTTTATTGGTGCTTTAGATCCAAAAGAGATTGTCTTTACGTTTGGCACCACCGATTCTATTAATCAAGTAGCCCAAGGCTATGCAGAGCAAGTGGTCCAAGAAGGTGATGAGATTCTCATCTCAGTAGCAGAACACCACAGTAATCTGCTTCCTTGGCAGCGGTTGGCCACTCGCACAAAATCTAAACTACGGTATCTGCTTGTTGACCAAATGGGGACTGTAACACCCCAAGAGTTGGCCTCAAAACTGACATCTCGGACTAAAATCGTTGCCATAACCCATATTTCCAATGTTCTAGGAGGAATAAATCCTATTAAACATCTGACTGCCATGGCTCACAAAGTCGGTGCTGTAGTTTTAGTGGATGCTGCTCAAAGCGCCTCTCATATTCCGCTAAACGTTGTCGATTTAGATGTCGATTTTATGGCCTTTTCGGCCCATAAGATGTATGGCCCCACTGGCGTTGGTGTGCTGTATGCTAAAAAAGAGTTCTTAGAGCAGATGGAACCCACTCGAGTTGGCGGAGGCATTGTCGAAGAGGTTACTCAACAGCATGTTCGGTTTTTGGATGCGCCTTTAAAATTTGAAGCTGGCACCCAAAACATTGAAGGAGTGATTGGCTTAGGTGCTGCTATCGATTATGTGAGCCAGGTGGGTCTGAAAACAATATATGCTAAAGAACAACATCTAACAGACTATGTTTGGCAGCAGCTTTCTGGTGTCCCTCATATCCATCTTTATGGCAGCGCTCAAGCAGAATCTCGTTCTGGTATTCTCTCTTTCACTATTGAAGATGTTCATCCGCACGATGTTGCCACTATTTTGGATGCTCAAGGGGTGGCTATCAGAGCCGGCCATCACTGTGCTCAGCCGCTGATGGCCTATTTGGGAGTAAATGCCACCTGTCGTGCGAGTCTCTGTTTTTATAACACCGAAGAAGAAATACGGCGTTTGGCACAAGCTTTATCACTTGTAAGGGAGGTAATGGGCCTTGGACCTACGTGAACTGTATCCACACATTATTAAAGACCATATGCTATCTAATCATAACAAACATGAGCTGGAATCTGCCACGCTTGTTTTAGCGGGCAAAAACCCCAGCTGCGGTGATGAGCTACAGCTGTATATACAACTGGAAAATGGAATCATTGAAAATGCCGCATACGGGGGTAGCGGCTGTGCCATATCTCAAGCCTCAATTTCTATTATGATAGATTTGGTGCGCGGTAAAACAAAAGAAGAAGCCCTTCGGCTGTGCTCCCTTTTTTTGCAATTGATGCGCCACGATACCTTAAGCGAACAAGAGCTACAAAATTTAGGCGAAGCGGTTGCTCTTGAGCGAGTTTCCAATCTGCCTGCTCGTATCGCATGTGCCACTTTGGGCTGGCATACCTTGGAAGCTGCTTTACAACAGATGCTCAGTTAAAGCTAACCCTTGGCGGCAAAATGGGAGAATTCCATGGTAAACGTTCCTCTGCCTTGCGTGGCGCTTCTGAGCACCGTAGAGTAGCCAAACATCTTAGCCAAAGGGGCTTGAGCCAAAATATAATCGGCTCCCGGGCGGCTTTCCATACTGGTAATTAACCCGCCGCGCGAAGTGAGACTTCCCATAGCCTCTCCCACATATTGAGAAGGAGCAATAATGTTGATATTCATTATCGGTTCAAGCAATTGAGGATGTGCTTCTCTTCCGGCAGCTTCAAAACAGAGGGCACTGGCAGCTTCAAATGCAAAAGCAGAAGCAGTAAGCTCATTAAAAGCTACCGCTTCAAGAATGACTTCAATATCGATGACTTCATAGCCGTATTTAATGCCGCTATGAATTGAGTTTTCCACCCCCCGTTTAATGGCCTCCAAGAATTCAGAGGGTAACTCGCGAAAGCTTTTGGCAGTTGTAAAGCGGAATCCTTGTTTTGTTGGCAAAGGATTTAGCGTAAGGGTGACACTTGCCGCATGTTCTTTGCCGGCAAGTAACCGACTGTACTCCTCAGTTTTCGTAACCGAAGCGGTAATTGATTCGCGGTAGGTGACCTGGGGGTTACCCACTCGGGCATCAATTTTCATTTCGGTTGTCAGGCGGGTAACAAGGACATCCAAATGGAGTTCTCCCATACCGCTAATAACCAACTGGCCTGTATCGGCTTGCTCTTTCCACACAAAGGTTGGATCTTCTTGCATCAGGATTTGCAGAGCATGTTTAAGCTTATCTTGATCGCTAAGTGTGCGAGGCTCAATGGCCACAGAGATGACCGGTTCGGGAAATTCCATATGCTCCAACAGGACCTGTGAGCCTTCACTGCCGATGGTATCGCCGGTTTGTGCCCCTTTAATGCCGATGACCACTCCGATGTCGCCGGCCGCCAGCTCATCAAGGGCCTCGGGTCGATTGGCATGCATGCGCACAAGGCGGTTAATCCGCTCCCTTTTTTTCTTGGAAATATTAAGCACAGCCGTCCCTTTTTTAAAGGTACCGCTGTACACCCGAATAAAACAAAGCGAACCGGCTTCCCGATCATGTTGAATTTTAAAAATCAAAGCTAATGGAATGCCGTTACGATCATGAGGAACTTCAACCTCTTCCCCTTTTTTGACTGAGATGCCTTTGGCAGGGGGAATATCGAGCGGGGAGGGCAACAGTTCTACAATGCCGTCCAATAGTGGCTGGACACCAATATTTTTCAAAGAAGCTCCCACATACAAAGGCACAAGGTTATGCTCAATGGTGGCTTTTCGCAGTACGCTCATAATTAAAGAGCGTGGAATCGACTGGCCGCTAAAATAAAGCTCTGTAATTTCATCCGAATAGGAGGCAACTGCATCCAGAAGTTTTTCTTTCCAGGTAGCTACCAGGTCTGCCATCTCTTGGGGAATCGGATGGGTTTGAATACTTGAGGAAGAAGCTGTGGTAGAGAATGTAAGCATCTTTTCCTCTATAAGATCAATAACGGCTGAAAAGTCGCCTTCACTGCCTACCGGCACCATTAAAGGGACTGTGGTAATACCAAATTTCTTCTCAATTTCAGCAACCGTACGATAAAAGTCGGCTCCCAAGCGATCCATTTTATTGATAAAAATGATTCTGGGAACGTTGTAGCGATCGGCTTGGCGCCACACTGTTTCGGTTTGCGGTTCAACACCGCTAACAGCGCACACCACGGCCACTGCTCCGTCAAGAACGCGCAGCGAGCGCTCAACTTCGGCTGTGAAATCGACGTGACCGGGAGTATCGATGATATTGATTTGGTGCTCTTTCCAATAGCAGGTAGTGGCTGCCGAGCTGATGGTGATACCTCTATTTTGCTCCTGAAGTAAAAAATCCATGGATGCTTCGCCATCATCAACTTCTCCGATGCGGTAATTTTCGCCTGTATAAAAAAGAATCCGCTCAGTTGTCGTTGTCTTACCAGCGTCGATGTGGGCCATGATGCCTATGTTGCGTATGTGCTTATCGTCCATGAAATCTTTCCTTTTGGGGCAAAACGGCCCCAACCACAGAAGATACCATAAATGGAGGATCAAAGAAAGAGAGTCAGATTCTTTTGCGTAATGCTCTTAAAGAATTAACGACTGCCAGAAGGGCAACTCCCGTATCGGCAAACACTGCCGTCCACATCGAAGCAATTCCCACCGTTGCCAAAGCCATGACAATGATTTTTACTCCGATAGCGAAGACAATATTTTGCTTAACGATGCTCATGGTCCTGCGACTATGGGCAATGGCCAAAGGGATTTTAGCTACATCATCACCCATAATTACCACATCAGAAGCCTCAATAGCGGCATCACTGCCAATGGCACCCATGGCAATACCTACATCACTGAAAGCCAAAACAGGTGAGTCGTTAATCCCATCGCCTACAAAGACAACGGGTCGCAAAGCTGTTTCAATATATTCAAGCTTTTGTTGAGGAAGCAACGAATGACGATAGTCCTCGATCTCTAATTCTTGGGCCACCTGAGCAACAGGGGCCTCTTGGTCCCCCGATAAAATGGTCAGCTCGTTGATACCCAATTTTTTAAGCTGTTTAACGGCTGCTTTGGCCTCTGTTTTCAATTGGTCACGGAGTTCCAAACTACCAATGAGGTGGTTATCAACAAGAAGATACGAACCGCTATGAGCTAAAGGAGGAGGGCTTTGACCGCTTAGTTCTTTAGCAAAAGAGGCAGACCCAACTGCAATCGAATGACCGTTGTATATTCCGCTGATTCCTTTGCCGGGGATTTCAGTTATTTCAGTAACCTCTTTGAACTCTCCTTGGGCCGCTTGAGCAATGGTTTGGGCCAAAGGGTGAGCCGAGTGCTGCTCAACTGAAGCCGCCAATAAAAGAATCTCCTCTTCACTATAAGCACTGTCATAGCTATTGATTGCAGAAACAGTAAAGACTCCTTTGCTCAACGTTCCGGTTTTATCAAAGACAAGATGTTTGGCCTCTGAGAGCGTTTGAATATAATTTCCCCCTTTCACCAATACTCCCATCCGACTTAGGCCCCCAATACCGCCAAAAAAGCCCAAAGGAACTGAAATGACTAAAGCACAGGGGCAAGAGATAACTAAAAATACTAAAGCTCGATGAAACCAAAATGAGAGTGTGCCAAGCCCAATTAAAGGAGGTAAAAGAGTTAAAAGGGCTGCCAAAGAGACGACAGTGGGGGTGTAGTAGCGGGCAAAGCGGGAAATAAAGCGCTCTGTGGGGGCTTTTTTATGGGACGATTCTTCGACCAAACGGAGCATAGTGGCAACAGTTGAATCTTCGTAGGTGGCGGTGGCTCGAACGTGTAACACTCCGCTGCCGTTAATACTGCCGCCAAGAATGTGATCTTGAACTTGGACAAAGCGGGGAATCGACTCACCGGTAAGGGCGCTGACATCGATTGTGGAATTGCCTGTAACAATTTGACCATCAACGGCCACCCGCTCTCCTGCTTTAATGAGTATTATATCGCCGGGGACAATAAGAGCCGGATCAATTGTAACTTGTTTGCCATCTTTGAGTATGGTGGCACTTACAGCTTTAATATCGAGAAGAGAGGTGATTGAAGAGCGCGATTTTTGCACTGCCAGCGATTGAACAAATTCACCTGTTTGGTAAAAAGCCATAACAGCCACAGCCTCTTTATAATCACCAATAGCAAAAGCTCCCAACGTTGCCACAGTCATCAGCACATGCTCGTCCATCACCAAGCCACCTAAGAGGCTTTTTCCTGCTTTTAAAAGCACATCGTAGCCACTGATTAAATAGGAAGTAATCAGCAAAACAGTGCTTATTGGAGAAACAGTAAAGAAGGAGAGGGCCAAAAAAGCCAATGAAATTACCAATCTGATAATGATGGTGTAATCCAACGGATGCGTATGTTCAGAGGAACACGAAGAGCATCCTGTTGAGCAGCTGTCGTGATGGGTTTGTATCTGAGGTAATTCGCCGGTTGCCATTGCCTATCCCCCTTGGAAATGAGAGTCATATATTAAAGTATGATTACTTGTTCATATGTAATGTAACACCTTTACCAACTGCTGTCAATTACGCCCAAATAGCCTCCGAGTTCTTGCAATAAACGCCTGTGTAGGGCATAGTCTCTGGTATGGCTACTTATATCACAGAACCGTCAAGAACCTTTAACGAATACCTGTTGATCCCCTCCTATTCTTCGGCTGACTGTACTGTCGAACGGGTCGATTTACAAACACCCATTGTTAAATTTAAAAAAGGGGAACAATCGCCACTAAGACTGAATATCCCTTTAGTCTCAGCTATTATGCAATCAGTAAGCAATGATAGTCTTGCCATTGCCTTAGCTAAAGAGGGGGGACTGTCGTTTATCTATAGCAGCCAATCGATTGCCCAGCAGGCAGCTATGGTAGCCAAAGTCAAAAATCACAAAGCGGGATTTGTCACTAGCGATTCCAATATTCGCCCCGAACAGAGCCTTGATGAGTTAATTGCCCTTATTGGAGAAACAGGACACTCCACGATTGCCGTCACCGATGATGGTAAGCCCAACGGTGTATTGATGGGAATTGTCACCAGCCGTGATTATCGGGTTCATCGCATGGAGGGCAGTACCCCAGTTGCCAGTTTTATGACTCCCTTAAAAAACTTGGTGTACGCTTTGGATGGCATCAGCTTAAGTGAAGCCAATGATATGATTTGGGATCACAAACTCAACACCTTGCCGATTATTGATTCGCAAGGGAGACTCTGCTCGTTAGTGTTTCGCAAAGACTATGACAGTCACAAAGAACACCCTCTTGAGCTGCATGATAAGGCAAAACGATATGTGGTGGGAGCAGGCATTAATACTCATGATTATCAGCAGCGGGTTCCGGCTTTAATTGAAGCGGGGGCCAACATCCTGTGTATCGATTCTTCTGAAGGATTTACTGAGTGGCAGCAACGGACTATCGAGTTTGTGAAAAAAGAGTATCAAGATAGCATCTACATTGGAGCTGGTAATGTCGTTGATGCCGAAGGGTTTCGCTTCTTAGCAGAAAGCGGAGCCGATTTTATTAAAGTCGGTATTGGCGGGGGGTCGATTTGCATTACCCGCGAGACAAAAGGGATTGGCCGCGGCCAAGCTTCGGCCCTTATTGAAGTAGTTTCTGAACGAGACCGTTATTTTGAACAAACTGGTATTTATATTCCCATCTGCTCCGACGGTGGAATCGTTCACGATCATCACATCACATTAGCCTTAGCTATGGGAGCCGATTTTGTCATGTTAGGGCGCTATTTTGCCCGTTTTGATGAATCGCCTTCCAACCGAGTGTTAGTCAACGGAACCTATATGAAAGAATACTGGGGCGAAGGGTCCAACCGAGCACGTAACTGGCAGCGCTACGAAGCGGCAGCGGGGCATTTGGCTTTTGAAGAGGGTGTTGACTCATATGTTCCTTATGCCGGATCACTGCGGGAGAATGTTCGCATTACGTTAGCTAAAGTTCGCTCAACAATGTGCAACTGCGGTTCTTTAAGCCTCCAAGAGCTGAGGCAGAATGCGAAGCTCACTGTGGTCTCTTCTACTAGTATCGTTGAAGGGGGAGCTCATGATGTGGTCCTCAAAGATGAACGTTCTTATGCCAAAAGGGGCAATTGACAAAATAAAACGGGCATGCTAGGTTTTGCCTCGTTGTGCGGGGGGTTAGCTCAGCGGGAGAGCTCCTGCCTTACAAGCAGGAAGTCGTGGGTTCAAATCCCTCACCCCCCATTGAGCAAAAAGAGGAGCTTCGAAAGAAGCTCCTCTCTTGACTCTTAGGACCCAACAAAACACAATAAGCAGCATGAAAGCCAATACGATAAAAGGGGTTTTTTCCCCCATCATCTCAACCAAGCGACTCTTGTTGCGCCCTTTTGAGCTTTCAGATGCCCCCTCCATGTTCAAATGGGCCAGCGATGAAGAAGTAACCCGTTACCTTCGTTTCAAAACACACGCAACGCTTTCTGAGTCGCAAAGCGTTATTAAGCATTGGCTAGAAGAGGCCAACAGCCCCTATTTTTTCCATTGGGCTATTGTCCACACAGCCACTGGCGATGTTATTGGCTCAATTGGGCTACACATCCTTAATTATACCGACAGAAGAGGGGAAATAGGGTATTGTTTAACGAAAGTGATGTGGAACCACGGGTATGCTTCTGAGGCTCTGGGGGCAATTCTGTGCTTTGGCTTTGAAAAAGCGAACTTTAATCGCCTTGAAGCCTGCCATTCTGTGACAAATCCTGCCAGTGGCAAAGTGATGCAAAAAGCGGGTATGAGGTGGGAAGCAGGACCACTGGCGGCCTATTACAAAAGCAGCCAAAGTGGCTTTCAAGATGTTATGATGTATGCTTTGACAAAACAACAGTGGAGCGAAACAAATGCGTAAGCGGGTAGAAACACTCCTTTTTCAAATTGAAGAGGCCAAAAAAAAGGCCCACCGCACTGATACCGTGCAGCTAATGGCAGTCTCCAAAACACAGAGCCAAGCCGCTATTATAGAGATGATAGACTGCGGTGTTCATCTACTTGGGGAAAACAGGGTGCAAGAAATTGAACAAAAATTTCCGTTGGCCCAAAGAAGGTACGATCTGCATCTGATTGGACATCTGCAATCAAATAAAGTTAAAAAAGCTGTTTCATTAGTTGATGCCATCGATTCAGTCGATTCGTTGAAACTACTGCGCCTAATTAATAAAGTAGCCCTGTCTCAAGGCAAAGTAATGCCGATTTTGTTTGAAATTAATACCAGCGGGGAGGCCAGTAAAATCGGCTTCACAGACGAAAAAGCCTATTTTAGTGCCGTTGAAGCAGCTGCTGATATGCCTGGGGTGAGAGTCGAAGGGTTGATGACTGTCGGGCCGTTGGGCTCTGATGAAAAAAAAATCAGAAAAGCTTTCTCGTCATTAAAGGAGTTGCAACAAAAAAGTAGCAGCTATTTTGACCCCCTTACTTTTAAGACCCTTTCGATGGGGATGAGCGATGATTATCTTTGGGCTATTATGGAAGGGGCGACCATTGTCCGTATCGGAACTGCGTTATTTGGCCAGAGGCAGGTATGAGTAAACGGTTGATTGCCCTCTTATTGGTGGTAGTGTTCCTCTGTTCACCTTTATTGGGAGCCTATGAGCCTTATACTCGAGATGAATTTCCCCAGTGGAGTCTACAACTTAGAAGGGCTGAAACCATCGCTTTTGGTGCTTTACCCCTTACATTTGCGGCAACCTCATTAGGCTATAATTTGGCCCTTTCTTTTGGAGCCCAACGATTTAGTGCCGACCCTTTATACGATTCATTGGCAACGTTGGCTGTGGCAGCTTCGGCTGCAGTTATTATCGCTTTGGCCGATTATATCATCACAGAGA
Organism: Sphaerochaetaceae bacterium; assembly: GCA_050950025.1. GTDB lineage: Bacteria > Spirochaetota > Spirochaetia > Sphaerochaetales > Sphaerochaetaceae > JBMNGW01. The sequence goes on along the minus strand of JBMNGW010000003.1, from coordinate 6,084 downwards.
TGCAAAAACGATGAGAACAAGTAAGCATCAAGAAACAGCCATCATCGATGTAAATCATAACAATATGCGCATCGATAAAGCGGCGGCTGCTTTGATTCCCTCTTTTCCCCGCTCCAAAACTGCCGAGGCATCCACCCTGTTTTATCAAAACGGGAAGGCGGTGAAAAAAAGCAAGAAAATTGTGACAGGCGACACAATTATGGTTGTTTGGGAACATTCGTGGTTTGCCGGTATTGAAGGCCAAGAGATTCCCCTCACCATTTTGTATGAAGACAGCGATCTTTTGGTTATTGATAAAAAGCAATCCATGGTAGTTCATCCGGCAGTGGGAAATTGGAGTGGGACGGTTGTCCACGCTTTGGTTCATCGCTACGGAGACTCTTTTTTCCAAGAGGAGGAAAATAAAGAGCAAGAGGCTTCAGATGATGAAATTTCCTTGCGCCCGGGGATTGTCCATCGCCTCGATAAAGAGACCAGTGGCGTAATGGTCATTGCCTTACATCGGCAAAGTCATCTTCATCTTAGTGCCCAATTTAAAGAACGGCAGGTTGAAAAATACTACATTGCCCTTGTCGATGGGGATGTCAAAGAGGCCAAAGGGACCATTGAGACGCTACTAGTGCGCCAAAGGCGCAATCGCAAGCTATTTACGGTGGCTAAAACAGGCAAAGGAAAAATGGCTCGCACTGAATATGAGGTGCTTAAGCGATACCCCGGTTGCACTTTAATGCGCATTCACCTAATTACCGGCAGAACGCATCAAATACGAGTCCACATGAGGCATATCGGTCACCCCGTAGTCGGTGATTCGTTGTATGCCCACAAACGTTCCCCCTTTGTCGATCAACAGTTAATGCTACATGCTCTGAGTTTACAGCTCATCCATCCAACAAGCAAAGTAGTGATGCGTTTTACCTCTCCGCTTCCCCAGCGCTTTAAAACGCTGTTAGCCTCTTTACGTTAAGACACTCGGGTGGCTTAATTGTTCCAAATCATCAATAGCCATAGCTTCAATCAATTCACGGTTAAACAGTTTTTCAATTTTGAGAGTGGAAATGGCCCCATGGCCGGGAAAGAGCAAAAAGCGCTCATCAAGAGATAACACCTTGTTTTTAATTCCTTTTAAAAGGAGTGCTTTTTCCATGACGGTGGTTGTATTGCCAACTTTACCGGCAAATAACACATCGCCGGTAAAAAGAAAATTACCAATTTTATAAACAAATGAGTCGATGGAGTGTCCCGGCAGATGCAAAGCCTCCACCACAATTCCCGAAGCATCAATGCTTTGATCATCATGAATTTCCACAACAGGAAAATCATACAGCCCCGTGGAGCCGGCATAGACGATAGGATGATAAATTTTTCTCAGCGTTCCGACCCCTTGAGAGTGGGGCGGATGGCGATGGGTTAAAAAAATGTGAGCGATGGTAAAGTTGTTTTTCTCAATGCGCTCAATCAAATCTATATCGACGTTTCCCGGATCGATAAGGATGGCATCTCCCCCTTCTTGCGGTCCGATGAGGTAGGTATTGGAATAGGTGTCCAAGGAAAAGTGGAAAAAGAGTTTCATCGGTTAAAAGCTTGCCTCCTCATAGTTTGAGTAGCGAAAGCTGACCCTCTGTCGCTGGGCATAACGAAAATCGGCATTTTTTAAATTGCAGTTATTGAATTTCACATCTATCAGATGAGAGCTGCTAAAATTAGCCCAATAGAGATCTGAGGAGCTAAAATCGGCTTCTCGTATATCGACTCCCATAAAATTTGTGTGAATCAAAAGAGAATCAACAAAATTACAGTCGATGAATTTTGAACCGGCAAAAACCGAATGGCGGGTATCGCCGGTAGTAAAGCGGCAGCGGATGAATAAACAGAAATCAAAAAAAACAGGCGTGTAATCTGGCTTGAGAAAAATCGACATCTTCAAAAAGGCAACGACTGAAATCACAGGTGCTTAAATGGCTCTTGCTCAAATTCAATTGCCGCACAGAAGCATCGTTAATAATAAGGTCGCGATGACGGGGTGCCTCTTGTAAGCTCTGAAGCAACAACGCAAGCTGTTTCTCACTATCGGGGCTGTGCAATAGGCACCAAAGGCTATTTTCAAGGGCATACCGGGTACACCCACTGGCAGCACAAGCGACACTTTTAAACATACCTGAGCCTACCAAAAGCCTTGGGTGCTGTAAAGAGAGAGCTTGCACTGCCTGGAGTTTGTCGCTACCATTTACGGTATGGATATGAGATCAGGCATTGTAATACGAGGCATCAATAACATCTATTCTATCGTTGATGTAACCGAGATAAACGATTTGGCATCAGCTACTGTCTTTGAGTGCCGCATCAAAGGAAAAATCTTATCTGATGTGGAAGATGAGTACTCACCTTTGGCTGTCGGTGATCAAGTCGATTTTCACCTAACAGGTGATGATGAAGGACTTATTATCCGAAGAAGTGAGCGCAAAAATAGTTTTGATCGCTGGAACCAAAAACGGGGACGCAATCAGACACTGGTAGCTAATATGGATCTTATTGTCTGTATCAGCAGTACCGATATGCCCCCATTTCGGCCTCGATTTATTGACCGAGCCATTGTTTGTGCCAATGGAATTCCTCTTCTTATTGTTTTAAATAAAGCCGATTTACCGCTTACTGAAGAACAAGATCAACGCTTTAGACTCTATGCAGAACTTGGGTATGAGACCTTTGTTCTGAGTGCTTTTGACCAAGAAGGGATTACGGCCTTAAAAAAAATCTTACAAGGCAAAACGGTGGCTCTGATAGGCCAATCGGGAGTAGGTAAATCGACGATTACCAATGCTCTTTTAGGTGATATGGAACTGCAAAAAGTTGGTTCAGTCTCCCAAAAGTACCAACGGGGGCGCCACACGACCAATCATGCCATTATGCTTGCCGGTCAAGGATTTACCATTGTCGACACCCCGGGAATGCGTGAACTCCTTGTCCCCCATACTTCAGCTTACCAGATTGCCCAAAATTTTCCTGAATTTAGAAAAGTTCAAGACCAATGTGCATTTGTCCAATGTACCCATATTCATGAACCGGATTGCGCCGTTAAGGCTTTGGTGGAGAACCAAGAGATTCACCCCGACCGCTACGCCAGTTATGAAAGGATGATTCAATCACTTAGCTGGCGGCCGCAAGAGTGGGAGTTGGGATTATGATAAGCCATCGAGCATTAGTCGATCTTGAATTTGATGTAATTCTGAACCAAGTCAAACGCTTTACCCTTTCAGAGGAGGGTAAAAAAGAGCTTCAAGAGGACTTGTTTGTTTTTGATGCTGAAAACCTCCTTTGGCGCCAACAGATTATTGAAGACTTTCTTTTACTTAGGGGAAGTGAAAAACAACCGCCTTCAGGGTTTGTCCCTTTAGCATCAATTGTTCAAGAGTTGCACATCCACAAAGGAAGGCTTACCGGTAAGCAGCTGTACGACATTGGCCTCTATCTGACTTCAGCACAGACCTTTATAGAGTATTGTCATCAAGATAGGGTCTCTAACGAACCCCAAGGACCTGCCTCTGATCTAATAGAGCCACTGGATGCTGAGCTTAAAAGGGTCATGGAGAAAATTAATACTACCTTACAAGCTCCTGGGGAAGTGCAACCAACCCATCCGACTTTGGTGCGCCTTTATCGCGACATTGAGGCCAAAAGAAGAGAGAGGCAAAAATTTAGCACCGCTTTTTTACGAGCCGAAGGGCAAACAGAAACCTTTGAAGAGGGGATGTTCAAAGATGGCAGAGTCGTATTGCCTTTACGAAGCGATCGCAAAGCCCAAGTTGATGCAATAGTACACTCAACAAGTAGCTCAGGAGCAACATTGTTTGTTGAACCGTATCGCCTCGTGGAGCTGAATAATCAGGTGGTGATGGCCCAACAGCTTATCCACATTGAAATAGCCCGTATCCTTGGCGAGCTTTCGGCTATGGTGGTCCAAGTGCTTAAGAGCCTTGAGGCTTTGATGAAAGCTATTAGCCGCTGTGATGCCTACTATGCTCGTAGCCGCTGGGTGGAACACAATGGATGTACAAAAGCTATGCTGGGATCTACAAAAAGCCTCTCATTGCTTCAGGTGCGTCACCCATTACTTAAAGAAAAAGCAGTTCCCATCTCTTTAACTATTGATGAAAAAATAAAAGGGGTTGTTGTCAGCGGCCCTAATGCAGGGGGCAAGACCGTCACCATCAAAACAGTGGGGCTTGCGGTGCTGATGAATCAAGCCTTTTACTTTATTCCAGCTAAAGAAGGATCTGTTTTGCCGTTGTTTGAAAATGTATTTACCGATTTTGGTGATGATCAATCGATTGAAAAATCCCTTTCAACATTCAGTGCCCATATGGGTAATATTAGTTCGATCATTGAGCAGATGAATGAGAACTCTTTAGTGCTGTTTGATGAGCTAGGAAGCGGCACCGATCCTGTTGAAGGTTCTGCTTTGGCCCGAGCGATTGTGGAGCATTGCATCGATACAGCGGCTCTGACATTTATCACCAGCCACAACAATGTTCTTAAGCAATATGCCTATTCCCACCCTCATCTTCTTAACGCCTCCATGGAGTTTAACGAGCGCTCCCATGAGCCCACCTTTCGTATAATTAGTGGTCTTCCCGGAGACAGTCATGCCTTAGAAACGGCTAAGAGGATGAAGATTTTACCTTCCATAATTAAGCGGGCACAAAGCTATTTAGGCACTGAGATGCTCCAAATGTCGAGTATCATTAAAAGCCTTGAAGAAAAAAGGCGCCTTGCTGAAGATAAAGAGAGAGCGTTAGACCAACAGCGTCTACAGTTGGTTGAACAGCAACGAAAAGCCGATTTGAAACAGTTACAGTTGCAACAACAAGAACAGTTGCTGCGCCAACAGCAAATTGGCGATTTATCTCGCTTCATTGCTGATAAAAGGGGAGAATTGGAAAACTTGGTAGCCGAATTGCGCCAAGGAGAGATTACAAGGAAAAAGACCAAGGCGGTCAAAACCTTCATTGCCTCCTTAGAAGAGCAAGAGCACAAAAGCCAAGAGAAAGTCCGCCAGTTAGACTCTCTTATCTCATCTGCTCAAAAGCAGAGTAATGCTCCCCTTTCTTTTGAAATTGGGATGGATGTGTTGGTAGGTAAACACCGACGAGAAGGGCGTATTGTCCGCAAAGAGCGGGACGGCTCTTTTGTGGTCGCCATAGGACCGATGAAATTTCCGGTTAAAGCCGAAGATTTAAAGCCCTCTTCTAAAGCTCAGCGTAAAGCCAGTATTCGCTATGATAGTCCCTCTGTTACCGCAGCTTTGGAACTTGATGTACGAGGGTTGACTCTCCAAGAGTCGTTGGAAAAAGTGGCTAGGCAAATTGATGCTGCTTTGGTGCAGGGGATGCAAAGTTTTTCTGTGATTCATGGAATGGGAGATGGTATTCTTAGTCGGGGAATCCACGACTACTTGGCAAAACAGAGACAAGTTAGTGCTTTTTATTATGCCAAGGCTGAAGATGGAGGATTTGGTAAAACCTACATCGAGCTATAACAAAGGAGTGTTGCATGAGCGATTATATGGAAGGAAGTGGCATCCAATACCATCTGCATATTAAAAAGGGGGATGTGGGGCGCTATGTCATTCTCCCCGGAGACCCAGGTCGCTGTGAAGAGATTGCTCAACATTTTGAGCAGCCGCACTTAGTTGCTGCCAACCGTGAGTATGTGACCTACACGGGAATGCTCAACGGAACCCCTGTTAGTGTAACCAGTACCGGCATTGGAGGCCCTTCGGCTGCCATTGCAATTGAAGAGTTAGTTGCCTGTGGCTCCGATACGTTTATCAGAATCGGAACGTGCGGAGGGATTCGTCTTGATGTACAAGCAGGGGAGGTGGTCATTGCAACCGCAGCTGTTCGTCATGAGGGGACCAGTCGCGAATATGCTCCGCTTGAATTTCCTGCCGTAGCCGATTTTACGTTGGTTGAAGCGTTGGTTAAAAGTGCCCGCCTTCTTAAGAAAAAGCACCACATTGGGGTGGTGCAATGCAAAGATTCTTTTTACGCTCAACACGATCCAAAAAGGATGCCGGTAGCTTAAATA
>JBMNGW010000002.1:0-123116 GCA_050950025.1 Sphaerochaetaceae bacterium | reverse complement strand
AGGGGGTTGTGCTAGCTGTTGCAGCCAATACGGTTCTTAAAGACCACGACCCCAGTGCCCATGCCGAAATGAACGCTTTACGAAAAGCTGCTAAAAAACTGGGGACCCATGATTTAAGTGGATGCATCCTCTATGCCACCGGTCATCCTTGTCCCATGTGCCTGGCAGCCATTATTTGGGCTAACATTAAAACGGTCTATTATGGATGTGAAGCCCATCAGGCTCAACATATCGGGTTTCGAGATGATTTAATTTACCGTTTTATTGAAGAGAAGCGCAGCGACAAAAGCGTGCTGCAATTAATTCAATTGGGCCAACAAGAGGTCAAAGCCCTTTATGAAGCTTATCAAGGGATGCAACATACCCTCTATTGAAAAGAAGCTGCCAAAGATGAGCAGCTTCTGTGTTTGGAGGTAAGGGGATTCGAACCCCTGGCCTATTGATTGCGAACCAATCGCTCTAGCCAACTGAGCTATACCCCCTCATAGAATAAGGAAAAACTACTCTACAGGCCTTTTATAGTCAAGAGGAAGTTGGCCCGATGAGAGCAAACGATGGCTTTTAAACTCTCCTGCCACATAGCGGTTAAAAAACTGCTCTTCGTGCAAAGGCCGTTGCAACAGATACCCTTGGGCCATGTCACAGCCGATATCTTTGAGCATGCTGATTTGTGAGTATTCTTCAATTCCTTCAGCAATGACATGCAATCCCAAACGGTGAATGATGGCCACAAAACCATCTACAAATTGGTAGGTTTTATCGTGCTCTGTACTTTTGCTGACCAACGATTTGTCAAGCTTAATTCCTTGAAAGGGGAGGTTAATAACATACGAGAGGTTGGAGTAACCGGTTCCAAAATCATCAAGATGAAATTGGATTTTCTTATCAACTAGGGCTTGCATCATCTGTTCAATCTCAGCAAAAGAGGTGCCAATAAAGGTATGCTCAGTCAACTCAAAAATGATACATCCGGGGGGCAGGTTGTAAGGTTTGATAATGTCTTCCACATCCAATACCATGCGGCACTCGGAAAACTGCTTACAGGAGACATTGACAGAAATAACAGGAAGCGAAGAAGAGGTAGTTCTGATGCGATCGATAAGACGGCAACAGCGATCAAGTACCCAATGCCCGAGAGCTCCGATTAAGCCCGTTTCTTCAGCAATTGGGATGAATTCAGAGGGAGAAATTTCCCCGTACTCGGCTGAATTAAGGCGTAAAAGGGCCTCTGCCAAAACCATTTCTCCATTATGTAAGGAGAATATGGGCTGGAAATAGAGCGATAACCGGTTGTTTTCAATTGCTTGCTGCAACAAGGCAGCAATCGTATTCTTGCGCCTGATATTCTCTAAAATGAGGGTATCACATTGAATAAACTGGCTTCGCCCTTTGGCTTTAGCCGCCTTGATGGCGTGATCAAGCAGTGTCAAAGGGTTGGCAAGGGCATCAGCTTTGAACGGTAGTTCCAACAAAGCCACAGAAGCACTGAGATGAACCGAAATACCGTTGATTTGCCACTCTGAGGTAAATCGGTTGAATATGGCCGCAACTAAATCTTGGGGACGGCAGCGTTGCTTATAAGGGCCAGCTCATCGCCGCCGTAGCGGTATAGCTCCCCCTTTTCGTCGACTTTTTGCATATAATCGGCAACGGCAATTAAAAGACGGTCGCCGGCTAGTTGTCCGTACGTATCGTTAATATGCTTAAAGTTATCAATATCGATTAGCAGGATGCTACTTCTGTGCCTGTGGCGGTGCAGTTGTTCAACTTTTGCGACAAAAGCTTCCCGATTCAGCCGTTTGGTCAAATTATCGATAGTTGTTTTTTGGGTTTGGAAGTTAAGGTAGACCGATAAAATAGCGATGGCAAAAGCCGATCCGGTGAGTACAATTTCGGGATGGTATATCTGAATGATAATGATAGCCAACGGAGCAACGGGAAACCAGCGCATCACATCTAAAAAGAACTTTTCCACATAGGCTCGTTCCCGAAAAATAGTGATAATGCCCACAAGGCTGTAAAGCACGGCAATGTAAAGTGATAAAGAGTTGGCTCTCCCCCTTTGATACATCATCTTTTGATCAATAAAGAAAATCCAGCCGGTAAAAAGGTTAAGAATCACAATTACAAAGTACAACAAAGTCACTAGTACCAATGCCCTGGTAGCAATCTTTAAACGCATTCGGTGTTCTTTAGGAGAGTGTTCAAAAGCAAATAGCAGTAAATAATAGATGAACAGTGGGGTTATCAGAGGATAAAAGAGGAAAAAGGCTGTGTTGATTGTCAGATGAATCCATAAGGGGAACAGGGTGGGATTGATGATGGTGAAAACCGAAAAGAGGTTTAGAAGTAAAGAAAAGAAGGCATAAATAAGGATAAAGGAGAACATGTTGTTGCGTACGGAGATAGGAGTTTTGGAAGATCTATAATTGACGAGCATCACTCCAACTACCAGAGCGGCAATAATTTCAGGAAATACGTTCCAGTCCATTTTTTCTCCCAACAACATCCAATTTTGTGGCAGAAGGGATAAAATAGCAAGAACTAAAAGAGATGCCAATAGCTGACGCAGAGCTCGATTACGTAAGGAATTTGTGTTATTCTAACGAATTACCTCAGAATCTCTTGAAAAGATGGGCTGTGCTGACTATCATGCAAACCGTATGAAACGTTCTTTACACGCCCCATTTAGGCGCATGACATATTACCTGTATCTGCTGCCGGCTTTGCTGTTGGCCTATCTGTTTAGCTACCGTCCTTTTTTCAAAACGGTAATCAACAGCCTCTCCGTTGTTAATTTTTCGGCAAGATTGTTGAGTTTGTCGGTTTTGATAATTTTAGGCGTCTTTTTAAAGACTCTAACTTCCTCCTTAGCCTTGCCAACACGTTCAAATTTGCCCTTTGGTTCATCCCTTTGGATTTGATTTTTTGCATGATTGCAGCGTTGTTGGTCTATAAAAAAAGGCGACTGACAGCTTTTAATGAAACACTGTTTATGTTGCCGATGGCAGTGGCAATGAGCTCTTCGGCTCTCATTTTTAAAGCACTGTTTAACCCGACTATTGGGGTGGTGAACTATCTTCTGGGCCTGAGTATTCAGTGGTTTGATGATCCTGCATGGGCAATGTTGACTATCGTGTTGTTGGGAGTGTGGATGGCCTTAAGCCTCGATTTTCTTCTGTTGCTGGGGGCTTTACGCAGTGTTCCTCCCCAACTAATTGAATCGGCTCAAATGGAAGGGGCGGGTGCTTTAGCTACATTTTTCCGTATTCAACTGCCGTTGATTTCTCCCACGATTCTTTTTATTTTCAGCACCCGCTTACGCGATAGCATGTTATTGGGAGCTCCGGTGATGGTGATGACTGCCGGCGGGCCCCAAAAATCGACGCAAACACTTGTTTATCAGATGTATGTGGAGGGTTTTGTCTCAAGCAATTACAGCAAAGGCTCGGCTATCAGCGTCATTGTCTTTGCTCTTACATTTATCCTGATTTTCCTGGCATTTCGCTTTGAGCGCAGAGGGGTGTTCTACCAATGAAAAAAGGAGAGCTCGCCAAAGCCATAACAGCCACATTACTGGCGTTAGTTGTTCTGTTTCCCATTTACTGGGCTTTTAGTGCCTCATTCTTTTCATTGAAAGAGTTTTCTGCCTTTCCCCCTTTGTTGTTTCCCAAGAGTTTTTCTCTGGATAATTTTAGGCGAGCTTTAACTGAATCACTTTTGCCCCGCTTTATGTTCAACTCGCTTTTAGTGAGTATTGTCGGTTCCTCTTTGCGGATGATTATTGCCATCTTTGCCGCTTTTGCGGTGGTTTTTTTCCGGTTCCGGGGAAGAATTTCCTCTTTTTCCTTATTTTGGCAACTATGATGCTTCCCGGAGATGCTCTGATTATTGAAAATTATTTAACAATCAGTCGGATGGGCTTGCTTGATTCGTATGGCGGAATTATGTCGGTGTATCTTTTAGCTCCGGTGCAGTTGTTTATGCTGCGCCAAGGGTTTAAAACGGTCCCTAAAACCTATATTGAAGTGGCCTCAGTCGATGGGTGCAGCGATTTTAGGTTCTTGGTTTCGGTGGTGCTGCCACTGACCAAGTCGATTGTTTTAACCTTGTGGCTGCACTCATTTGTGACAATTTGGAATCTCTATTTATGGCCTTTATTGGTCACCAATGACCCGGCTATGAGAAACTGTTCAGGTAGGTATCACGATGCTTGGGTATGCTGAGAACCTCGACTTTGGTCCGACATTCGCCGCCATCACCTTGCTTGTACTGCCCTCCCTGCTTATCTTTTTACTACTGCGTAAAGGTATTGTCGCCGGCATCACCAAAGGGACGATTGTCGGCTGAAGTGAAATGGAGTCTTTGTATGAAACAGATATTAAATAAAATCGTTGTGACCGTCGCCTTGATTCTCATCGGAACCCTTTTGTTTGCCGGTGGGAGCAAAGAGAAAAAAGGTGATGAACAGGTAGTGGAATTTTGGCATTCTAACAGCGGATTGCTTGGTGATGCTACCACTACGTTGGTTCGACAGTTCAACCAAGGCATCGGAGCCGAAAAAGGGATTGTTGTCAAAGAAGTGTATCAAGGCAAAGCAGCCGATGTCGCTACTAAACTGCGGGCCGCTTTGCAATCGGGACGAGCTCAGAACCTTCCCAACTTAGCCCAAGTTGATGCCACAGGAGTGATGGATGTACGTGATTCACATAGTGTGGTCTCCATCCAGAGCTTGGTAGATAAAGATCCTGAATTCTCTTTGGATCAATTGTTGCCGGCAGCTGTTTTGTCGATGACCTATAAATCAGAGATGATTGGCATGCCTTTTAATGCCTCCACTATTTTGCTGTATTACAATAAAGATGCTTTCCAAGAGGTGGGTCTTGATCCTGAACGACCGCCGCAGACATTAAGCGAACTGGCTCTTTATGCCGCCAAGTTGGTAAAACGTTCAGCTGATGGCAAAGTGGAACGTTATGGGTTTGCCGGAGTGCCGACTTCATATGAGTTGGTCTCATGGATTGGTCAGCAAAAAGGGCTCTCGTATTTAACTGATAAACTGAACGGACATGAAGGTAATCCCACCAAAGTACTTTTTGACAGTGAAGGGACCTTGGCTGCTTTTTTTAAGCAAGTGGCAAGAAGTCTACGACTTAGGGGGGCTGGGCAATGTTACTTCCGATGTGAGACAACTTTTTTTGGCACAAAAAACGGCTATGTTTGCCACTTCCACCAGTTCTCTTTCCACTGTTCTTGAGGCAGCAGAGGGGGAGTTTGCAGTGGGAGTGGGGTATTTACCCAAAGTTGATGAGCAGGCAACCGGAGGGGTAAATGTTGGCGGAGGCGCTATTTTCCTGTTCGACAATGGTAAAGATGCCCAATCTGCTGCCTCTTGGGAGTTTTTAAAGTTTTTGATGAGCGAGAGCTCCCAGTTGTACTGGCATCAACAAACAGGCTACTTCCCCGTTGCAAAGGGGACATACGAATTAGAAGAATTTGCCGACCACATTGCCAAACATCCTCTGTTTGCCGTTGCCATTAATCAGTTGCATGACAGCAATCCCCGTCTGCAAAGCGTCTGGTGGCCCAACGGCTACCAAGCCTATTACGAAATTCAAAATGCCATCATTGAGATGCTGGAGAAAGGCAAAAGTATTGATCAGACGGTAAAAGATCTTTCGGCAGTCCTTAACGGGTTTATGGAAGAGTATAACCGGATGAACAAGGAGTAGAATGAGAGTCGCCACCTCAACTAATATCATTTCAACTCGCCGTCACAGAGCCAGAGTTCCGATGATTGAATTCATCCCTTTTTTGGCAGAAGCAGGTTTTTGCTTACTGGATGTGAATCTGTGTGAAATGATGAATGAGGATTCGCTTCTCAGAGGACCTCAAAGATCTGCTTATGTGAAGCAGTTACAATCGTATCAGAAGCAGTATGGACTGGAATATCATCAAGCCCATGCCCCTTACACTCATGACCGCTTTGGCATGGCAAAAGAAGAGGGCAGGCAATTGGATGAGCTCATCTTTGCGAGTATTGAGATTGCGGGTGAGCTGGGAGTGGGGCATGTGGTGCTTCATGCTGCCACTGATTTTGTCACTCCCTCTTTGTCGCTAGAAAAAAATCTTGACTGGCTTCATCCTTTTGTGAATAAAGCAAAAGAGGCAGGAACTGCCATTGCCTTGGAAAACCTTGATTACAGTAAAACCAAAATCCCCGAATATACGTCGCAGGCCTCAGAGCTTGTTGCGTTAATTGATGCCTTTGATTCGCCTTTAATCAGCGCTTGTTATGATTTTGGTCATGCCCACCTTGCGAAAGTCGATCATCGTCAGTTCCTTTTAGCCTTAGGCAACAGGCTCAGCTGTTTGCATGTCGCTGATAATCATGGCGACAGTGATGAGCATTTGATGCCGTTTTATGGAACAGTGCCGTGGGAGATCTGTATGAGGACATTAAAAGAGATAGGGTATCAAGGGGAGCTGACGTACGAAGTTATGTTCTTTACCCAACATTTGCCTCAGCAGTTGCACCGTTCGTTTCTTCACCATGCAATGGATGTGGGGATTTATTTAGTCGATCTTTTTGCCAAGGCTCCCGGTCCTTCATAAAATTCGCAATTTTCTTTGAATTCGCAATCAAAACACGAGGAGCCGGGGCAGGACTGAAATCCCTCTTTTATGGCTTCAAGTTGCTGGACATGCCATTGCATCTGAGCAAGGAGCTCATCAAGTTCCCGCCGTTTTTTTAACGTCTTGGAGATTTGTTGGCGGTACTGTTTCAACAGCTCCACCCGCCGTTTTTGACCGGAGGCATCTTCGGGTCCCATGCGGATGATTTTGCCAATTTGTTCCAAAGAAAAGCCGTAGCGTTTGAGCTGTAGAATCCGTAAAAGATAGATGAGATCGGCATCGGTGTAGTACCTTTGCCCGCCGTTGGAGCGGCTTTGTGTTTTTAGCAGGCCCAAATCTTCGTAGTAGCGGACAGTGCGGATGGTGATATTGGCTTTGCGGGCCAGCTCGCCAATGCGATACGTTGAATCACTCAATACCATACTCCTTACTTAGGCGAATACCTCTTGGGCCGCCTTGAAAATAGTGGTAACTAAATCAGTCATTTGAAGAACATCAATGCTGGAGAAAGTAATCCGTAAATACATTCTTTTAATGGAAATCGTCCCTATGCCATAGGTGTGCAGCAAATGAAGGCGGAGCTTTTCCGCATCACCGGCACAGATAAAAGACATGAAGTAACCTGAGTTGAACGGCAGTGGTTTTAAAAGAGAGTTGGACTCAAAAGCGGTTAGCACTTCCTTCATCTTGGTATACCGTTTGCCAATTTCTTCAATTGCTTTTCTCTTTTGCTCAGCATATACAGCTGATTTCATCCCTTTTAGCAGAATCGTCTGAGCCGGTTTGGAACAAGATGAGATGCCCCCTCTGATGATTCCCATAGTTTTTTTAATCAGAGCTTCGTAGTGCTCATCGTTCATACCCAGTGAGTTGAATGTAATAAAAGCAACTCGAAAGCCCCAGACCATCTCTTCTTTAGTTGCTGCATCGCCTTTGATAGCTAAAATGTTTTTATGAGCGTCGGCTAAGAGAGCAAACAGTGATTGGGTATAGCTCTCTTGTTCAAAAAAGAGGCCCCAATAGGCATCATCGGTGAAAACAACTAATTTTTTCCCCTCATCTGCTTTTTTTATCAGCATCTGAACAAGGGCGTGTGCTTCATTTGTGGTGGGGGTGTAGCCAGTGGGATTGTTGGGGAAGTTGAGCATCACAAAAAGTTTATCGCTTTGTACTGAATCGATAGCTTGTTCCATAGCCTTAATATTCAATCGGTTATGGTCGAACAGTGGATAATGGACTTGTTTCGCCTGCAATTGTTCGGTAAAGACCAAATCATAGTTGCCCCAGTACAAATCGGGGATGAGGACTACATCCCCTTTGTTGACAAATAATGCGGCGGCAATATTGATGGCATGCGTCAGTCCGGCAGTGACAACAGGCAGTGATGTTTTTTTGCCTTGCAAAGCGGGGTTTTTAAGCTGCATTTGCTGCTGCCATATTTTCCGCAATTTGGGCTCCCCGGCAGTCGGAGCATAGGGGAAAACATCATCATAACTGAGGTTGTTGTTAAATTCGGTGTGGATCGACTCTATTCCCATGGCCAAGCCGTTTGTGGCAGCAATTCCAATAGTGGCATTATAGGTACTGGCATGCTGGTTAGCCTCTGCTGTTTGGCTGATGATTCCTTTGGGAAAATACATACGCTTGCCAAAATCAGAGAGCAGTTCAGCTGCCAGTGATCCGTTTAAGATGTCGTTCAATTCTTGAGCCAATGGATTCATGGTCTCTCCTTTTACATTGATTGTCCTATATATTACATAGAGCGGTCGTTTTGGTGAACCCCATAGCTGAGTTGACCGCCCTCTTTTGAAACGATACGATATGCGGATGAAAAAAAAGGTGTCGGCTGTGCTGATAGATTTGGACGGAACTCTTCTTCCAATGGACCATCAGCTATTCCTTTCTTTATATATGGCGGCTTTTGAAACGTGTGCCCAACAAGCACTTTGGCCCGTGCAAAAAGCAACCTTGGCCTTGCAGCAGGGAATACGTGCCATGCAAGCCAATAATGGGAGAATGACCAACGAAAAAGTCTTTGCCGAAGTTTTTAGCTCCTTTTTAGGCATTGAAGAAAAGAAGTGGCATCCCGTTTTTGAGACGTTTTACCAAACGCAGTTTCCCCAATTGCAACAGGCAACCAAACAAACACCGTGGGCCGCTTATCTTGTGAATCTCTTAAATGAACATACCATTCCCCTTGTTTTGGCCACTAATCCCGTGTTTCCCAAAACAGCAACCATCCAGCGCCTTAGATGGGCTGGATTGAAAGAATCCCAATTTGATATCATTACCACCTATGAAGAGTACTCTTTTTGCAAGCCAAACAGTGCATATTATGAGCAAATTTTAAAGCGGATGGGCTTAAAGGCTCAACAGGCGCTGATGATAGGCAATGATGTTACCGAAGATATGGTTGCCGCTCGGATGGGAATGGATCATTTTTTAGTGACTGACAATATGCTCAATAGTCATAATGAGGACATTTCAGTGTATCGCCAAGGAAGTCTACAAAAAGCCTATCAGTACTGTTTACGTCTAGTGGAGAACAGCAATGAATAAACCGTCAACACTTCTTTCAAACCCTCTGGTGGCCGTCCCTTTAGCCATCCTGTGCACTACGCTTTGGGGCAGCGCCTTTGTCGCAGTAAAATCGGGATATGAATTGTTTGGGGTCGGAGCAGACGATACAGCGGCTAAAGTGATGTTTGCCGGTATGCGTTTTACATTGGCTGGATTGTTGGTGTTACTGTTAAACCTCTTTATTGGGGGCGGAAAAACACAGAAGATTAGTTCATTGACCAAGCGGATGTGGGCACAGATTGCCCTTTTGGGAGTGTCGCAAACAACGATTCATTACTATTTTTTCTACGTGGGAGTTTCCTATACTACAGCGGCCAAAAGCTCAATTCTTAACTCTGTTTCTGTTTTTTTCAGCGCTGTGTTGGCACACCTGTTTTATAGTGATGATAAATTGACGCTCAAAAAAGGGGCTGGGGTTCTTATCGGCTTTGCAGCGGTGGTGCTGGTTAATTTTGAGCCTAAAATAGGGTTGCAAATGGCCTTAAGAGGAGAGGGGTTTATCGTTATTTCATCACTGGTTAACTCTGTGGCCTTATTGTACAGCAAACGTATTAGCAGCTGGATTACCCCAGTTATCCTGACGGGCTTCCAACTGACAATCGGCGGGGTTGTCCTTTTGGTCTCAGCAGTAGTAATGGGAGCACCTATTTTGGGCTCGACTGTGGGCGGTTGGGTGTTGTTACTCTATTTGGCACTGATTTCTTCGGTGGCTTTCACCATTTGGGCAGCATTGTTAAAGCATAACAAAATGAGCTCCATTACCGTTTTCAACTTTCTTATTCCGGTAGTGGGAACATTGCTCTCAACAGTGGTTCTTAAAGAGAAGATTTTCCAGTTTTCTTTACTTATCGCTTTGGCTGCCGTTGCCATTGGCATAGCCTTGGTACAAAGTCCGACTAAAAATAGATTATAACTCGGAGACTTTTTCAGCCCCTTTCTCAATTGAGCCTGAAAGGACCATAGCCGCTTTAGCTAAAGCCGGCCCCGTAATCTCATACAGCACAGCACTAGAGAGGATGATGGTATTTAATAGAGCAGCCATATCGGCAGTCAAAAGGCGTTGTCCCAAAGCTGCCAATCCGATGGAAACTCCCGCTTGAGGAGTAAGGGCCATCCCCAAGTATTTTTTAATATTGTCTTCCATGGAGCAGGTAACTGCTCCCAAGTATGCTCCGGTGTATTTTCCGGCAATCCTAATAAAAAAGTAGGCAACTCCGGCAATACCGGTAGTTCTCAATAAGGTGACATCGAGCTTCATTCCCGAAACGACAAAGAATGTCAGCAGGACCGGAGGGGCAAAAAAGTTAAGCAATTTAAAGACTTTAACATCGTCGCTGATATTGGTATACGTGGCTCCCAACAGCATGCAAGAAAGCAGTGGACTGATGGAAAGCAGGGAACAGAACCCCGAAAGGCCCAAAATGGTGAACATCAGCACTATGAGCCTGTGATCGTCTGAATTGCGTTTGGCAATCAAATATTTCAGCAAAAAAGCTCCCCCAAAGCCAAGTACCAGCGAAGCCACATTTTTCAAAATAGGTATCAAAAGGGTGGCACTGCTGATGGTTCCCGTTCCCATAGACTGAAGAACGGCAGTACAAATGGAAAAAGCAATCAGGGCCACAGCATCATCCAAGGCGGCTACTTGCAAGATGGTATCAACAAAATTGCCTTGAGCTCGGTACTGGCGAATTGTCATCACAGTGCTTGCCGGTGCGGTAGCCGAACCAATAACGCCCAATAAAATACAGAAAGGCCAATCGAGGTGAAATAGCAGGCGCATACCCAAAGTAACAAAGAGGGCCGCCATCAGCGATTCAAAGAGGGTCAAGACGACAACTTTTCCCCCGTTGGACTTAAGTGTTGAAATTTTGAAATAACGGCCGACGGAGAAGGCGATAATGGCCAAGGCAATATCGGTGACCACACTTAAACTCTCCACCGTTTGCACATCTACCCATCCCAAAGCGCTGGGGCCGATAAGCATGCCGGCAATTAAGTAACCCGATACATGGGGCAGGCGGGCGAGCTTGGTAATGCGGGTCATTAAAAACCCGGCGGTGAGAATAAGGGCAAACAAGAGAATTATGTTTGCATGTTCATGAACAACTATTGTTTTAGCTAATGCTTGCATACTGGTCTTTCCCTTGGCTTACAGGGGATGTCTCCTTCCAAAGCCAAATATAGGGGTGAAAAAAGTAAAAATCAAATGATAATTATTTGGTGAGGTATAACTTACTTTTGACTTCAATACGGAATAATATATCATAGGAGGCAAAGGGGAACAACCACAAGGAGCATTTTTGTCGTTGTTAGTGAGTCGATACGTACCAGCGGCATTACAGAAGAAGGTAAAAAAAGAATTTGACAACGGGCAAAAAGTGTTTTAACATCATGTGTGAAAACAGAAAACCAAATATGAAAACATCTTGTTCTGGGGAGACAAGAGCATGAGGGGAATGGGGTTTGCAATTAATTCATTTTATATTAAGAATATACAGACCTTCAAACCAAATTGTGAAAAGGAAGGTTTTGTGTTGACAAACAGCAAATGTCAGACAATAATACTTATGTCTGATAATTATAGGTGAATCTCCCAGATTAGGGGAGATAACTGTAAAGGAGAGAAAGGATGAAGAAAACGTATGTTGCACTTATTGTGGCGCTCGTTGGCGTCCTCATTGGAGCACCATTGTTTGCTCAGGCGCAAGCCGATACATACCCGAGCAAGCCAATCACTATTGTTGTGCAAGCGGGTGCAGGCGGATCAAGCGATCTTAACTGTCGCACCATTGCTCCGGGGCTGCAACAAGCTCTGGGAGTACCGGTAACTGTTGAGAACCGTCCGGGAGCCGGCGGAGGAATCGGTATTTCGTACGGAGCAGCAGCTCCTGCCGATGGCTATGTTATTACCCACTTGCCTGTTGATATCGCTCAGCTGAAGCCGGCCGGAAACGCCGAAGTAACACCTGACGATTTCAGATTCTTGGCACGTGTTGCTCACCACCCGGCAGCCATCATTGTCAGAGCCGATTCGAAGTACAAAAACTTTGACGATTTTATTGCCGAAGTAAAAGCACGCCCCGGACAGATTACCGTTGGTAACTCGGGAACCGGTGCAGTGTGGCATTTGGCAGCGGCTCAGTTTGAGAAAATAACCGGTGTCAGATTTAACCACATTCCGTTTGAAGGCGCCGCTCCTTCCATCACAGCTTTGATGGGCGGACACATTGATTCTATTGTCGCTTCTGCAGCCGAAGTTCGTGCTCAGGTACAAAACGGCGATTTGAGAATCCTGGCTGTCTTCTCTGATGACCGCTTTGGTCTGTTCCCAGAAATTCCGACTGCCAAGGAACTTGGCTATGATGTCAGTGTTCTGGTTTGGTTGGCCTTTGGTGTTCCCAAAAACACTCCCGACAGCGTGTTTAACACCCTGTTGGAAGGGATGAGGAAAGCCTATAACTCCGACGGTTACCAAGGGATGCTGAAAGCCAACGGTTTCACCCCCGGTTGGATGGAGCCTGCCGAAATTCAAGCTTATGCTCGCCAAGAGTATGAGATGTACAGGAAGCTCATCCCCGATGTGCTAGGGTATCCCGAAGTTCCACCTTTGAACTAAGAGAGCACCTTTTGCAACCACATGTGCTTCCCCTGAGTCTCAGGGGGAGCACTTTTCAAGTACGACAGAGGAGAATTGACCAATGTCTAATCTAATTATGAATGGGGTGAGCATCTTTTTAGGGCTTTTTTTGCTCTTTTTTGCCAGAAATTTTCCCCCCTCAAACAAGCCAAACGTCCCCAGTGCCTCATTTTTCCCCATCATTATTGCCATAGTGCTCATAGGTTTGGGAATCTATAATCTAATCATCTACTTACGGCAGAAAAAACACGCTAAGGCCGAAGCTGAGCAACAAACGCACTACAGTATGGGCAAAGTAGTCCAAGTGGGCCAAGTGATTGCTCTGATGTTGGCTTACGCTTTGTTGTGGCATTTTCACATCGGTCATTTTCTTTTGAATTCGATTATTGTGTTTATTCCCGTTACACTTCTAATCAGCGATGAAGTGAAATGGCACAAAAGTGTGATATTCACCATTTCTTTGGTGATATTCATCTATGCATTATTTACCTACTTATTAAAAGTACGGTTGTGGTAGGAGGGTGTTATGGAGTTGTTTATTTCAGTCCTACCGTCAGTGTTGAGCCCCATGGTATTGTTGTACACCTTTATCGGTGTCGCTTTGGGAATGTTCATCGGGGCAATGCCCGGACTGTCGGCGACCATGGGAGTGGCCATTTTGCTTCCCCTAACATTTTGGGTTGAGCCGAAAGCAGGGTTGGGGATGCTCTTTGGTATCTACAACTCGGCAATCTATGCCGGAGGGATTTCGGCAATCCTGTTAGGAATTCCGGGTACTCCTGCCTCCATTGCCTCAGTGTTTGACGGAGTGAAAATCTCCAAGAAGGGACAACCGACACTGGCGCTGTGGATTAATACTGTATATTCAGTGATGGGCGGAATTTTTGGCGTCCTTGTTCTGAGTGTTGCCTCCTTTCCCATCGCCCGTTTTGCTTTGCGCTTTGGACCGCCAGAATATGCGATGGTGGCCCTTTTTGGACTGTCGATGATGGTGGCCGTTTCAGGTAAAAGTGTTGCCAAAGGAATTATGGTTGGCTTTATCGGGTTGGGATTGGCAATGGTCGGTATGGATCCGATGCATGGAGTTAAGCGTTATACCTTCGGCCAATTTCTCCTATTAGACGGTTTTTCCTTTGTTCCCATTATGATTGGATTATTTGGTATTGGAGGGCACTGAAGCAATTGCTCGATTCGCCGCTGCCCGATCGCAGTGTCAAATATGAACAGCGCAAAAAGATGAGCTTTTCTGATTTTGCCAAAGAAGACCCCTCTGCTCCCAAAAGGATGACATTCAAAGAGGTTTGGGCAACCAAATGGGCCTTTTTATTGACAGGAGGTCTGAGCGTATTGGTCGGAGCAATCCCCGGTACCGGTGGAGATATTGCCGCCATTGTCAGTTGGACTCAAACAAAAAACTTCTCCAAGGAGAAAGATCAATACGGAGAAGGCTCCAAAGAGGGACTGGCGGTCACCTGTGTTGCCAACAACGCCTGTATTGGCGGAGCTATGACAACGATGCTCACATTGGGGATTCCCGGAGACTCGGTTACGGCTATTCTGATCGGTGCTTTGATGATGTACAACTATACCCCCGGGCCACTGTTGTTTAAAGAAAAGCCCGATATGGTACTTATCATTTTCCTGTTGATGTTTATTTGTAACATCATGATTTTATTTATGGGAAATCTTAGCTCCCGCCTTTTTGCTAAGTTTACCAGCTTACCGCGTTCTTGGATTAGCACCACAATCGTTTTGTTCTCCTTGGTGGGTTCCTATGCCATTCAAAACAGCACCTTTGACGTTTTTGTCTGCTTTGTTGCCGGATTATTTGGCTTTTTGATGGCTCAGGCCGATTTCCCCACCGGTCCGGTTGTTCTGGCTCTTATTTTGGGACGGATGGTTGAAGCTAACTTCATCCGCTCGATGATGCTGCCGCCGGGAACCTTTTCGACATTCTTTGTGCGCCCCATTTCGCTGGTTCTCATTATTCTTATTGTCCTTTCACTCTTTGGCCAAAAATTATTTTCCGGCTTAGGCAAAAAATTGAAACTCAACGGTTCGGGAGACAAATCATGAATTCATTTAAAGCAAAGTTTACCAACAGGGAATTGATTAAGGGGATGCATACCACCCTCTCTGATGCCAGTGTGACCGAAATGTGCGCCTTAGTTGGCTTTGATTTCATTTGGATCGACACAGAGCATTCGGCCCTCGATTATTATACACTTCAGACTCATTTGATTGCAGCTAAAGCCGGGGGTACCCATTCGTTGGTACGCATTCCGTGGAACGATCCGATTTTGGCCAAGCGGGTGCTGGAGATGGGACCCGACGGTATTATTTTCCCCGTTATTAACACTGCCGAGGAACTTGATGCTGCTATGAAAAGCACATTGTATCCGCCGCATGGAACCAGAGGCTTTGGTCCGGTGAGAGCCGTCAAATATGGGTTGAGCTCTGCTGATGAGTTTATCAACAAAGAGAGTCTTGATATGGTTCGTTGTGTGCAAATCGAATCGGCTAAGGCGGTGGAGAATTTGCCACAGATGGTAAAAAACCCTTGGGTAGATTGCTTCATTTTTGGGCCGTGCGATTTGTCGGGCTCAATCGGAGAGTTGAACAACGTTGAGGGCAAACGGACGCAAGACTTACTTAAAAAAGCAATTGATATTCTCCAAAAAGCCAACAAAAGCATCGGAGTCTCTTTTGGCTCAACAAGCGCCGATGTTATTAAAGGGTGGCATGATATGGGCATTAACATGGTAAGTGCCGGCACCGACTATATGCATATTGTATCGGGGGCCAAGCGGGTCTATTCAATTTTACAGACCTTAGATTAGAAGGAGAGAAGCGTGAAAAAGATGAAAGGGGTGATTACCCCAATTATTACCCCATTTACTAAATCGGATCAAATCGATCTTGAAATGCTTCATCGTTTAGTCGGTTATTTGGCAGCTAAAGGTGTACACAGCGTGTATCCCAACGGAACAACCGGTGAAATGCTGAAAATGAGTTTAGAGGAGCGCAAAGTAGTGGCCAGTGAAGTGGTTGCCGCTGCCAAAGGAGCTATCGATGTATTTATCCAAGTCGGAGCTCCCACGACCAAGGAGGCCATTGAATTGGCCAAACACGCCTACGAGGCGGGTGCCGATGGAATCGGTGTGGTCACTCCTCAATTCTTTGGGGTCAATGAGCGGGAAATGGTTCAATACTATGCCGATGTGGCCTCTGCTGTGCCTCAAGATTACCCGGTGTATCTGTACAGTATTCCCCAATGTGCCGCCAATGATATTCTTCCGCATGTGGTAGATTTGATTTTAGAAAAAGCTAAGAACGTGGTGGGGATTAAATACAGCGGCTCGAATGTGATGCAAATGAAAGATTATCTGAAATGTAACAACGGAAATTTTGATGTTGTGGTTGGTCCCGACCGGCTTTTCTTGGCTGGTTTAACGATGGGGTGCGTCGGAACAGTCTCTGGGTGCTCCCAATGCGGCCCCGATGCCTTTGTACAAACCTACGAAGCTTTTGTTCAAGGCGATTTGCAAGCAGCGATGGAAGCGCAAAAGCGGGCTACTGAATTGGCTGAAATTGTCAAAGCAGGAGCTAATATGGCCTATTTCAAAGCAGCTTTGGCTTTCCACGGTATTGGCTCTTCGTATATGAGAGCCCCTGCCCTTGATTTAACTGCTGAAGAGAAAAAGCCATTTTTAGAAGAACTTGGTGCCTTCGACAAGCGCTACGGATACACTCATTAAAAGAGGACTCTGGCGCCATCAAAGCGCCAGAGAAATCCTTTTTGTGGTATAATCGGGCAAATCATATTAGGGAGGCACATTCACATGGAGTGGGACATCCAGCCAATTAAAACAAAACATACCCTCTATGAGGCCATTGCCGACTCCTTGGAAGAGATGATTTTAACTACCGGTTATGAATCACAGCGTCTTCCCACCGAATTTGAATTAACCAAGCGCTTTCAAGTCAGCCGCACGGTGGTGCGAGAAGCTTTGAAATTGCTGCGAGAAAGAGGCTTGGTAAAAATGAGAGCCGGAGACGGAGCTTATATTACCAGTCCTTCCAGCTCAACAATGATGCAAGCTATGAGCCGGCTTATTAGGTTCAATAATCTCAGTGATTGGGATATCACCGTGGTGCGGGCCATTATTGAAAGTGCCACATGCGAGCTGGCTTGTGAAATGATAACCGATGAAGATATTGAAACCTTGGAACAGATTCTTGCCCAAATGATTGAACACAAAGGCGATCTTCACACCAGAGTCGAAAAAGATTGTGAATTTCACACAGCCATTGCCAAGATTTCAAAAAATGAGCTGCTGGTCTTTTTTGTCGAATCAATTAACGACCTTCTTTATCAGTTTATGCGCAAGCGTATTGAATTACGCCCGGCAGGCAATGACGATGGTATTTCTTGGCACCGTAAGATTGTTGACGCCCTTAAGCAACGAGATGCCAATTTAGCATCGGCTCATATGAGAGAACATGTGGAAGCCTCCTACTGGCAACTGATTAT
This sequence comes from Sphaerochaetaceae bacterium, assembly GCA_050950025.1. GTDB lineage: Bacteria > Spirochaetota > Spirochaetia > Sphaerochaetales > Sphaerochaetaceae > JBMNGW01. Next base: position 105,726 of record JBMNGW010000002.1, on the reverse strand, counting down.
GACTGAGGAGTAGGGCAACAAAAAAGACAATCCGTACCATACATTATTTAAAACCCATACGATAAGACCCTCTTTCATGCTTGATTTCTTCTAGGAAAAATGGGCGATAAACGACTGCAGTCTCTCCCCTGAAAACAAACTTTTGTTTGACATCTTGGAAGGGGTGTCCTACAATCATTAGTGTAAATGTAATTTCATATATGAATATTTGAGAGGAGAATTATGCCAAAAAAACCATTGCTCGGGATTATAGGGTTTTCAGATGGAGAGCCCGAAGTTCACGCTGATTTAAAGGACTTTGTCCAGGCTCAACTCGACTCCATTGTCTCTTATCTGAAAAAAGATGGCAGAGTCGATATTGTAGAAGCTTCCGATCTTGTTCACTCGGTGACAACAGCCAAAGATATGGCTTTGGAGATGGTGTCCCAAAAAGTTGATGGAGTTATTTTCTCCTATGGAGTTTTTAGCTTCCCCAACTTTACTGTCGTATCGGCCCAAAATCTTAACTGCCCGGTACTGCTTGCGGCAAACCTTAACCCCGATTGGCCGGGAATGGTTTCAATGCTGGCCAGCGGCGGTGCTTTGAACCAGCTGGGGATGACCCACTTTAGAGTAGCCGGTGACATCAAGGACAAAGAAGTAGCCGACAAGTACATCAATTTTGCTAAAGCAGCCCATGTGGTCAGTTCCCTTAAAGGTTCTACCTATGGCCTTATCGGCGGCAGAAGCCTAGGGATGTACAGCTCGACAGTGAGCATGCAGGACTGGCAGTCGATGTTCGGTGTTGATGTCGATCATCTCGATCAGTCAGAAATTGTCCGCCTTGCCGAAGAAGTCGATGATGCCACAGTTGAAAAAGCTTTCAAATGGCTTAGTGACCATGTCAAAGAAATCAAGTATGACGGTAAACAGTTGACTCCCGAAAAACTTAAAACCCAGATTCGCCACTATGAAGCAACCAAGCGCATCGTCAAAGAAAAAGAGTACGACTTTATCGGAGTCAAATGCCACTACGAGATGAGTCGCCACCATTGCACCGAGTGCATGAGTGCTGCTTTTTTGAACGATCCATACGACTGGGACGGTCCTAAAGAGCCGGTTGTGTTTGCCTGTGAAGCCGACTCTGATGCAGCGTTAACGATGCAGATGTTAAAGCTTCTTACTAACAAACCGGTAGTCTTCATGGATGTCCGCCACTGGGATGCCAAGCACAATGTGATGGTTTTCTGTAACTGCGGATCACAGTCGACCTATTATGCAGCAGCCAGTGATGATTTTAGAGAAAACTTGAAAAAAGTAACGCTGTATCCAGCTTTGAGCATCTATTCCGGCGGTGGAGCCCACGTTAATTTAATGACTAAGGCAGGAGGTGCCACTGTTGCCCGTTTGTGCCGCAGAGAGGGCAAGTATCGGATGGTAATGTTTAACGCAGAGTTTGTTGAATTGCCTGTGGAGGTGATGAAGGAGACTACGGAAGAGTGGCCCCATGTGTTTGCCAAGCTACCGTTTGATCACAACATCTTCTTGGACAAATTTGATGCCAACCACTGTCACGCTGTGTATGGAGATCACATTGAAAATCTGAAAAACATTTGTCAGATGCTCGATATCGAAGTCGATATTCTAAGTTAGAAGGTTTGAGGTTGTTCTTAATATTAAAAGCAATATCCAAAAGTACTGTCATCTATGTGTTATCATGGAGTCGATGCAGGAGCATCGGCTCCTGCCATGTAAACGATAGCTACAAGAATAATCGATACAATGGAGGAATTTATGCAACGAGTAATAAATGATCCTAATTTGGTCGTAGAAGAATATTTAGAAGGCTTTGTGAAAGCGCACTCAGATATCGTGGAAGTGACCTCCAATGCCCGAGTGCTTAAATATGTTAACTCGCCACAGAAGGGGAAAGTGGGAATAGTCACCGGAGGTGGCAGCGGTCATAAGCCGGCTTTCAGCGGTTACATTGGCAAGAACATGGTTGACAGCGTAGCTGTTGGTGAGATATTTAGCAGTCCCAGTGCCAAAGCTTTTTATGATGCCATTAAAGCAGCCGATGGAGGAGCCGGAGTGGCGGTGCTGTACGGCAACTATGCCGGGGACAATATGAACGTCAAAATGGCGATGGAAGATGCCCTTGATGATGGTATAGAAGTAAAGACTGTGGTAGCTAACGACGATGTGCCCAGTGCTCCCCAAGAAGAACGTCATAAAAGGCGAGGGGTAGCCGGAGAAGTCTTAATGTGGAAAGTTGGTGGAGCGAAAGCCTCTTTGGGAGGGAGCTTGGATGAAGTAATAGCTGCAGCTCAAAAAGCGATTGATAATACCCGCAGTGTAGGTATAGGACTTTCACCATGTACCATCCCTGCAGTGGGCAAGCCCAACTTTAGCATAGCCGAGGGGAAGATGGAGTTTGGTATTGGCCATCATGGAGAGCCTGGGATTTTAGTCCAGGATATCGTTAGTGCCGATACGATGGCCCAGATGTCTTTGGATGCTATTTTACCCGATTTACCCTTTGCTTCAGGCGATGAAGTGGTAGTTCTAGTCAGTGGTCTTGGAGCAACGCCGGTGATGGAGCTGTATATCTTTTACCGCAAAGTAGAGCAGCTGCTAGCAGAAGCAGGGATGAGTGTTTACCGCCCGTATGTGGGCAACTACTTTACGAGTTTGGAAATGATGGGAGTGACACTGACGGTGATGAAAGTTGACCAAGAGCTGAAAGAGTTAATCGATCTTGAAGCTAACTCAATTGGTTTGAAACAGTTTTAAGGATAGAGGCAAGAAGATGAGTAGCAGCTTTGCAGAGTCAAAAGGGAAGATCATAGTTGAATCACTAATTCAAACGATAGCAGAGAACAAAGTGTATCTAAGTGAGCTTGATGGAGCCATAGGAGATGGGGATCATGGAATTAACATGGACAAAGGCTTTGGTAAGGCTCAAAAGGAACTTAGTGGCAAAGATGTAGGTTTAAGTGAATCGCTGCAGATTTTGGGTCGGATTTTAGTAGATGAGATAGGTGGGTCTATGGGCCCGTTGTATGGTACATTATTTCGCCGAATGGCTCGCGCTAGTAAAGGCGAGACAGAAATAGATGCTTTGGTGATTGAAAAGATGTTGGTCTCTGGGTTGGAAGGGGTCCAGGGACTGGGTAATGCTCAAGTAGGAGATAAGACCCTTATAGATACGCTGTTTCCTGCTGTGGAGGCCTTTAGAAGCTGTAATAAGGAAGGCAAGCCACTTAATCAGTGTTTGGACTCTTTGGTGGAGGCGGCACAGAAAGGTAAAGACTCTACGATAGACATGGTGGCAAAAGTAGGTCGGGCCAGTCGTTTGGGAGAACGCTCACGAGGAGTCCTTGATCCGGGGGCAACCAGTTGCTATTTACTGTTACAAAGTTTTGCCCAGGCTGTACAAGAGTTAATTAAGGAGTAGCTTCAGAATATAGGCATAACAAGGTGGTTCATGCTATGTTACGGGCAGTTTAGTTGGAGTTGATGTAATGAATGGAAATGGAAAAGAGAATAACAACAATCCCGCAGTTGATCGGGCTTTAAATATTCTCGAATACTTAACGACTGTCAAAAGTGCCACAATTAAAGAGTTGTCCGAGCAGCTTACTATCCCTATTGTCTCAGCGTCTCGGTTGGTGAAAACATTATTGCACCGCGGATATTTGAATGAGAAAAAAGGGTATTCGGCAAGTTACAGCTTAGGGATGAAACTGCTCAGTTTCTCCCAGATTGTGTACGAGCAAATAGATCTTAGAAGAATCGCCGAAAAGCATATGAGAAGCCTTTCCGATGCGACAAACCAAACGAGTCAGCTTGGCATTCTGCAAAAGAACTCAGTTGTTTACATCGATCAAACGCTTCCTCGTAGCCCGGTGAGTATTATTGCACCGTTACATACCGCTTTACCTTTGAACGTCAGTGCTTGTGGAAAAGTATTGTGTGCCTTTTTACCGCCGGAAGAGAGAGCTCTTTGCATTGAAAAGGCAGAGCTTGTTAAATCGACTAAACAAAGTATCACTGATAAACAAGAGTATGCCTCTGAATTGGACAAAGCCTATAGTGACGGTTTTGCTGTCGACATTGAAGAGTTTGCTAAAGGAATCGGCTGCATGGCCGCTCCAATACTGAATCACACCGGCAATATTATTGCCGCTGTGGGTATTACCGGTCACATTGAGTCTTACATTGACAAAGACGATTTTGAACGGTTAAGCAAATCGGTCCAAATTGCCGCAAAAAGAATCTCAGAAGAGATTGGGTATGTGTTAAAGCAAGAGAGTTAGAAGGGAAGATCGATTGTAAACCGGCATCCTGAGGGTGAGATATTGGTGGCTGTCATAGTCCCTTCAAAAGATTCGATAATCCTATACGTTATTGATAACCCCAGTCCGAGACTTAATTGATTGTCATGTCCCGACTTTGTACTGTAAAACGGGGTGAAAATAGCATTTATATCATCTGCTGATATTCCCGGACCATCATCTTCAAAAATAATGCGCGACATGCGCTTACTATTAACATAGACTGTTGAGGTTTGAATAACAATTAACCCACCGCTAGGCATGGCTTCAAAGCTATTTTTGAGCAAGTTAAGTACAACTTGCTTCAATTGGCCCTCTTCCCCTTTAAAGTATTGGCTGGAAGATTCTTGGTTAAAGGTTATATTGATGTGCTTATATTTTGCATTGTGTTTAAGTAATTGAAGGATATCGTTGATAATTTTATTAATATCCCCTTGATGCTTGCCGACCATTTTATGATCGGAAAAGGTTACCAAGTTGCTGATAATATTGGAAATATTGGTGATTTCATTGTTGACCTTGGCTATGGATTCAATGACATCGGGGTTGGATTGGGTGTATTTCAAATAGCTTAAATAATTGGTAATGATTTCCAAAGGATTGTTGATTTCATGAGCCACTCCTGCAGCCAACATCCCGACTGCTGCTAACTTTTCTGATAAAATGAGCTGGCGCTGCAGTGCATCATATTCAGTGATGTCTTCAATAATGATGATGGTACCCAGCACTGTTAAGCCATCAAATACCGGTATCGTTTTAATGTTGTTGGTAGTTTTTTTGTTTTTCAGATTAATTTCAACATTATAAAATGATTGAGAATTCTGGCTGCTGACACTCTCTTTGATAAGGCGTAACGCAATTTTACTACCGGATAGGAGTTTTGATAACGAGGTGTTGAGAAACTCTTTTCCTGTCAAAGCGAAGCTGTCCAGGCACTGATCGTTAACCATTTTAATAATCATTTGATTATCAATGACAATGATGTTCATCGGAAGGAACTGTAAGATAGCTTCATTATATTTAAGGATTTGATAAAAGTCGGTATCCAGTTCAATAGTTTGGTTATCGACTCCGACTTGCGTATAAGCCATCCTGATAAGATTAAGCTTATTGATATTATCTATTGTTTCGGTAATGAGAAGGGATCCCTCCCGTAAAACAGTCACTTTGTTGGCAAATTTAAAGACATCATCAATGCGGTGGGTGATGGTGATAAGAGCCATTCCCTCTGAGCAGCGGTCTAGGAGCAATGGTAAAATAATTTTGTAATGTTCGGCTGAAAGTTTTTCCAAGGACTCATCAAGAATGAGGATTTTGGGATTGGTGTACAGTACTTTGACAATTTCAATGACGGTCCTTTCCGATAGTGTCAGTTTAGCCAACTTTGTTTTGGAATCGAGATGAAATCCTAAGGAGGCTAAATAATTATTTGCCTGTTCAACTAATTTTTTCTTGCTGTAAAAGCCGAATTTTGACCCATAGTTTGATTTGTAGAGGATGTTTTCTGCCACAGAGAAATATTCGTTTAGCAGCCCTTCCTGATACACCATTTTAATTCCATGTTTTTGAGCAATTTGGAGCGAGTATTGGGGAAGGAAGGTGTCATTAATAGCAATGGTGCCTTTGGAAGGAGGTAACATGCCGCTCATAATCATCGCCAAGCTTGATTTTCCTGCACCATGTTCACCGATGATGGCATGTATTTCTCCTGCGTTGATATTTAAGCTCACTTCGTTTAAAGCCTGTAAGCTACTGTAATCAACAGATATTTCTTTTAAAGCCAAAAGTGGGCGGTTAGAATTCGATGCCATATTTATTCATTTTTGCATACAGAGTTTTTCTGCTCATTTTAAGGATCTCTGCAGCCTGCGTCTTGTTGAAATTGGTTTCATCCAATGTTTTTATGATTAAGGTCTTTTCCATTCTCTCCCTAATATTAAGTCCGTGATGCAAGATAGGTTCAGTGACATCGCCGATAATTTTGGGAGGAATATCCTCAAGGCGTATTGAGTTAGAAGAAGTTATAGAGACAGCATAATTGATGGCGTTCTTTAATTCTCTCACATTGCCAGGCCAAGGATGTTCATAAAACAGGGAAAGCACTTCTCGATCTATGGAAGTGACTTCCTTATCCATGGCTTTGCTAAATTCATGCAAAAAGAATTTAGCCATCGGTTCAATGTCCTCTTTTCTTTCTCTTAGAGGGGGAACTTCAATAATGGCTGCATTTAATCTGTAGTACAAATCTTGTCTAAAAAGCCCTTCATTCATAAGCTCTTCTAAATCTTTATTCGTTGCCGCTATAAAACGGACATCAATTTTTTTTGTTTTAGTTCCGCCAATTCTTCGAATCTCATTATTTTGCAAAACACGCAAAATTTTGGCTTGAATCGTTAAAGGCATATCCCCGATTTCATCGAGGAAGAGGATGCCTCCATTGGCTCTCTCAAATACCCCTTTGAACTCTTCATTGGCTCCCGTGTAAGCCCCTTTTTCATGACCAAAGAGCTCGTTGTCCAGTAAGCTTTCAGTAAATGCGGCGCAATTGGTTTTATGCATTGGCTGAGTTGATCTACTGCTTTGTTCATGAATATAGTCGGCAACGACTTCTTTTCCACTCCCATTTTCTCCCAGAATAAGGATTGGCATTTCTGATAACGCTAATTTACGGGAGTGTTCTAACAAATGGAGCATCCTATCATTTTCAATGAAGATTTTAGGCTTCAGCTCTTTAACCTGTGTTTTGAGTTGTTGGTTTTCATTGCTTAAAAAGCGTACTTTGACCGCATTTTCAATGATTTTGTACAACCGATCAAACTCCAAGGGCTTTCGTACGTAATCATAAGCGCCTTGTCGCATCGATTCGATAGCCGTATCAATGGAGGCAAAGCCGGTAATCATAATGACAGGCAGGTTTTTATCAAGCAGTTTGATGTGTTGCAGAATATCGATTCCGTTCTCATCACCAAGCATAATATCCATAAGTACAACATCGATGCTGTGTTCTTTGATGGCGGCAAGTGTTGAAGAAGAATTGACGGCATGAAGCGTGTCATACCCCAAATGGGTGAAGTTTGGTTTAAGGCTTTCATAGATCCTTACATTGTCATCTACGATGAGAACTGTCCCCTGCATTTGTTACCTCTTGGAACACTTGTAGTTAAAAATTGTTACATTAAGAAACACTTATTAGTCTGAGGCACAAGGGAGCTCCTGTCAACAAGATTTATTTTATTCATAATTATATATGTGCTAATAGATTATAAAAAAGATGTCTTGAAAGGGGCTTTGTGGCATGCTTTCTGCTTGAATATAGGTGGGGGATGAGAATGAACACAGAGCTTCTCACTATCAAAGGATTGTCCAAAAGTTTTCCTGGTGTCAAAGCTTTGGATAAGGTCGATTTTTCTCTTTCTGCCGGCAGTGTCCACGCTGTATGTGGAGAAAATGGAGCAGGCAAGTCAACTCTCATGAATATTCTGATGGGAATTTACCAACGGGATGAGGGTGAAATTTTGTTAAAGGGAGTTCCGGTAAGTTTCCCTACTCCCCGACATGCACTGCGAGCTGGCATCTCTATCATTGAACAAGAACTTAACCCGGTAAGTGAAATGACCATTGCCGAGAACTTATTTTTAGGACGTGAAGCTGCCAAAGGCGGTATTTGGGTCAATCATAAGGCTTTGGAAAAAAGAGCCGATAAAGTGTTGCAATCTGTCGGTCTTAATCTGCACACAGCCACTAAAATGAAAAGACTGAGCTTAGCTCAAATTCAACTTATCGAAATAGCCAAGGCGATTTCGTACAATGCCGATATCATCATAATGGATGAACCGACTTCGGCTATTGGCGAAAAAGATGTTGAGACCCTATTTGCAACCATAAAAAATCTCAAAGAACAAGGTAAAGGGATTATTTACATCTCGCACCGGATGAAAGAGATTTATGCAATTTCCGATACCATCACCATTTTTAGAGATGGCAAATACATTGCCACTCGCCCCACCAAAGAATTACCACGTCATGAGTTGATTAGTTTAATGATTGGCAGAAAGCTTGAAGATGAGTATGTAAAGCAAAATGAGCCGACCTCTGAAGTTGCCTTGGAAGTAAGAGATTTTACTAAAAATGGGATATTTGAAAACATCACCGTAAAAGCTCATAAAGGCGAAATTGTCGGTATTTTTGGTCTTATGGGCTCAGGGCGAAGTGAGTTTTTTAATGCACTGTTTGGGGTGGATCCCGCTGATAAGGGGACCATTGTCATTGATGGATCTGAAGTTCACATTAAACAGCCTGCACAAGCGAAAGCCAAAGGGATGGCTTATGTGACTGAAGACCGGAAGATAAGCGGTTTGGTCTTAAGCTCTTCTGTTCAAGAAAATATTGCTTTGCCGAATTTAAAACCCTTAACACGCTTTTTATTAATCAACGGGAAAAGAGAAAAAACTATTGTTAGCGAAATAGTGAAATATTTGGGGGTAAGAACGCCAAGTTTGAAGCAGCTTGTTTCCAGATTAAGCGGAGGAAACCAACAAAAAGTGGTGCTTTGCAAATGGTTGATATCTGACCCTCAGATTTTGTTGCTTGATGAACCGACAAGGGGAATCGATGTGGGGGCTAAGCGGGAAATATATGCCTTCATGTCAAACTTTGCCGCAGAGGGGAATACCGTTCTTATGATATCGTCTGAGTTGCCTGAAGTGATGGGAATGAGCGACAGAATCGTTGTATTTAAGGACGGTCAGGTGGTGGCTCAGAGAAGCAGAGTTGATTTTGATCAAGAAGAGCTAATGTCTTTAGCTTCAATGGGAATAGAGGAGTAGTACATGATAAAGTCTGCAAAAAAGAAGAGAAAAGAGGTCCAAAGCCAAAATCTTTCGGCGTCTTTAATGGCAAAATTCAGCGATTATGGGATTTTTATCATTTTTCTGCTGCTCGTAATCATCTTGTCTATTGCAAAACCTAATTTTTTGAGGCCGCAGAATATCATGAATGTCTTACGGCAAACCTCTATCAACGGATTACTCTCCATTGGGATGACGTTTGTTATTTTGACGGGAGGCATTGATCTTTCCGTAGGGTCTATTTTGGCTTTTGGAGGCGTTGTTGCTGCCAGTTTTGCCAGTGATGCCATGGGTAAGGGGATTCATCCGCCGATGGTTGCTGCAGGTATCGGTCTTCTTGCGGGTATTTTGTTGGGGGCTGTCAGCGGAGTTCTGATTGCCAAATGGAAAGTTCCTGCCTTTGTGGTGACGTTGGGCATGCTAAGTATTGCCCGTGGATTGACGTTTATTTATACGGATGGCATGCCGATTCCCCGAATCGACAAAGCCTTCCTCTTTTTTGGCCAAGGAGAAGTGCTGGGAATTCCATTCCCTGTCATCATATTTGGCGTTACCTATTTACTGTCGTGGGTAGTTCTCTATAAAACTCGATACGGGCGCTACATTTATGCCGTTGGTGGGAATGAAAAGAGCGCCAAAGTATCAGGGGTGAATACACGACTAATCATTTTTACCGTTTATGTTATCAGCGGATTGCTCTCAGCTTTGGGAGGCATCATTCTGACCGCGCGTACAACTGCAGGTCTTCCACAAGCCGGACAAGCGTATGAGCTGGATGCCATTGCCGCAGTCGTTATCGGTGGAACCAGTTTATCAGGGGGGCAAGGCGCTCTTTCGGGGACTATCATCGGTGCTTTGCTAATTGGTGTTATTAACAATGGGCTCGATTTGTTAAGTGTTTCTTCCTATTTCCAACAGGTAATTAAAGGGGCAATTATTATCGGAGCGGTATTGTTAGACTCCTTGCGGAAAAAGGAGTAGCGAATGAGATCTCATTGATGCATTGCATCAAGAAATATAGGAGGGAGATGTATGAAAAAGCTGCTTGTATGTGTAGCCATCGCGCTAATTATTACCGGCACTCTTTTTGCAGGAGGAGCACAAGAGGCCGGCAAAAAAACCTACAACATTGGAGCTGCTGTGTATGGGCTGCAAGCGGAGTATATGCGCTTGTGGACAACTGCTTTGGAAAGGCACCCGGACGTTCAGTCGGGGTTGGTGAAAATTACTGTCTTTGACGGTAAGTATGATGCATCTGTGCAACAGGCCCAATTCGAAACCATGGCAACCCAAGGATACGACGGAGCCCTGTTTGTTCCCATCGACATTGAAGCGGGAGCTGCAGCCGTAGCTACTGCCAAAAGGGCAGGAATTCCTGTTGTTGGATCTAACACACGGGTAAACAGTGATGATTTACTCTCGTATGTTGGTTCGGACGACCGCCTTTCGGGCTATATGGAAGCCAAGTCGGTCATTGAGCAAATTGGTGGTAAAGGAAACGTTGTCATCATTGAAGGTCCTATTGGACAGTCAGCTCAGATTGAGCGCAAAGAAGGGAATATGAAAGCCTTGGCCGAGCATCCTGATGTCAAGGTTTTAGAGATGAGAACGGCAAACTGGTCCAGAGCAGAAGCTTTAAGCTTGATGGAAAACTGGCTGAACTCACATCCCGGGCAAATTGACGGTGTTATCGGTCAAAACGATGAGATGGCCTTAGGTGCAATTCAGGCAATTGAGCAGGCTCGTCTTAACGTGAAAGATTTTGGTATTGCGGGAATTGACGGTGTTACCGATGCCATGTTGGCAGTAAAAGAAAACAAAATGGTCTCCATTTTGCAAGATGCTACTGCCCAGGCTCAGGGTGGACTTGATATTCTGCTTGCTAAGATTATCGGTCCGTCTTTCGTTCCAAAAGCCGACGTGTGGAAACACATCGATTTTAACGGCGGTAAAGAGGCTATTTATAACGTGCCGTGGGTACCCATTACCCTTGAAAACGTAGATGCGCTCTTAGCCGAAAGACAAGAATTAACGCAGAGATAAGGTACTGACAAAAAAAGCATCGGTAGTCGGGTGTATACTTCGGCTATCGATGCTTTATGTTTTTTCTTTGATGGTGCAAAATGCAAAAGAGCATCAATAATAGCGAAAGAGAGGCAATAACATGGAGTATAAAGGGTTCAATAAAGATTTCCGTTTGGATGAAAGAGTTGCAATCGTAACCGGAGCCGCCCAAGGTATTGGGAGAGCCATTGCCGAATTGTTTGCCGAAAAAGGGGCAAATATCGTGCTGGTGGATCTGCAAGAAGCTACCCAAACAGCCAACGTTGTAGAATCATTTGGTAAAAAAGCGGTGATTGTTCAAGCCGATTTGACCCAAAAACAGGGCATTGAACACGTGGTGGCATCTACTCTCAAAGAGTTCGGAAAAATTGACATCCTCTCTAATAATGCAGGAGTTGCCTTACTTGATGATGCTGAGAACTTATCGCAAGAGATGTGGGATAAAACGATGAACATCAATCTTAGGGCGGTGTTCATGCTTTCTCAGGCAGTGGGAAATGTGATGATTAAGCAAAAAAGCGGCAAAATTATAAACATGGCTTCCCAAGCTTCTGTTGTCGCACTCGATAATCATGTTGCTTACTGTGCTAGCAAAGCGGCCGTTGTTGCCGTAACAAAGAACTTGGCGATGGAGTGGGGACAATTCGGTATCACAGTAAATGCTATCTCTCCCACCGTTGTTCTCACTGAGCTTGGTAAAAAAGCTTGGGCAGGTGAAGTTGGAGAGAATATGAAGAAACTGATTCCTGTGGGACGTTTTGGTCTGCCCGAAGAAATAGCTGCTGTGGCTCTCTTTTTAGCCAGCGATGCTGCCAATTTAATGACAGGAGAAAACCTCATCATTGACGGCGGTTATACCATCAAATAGGGAGATGACAATGCAACGAGTAATAAATGATCCTAATTTGGTCGTAGAAGAATATTTAGAAGGCTTTGTGAAAGCGCACTCAGATATCGTGGAAGTGACCTCCAATGCCCGAGTGCTTAAATATGTTAACTCGCCACAGAAGGGGAAAGTGGGAATAGTCACCGGAGGTGGCAGCGGTCATAAGCCGGCTTTCAGCGGTTACATAGGCAAGAACATGGTTGACAGCGTAGCTGTTGGTGAGATCTTCAGCAGTCCCAGTGCCAAAGCTTTTTATGATGCCATTAAAGCAGCCGATGGAGGAGCCGGAGTGGCGGTGCTGTACGGCAACTATGCCGGAGATAATATGAACGTCAAAATGGCGATGGAAGATGCCCTTGATGATGGTATAGAAGTAAAGACTGTGGTAGCTAACGACGATGTCCCCAGTGCTCCCCAAGAAGAACGTCATAAAAGGCGAGGAGTAGCCGGAGAAGTCTTAATGTGGAAAGTTGGTGGAGCGAAAGCCTCTTTGGGAGGGAGCTTGGATGAAGTAATAGCTGCAGCTCAAAAAGCGATTGATAATACCCGCAGTGTGGGTATAGGACTTTCACCATGTACCATCCCTGCAGTGGGCAAGCCCAACTTTAGCATAGCTGAGGGGAAGATGGAGTTTGGTATTGGCCATCATGGAGAGCCTGGGATTTTAGTCCAGGATATCGTTAGTGCCGATACGATGGCCCAGATGTCTTTGGATGCTATTTTACCCGATTTACCCTTTGCTTCAGGCGATGAAGTGGTAGTTCTAGTTAGTGGTCTTGGAGCAACGCCGGTGATGGAGCTGTATATCTTTTACCGCAAAGTAGAGCAGCTGCTAGCAGAAGCAGGGATGAGTGTTTACCGCCCGTATGTGGGCAACTACTTTACGAGTTTGGAAATGATGGGAGTGACACTGACGGTGATGAAAGTTGACCAAGAGCTGAAAGAGTTAATCGATCTTGAAGCTAACTCAATTGGTTTGAAACAGTTTTAAGGATAGAGGCAAGAAGATGAGTAGCAGCTTTGCAGAGTCAAAAGGGAAGATCATAGTTGAATCACTAATTCAAACGATAGCAGAGAACAAAGTGTATCTAAGTGAGCTTGATGGAGCCATAGGAGATGGGGATCATGGAATTAACATGGACAAAGGCTTTGGTAAGGCTCAAAAGGAACTTAGTGGCAAAGATGTAGGTTTAAGTGAATCGCTGCAGATTTTGGGTCGGATTTTAGTAGATGAGATAGGTGGGTCTATGGGCCCGTTGTATGGTACATTATTTCGCCGAATGGCTCGCGCTAGTAAAGGCGAGACAGAAATAGATGCTTTGGTGATTGAAAAGATGTTGGTCTCTGGGTTGGAAGGGGTCCAGGGACTGGGTAATGCTCAAGTAGGAGATAAGACCCTTATAGATACGCTGTTTCCTGCTGTGGAGGCCTTTAGAAGCTGTAATAAGGAAGGCAAGCCACTTAATCAGTGTTTGGACTCTTTGGTGGAGGCGGCACAGAAAGGTAAAGACTCTACGATAGACATGGTGGCAAAAGTAGGTCGGGCCAGTCGTTTGGGCGAACGCTCACGAGGAGTCCTTGATCCGGGAGCAACCAGTTGCTATTTACTGTTACAAAGTTTTGCCCAGGCTGTACAAGAATTGATTAAGTAGCTAGGTGGTACAGTAGTATTTTGGAGGGAGGCGGTGTCTTCCTCCTTTTTTATCGTTATCGTGGCATGATTGGAGTATAAGCGACACAACAAAAATACAAAATTCTGTATATATAATATTAACTTCAAAATTCTAACTATCTATTGCCACAAATCTATGGTATCCTGAGTTCCGCAGTAAAAACAAGAAAAAGGGTTGCTAACTAATTGCATTAACGGCAATTATTCAACAACCCTCTTCCATAACATCTTACAGATTGTAGTACATTAATAAATATCTTTGGTTTTGTTGTTCATTGAGCGTAATTCCTGCTTGGTGTAGAACACTTTCCATAAGTCTAAGGTCGTAGCAAGCCCAATTTCTCTGAGGTGGGGAGAAGAGCAGTAATTCTTGTAAATATTGCCCTGAACTTCTCCCACCTTTGCAGCTTGGAGGGTTTCTATGATCTTTGAATAGGGCATCTTATTGTGCAATTTCTTTATTTCTAAGATTCGAATGAGAAGCAATGCAACAAAACAACTAAGAAAATGAGCTTGGATGCTCTGAGGCTTTCTGACGAACACCGGCCGTGCCCGTAGATGAGTCTTGGTAATCTTAAAAGATTCTTCAATCTTCCAAAGACCACGGTACATCTCAACAATGTCTTGGTCAGTAACTGGCCTATTCAACTCAAACAGGCAATCATATGTCCTAAAGCGTGCATGCCCATCCCACGGCTTCTCATCTTCGTTGGTTCCAATCACATTCGTTTCAATCAAATAGTAGCCGTCAAAGAGTTCATCTTTTGCAATCTTTTTTTCATCTAAGTAGCGAATATGCTTTGCTTTTTGTAACAATTTCCCTGTCTGTGGATCATAGGCTTGCTTGGTGAAATATTTGTTGGCCCCATGCCCGTTGTAAATAGTACCTGTTTGCTGAGCTTTCTTTATGGAATTGCAGCGATCTATGCGTGAGCGGACTTGGTATTTACGACTGAAAAAGACGATTTGACGCTTATTAATCGTAACCTTTACTTTCTTAGACCCATCTTCAACCCAGCTACTCTCTTCTGCAGGAACTAAACGTGACTTCATTTTAAAGACTACTACTTCTTGTACTGCATCCTCTGAGCCTTGGTAGGGACCAATACTGTTGGTGTAATCCATAAGGCGCTCTTCTTCATGAAGGGTGTGGCACTTCATCACAGCAGTTGTAGTGCGGTAGCCTTCATCATCAAGAATAAAACGCTCAGTCTCTTTATCTTGCTTGCGCACACTATCGCTGATGATGTACCCCTGCTTCTGAGCAAGAATGTTAGCTACATTGGTCCCCACTCATGATCCCTTTGTCGCCAATGTAAATCATTTTGTTAAAACCCATCCGCTCTTTAGTGTGTTTAATCATCGGTAAGAAAGTCGTCACATCATTATTGTTGCCAGCAAACAGACCAAAATCTACCGGTAAGCCCTCAGTGTCCATAAACAGACCAAGCTGAACAATTGGCTCAGGACGATGCTCTTTAGAAGGACCATACTTGCGTAGTCCTTCAAAGACAACAGATCCCTCTCCATCTACTGTATCTGCATCACAGCTGTCGATTTCCCAGAAATAGTTAGTCACATCATAAAACATCAGTGATGTGTCACGCTTATAGAGCTTTTTTACCTTCTGATGCAAATGAACAAGTAAATCATCGCTGTACGTAGCAAAAAACTCTAATGAACGATACACATCGTCATCACTGAACTCACTGTTGCCTAGCAGTAATTTTGCTCTCTTTTTCCACGTTGAGAACTTTGAAGCCGGAAACAGAATCCTGCCAAATACTAAAAGCCGGAAGATACTCTCAACATTGGCTTTGACTGGCCAATGCTTACGCCTGTTTTTGACAAATTGGTCTATTTCAAGCTCATGGTAAATGACTGACAAAGGAGAGATGTCCTATTGATGCTAAATCATCAATAACCGTCAGACTACTGTCTTGCTCTTCCAAAGGGAAGTGCTCATCAAGATTAATGCTTAGATTAACTCGTTTTTCTTCTCTCTCTTTACTTGTAAGTTTCTTAGCTTCTTCTCTGAAGTGAGCAATAGGATCATCGTAGAGCTTTTTAAGATCTTCTTCGTAGCCAAGGAACTTAACTTTTTCCTTCGTTGGGTTCTTTTTCCCTTTTTTACGAACACTGCGCATGTAATAAAGGGCATTACCCTTATTATTGGTGAAGACTTTTAATTCCATAGGCCCTCCACAAGCTTACTATTACACTACACTACACTACACTACTATATTAAGTCAAGCAAAAAGATAAAAAAAGAAGCATAATTTCTTTCATCAAAGAAACTACGCTCTAAGTGGTTCGGTTACTTGCTGCGGAAGCATGGAGTATAAGCGACACAACAAAATACAAAATTCTGTATATATAATATTAACTTCAAAATTCTAACTATCTATTGCCACAAATCTATGGTATAAGGGATGCATCTTTTATAAAGGAGTGCTTATGCGCAACGAGTATTTCCATAGAGTACATAGGATGTCTCCGACGATGTTTTGGATTAACAATCCAAGCAGAGACGAAGCAAAAAGGGCCATAGACCAGGGGGCTTTGGGCTGCACTAACAACCCCTCTTATGGGCATAAGATGTTGCAGCACCCCGATGAGAGAAGCAGGCTCTGGCTTATCTGAAGGAGGCTGTCAAAGAGTCTGATGACAATGATGAGGCGATTGCTATTTATCAAAGGAAAGTTATTAAGCCAATTCAGGAAATTTTCTATCCGATGTGGGAAGAGACCGATGGTGCTCACGGCTATGTAAGCATCCAAGGGGATCCTATCCATGAGCATGATGAGAATGTCATTATCAATGAAGCTCGCTTAAATGGTGAGCTAGGACCGAATATGGCAATCAAAATCCCCTGCACCAAAGCGGGACTTACTGCCATGAAAGTTCTCATAGAAGAGGGTTACCCTATCAATGCCACCGAAATCATGTCGGTTGCTCAGGGAATTGATTTATGTGAGACCTACAAAAAAGTCACCAAAGGGATGAAAAAGAAGCCCCCTTTGTGGCTGAGTTTCATCACAGGCATTTATGATGAATTTTTGGAAAACTATGTAAGAGACAATAAGGTCGACATAGAAGGGGATATTGTACGCCAAGCTGGCATGGCAGCTACGCGCAAGATGTATCAAATCATTCATGACCGAGGGTATGAGGCGACCATTATCGGCGGAGGAGCAAGACAGCTGCGCCACTTTACAGATATGGTTGGAGGAAATCAGGTAGTCACCATTAACTGGAAAGGGACTGCCGATAAATTGATTGAACAGAATCCCGATGTAGTTCATCGCTTTTTTAATCCCGTTCCTCCATTGGTAATCGATGAATTATTGGAAAAACTGATTGATTTCAAACGAGGCTGGGATCCCACGGCTCTCTCTTTAGACGAATACGAAGAGTTTGGTCCGGTGGAATTGTTCAGAAGTATGTTCCTTTCCTCCTGGTATGCGGTACTGGAAGAGATTAAAAAACTCAGAGGATAATAAAAGAGTGGGGCGTGTGCCAAAGTGGTACATGCCCCTTTTTCGTTGCAATTTCTTTTGCATAGCCCTCACCTTACCCTGAAAAAAGAAACAAGAAAAAAAGAGTTGACAGGTTCTGTTGTTGTGTTAGAATTATTTGTATACAATATTTCTGAAGGAGGAAGTATGATGAAAAGGGTTTTAATTATTCTTTTGATTCTTTTCATTGCGGCCGGAAGTGCTTTTGCACAAGCTCAAGCTGAATATCCAAATCGTGACATCACTAACATTCTGGTATGGGGTGCCGGTGGTGGTACTGACGTGGCCAATAGGCTTGTCATGGCCGAAATGGGAAAAGAACTGGGTGTAAACGTCAACGTGAACAACGTAACTGGTGGAGTGGGCGGATCGGTGGGAATGTTTGAAGCCTATTCCAAGCCTGCTGATGGCTACACATTGGTCGGTTTGTCCGAATCTGTTGTTGCAGCAGCTGTCCAAGGCGGCTTTGAAAAACGGATGAATGTATGGGACTTCTTCATTATTGGAGGCTCTCCCGATTTGGTATCGGTCACTCCGAATGCTCCTTATCAGACAATTGGTGATCTGATTGAAGCAGCCAAGAAAAATCCCAGGGGAATTCGAGCCGGAGCCAGTGCTGCTGGATCAATTCACCACCTTAACTTGCTTGCTTTTGAAAATGGTGCCGGTGTTCAGTTTAACTTCATCCCCTATGACAGTTCCGCCGCTTCGCAGAATGCGGGAATGACAGGTGAAGTTTCTTTGGTTATTACATCTATTCAGGAACAATCTGAATTGATTAAAGCGGGCAAATTGCGCCCCTTGGCTACCTTGACCCCCGATAGCTTCGATTTCCAGGGGAAGATTATTCCCTCGGCTTTCGACACCTACCCGGGACTTGCTGCTTATCTGCCGCTTGAACAGCAGATTGGTTTTGCCATTCGCAAGGATGCTCCTGCCGACATCAAGGCCAAACTTCAGGCCGCATTCAAAGTAGCTATGACCAAAGCTCCGATTAAAGAGTTTGGAGAAAAGCAATTCTTTGCACTGAAGGGCTTAGTTGGTGATGAAGCCAATGATATTTTTGACAAGCTTGAGTCGGTGTTCTCCTGGACACTTTATGAGCTTGGTGCTGCCAAAATTAGCCCCGCCGATTTTGGTATTCCTAAATAAGGTTTTTAAACTATCGAACAAGGATGGAGGCCTAAAAAGGCCTCCGCCCTTAAGGTATTACAACTATGATGGATAAAAAGAAACTCCGAGGAGCAGATCTGGTTACCAGCGTCCTCTTTTTTGTGTTGGGAGCTTACATCTTATATGAATCATTTCATATGCCCTTGAAAGACTCCTATGCGGGAGTGCAGAGCGTTTGGTATGTTTCTCCTGCTTTGATGCCACTTATTATCGGATTGGCAATTATTTTACTTTCGATTGTTATTTTCTTTCACGGCTTAAAGAATGGGGGAGTAGAAGCTCTCAAAGAGGCTGTGGCTGCTCTCAAAGGGAAGAAACTACTTAGCGATGCCAATATTCGCTATGCGTCAGTGCTGATTCCGTTGATAGCCCTAGTCTATATGAATTTAACGAGAGTCGATTTTTTCTTGGCATTGGTCCTTTACCTATGTTTCACTATTACAGTGTTTTATGTGGATGAACCGCATTTTATCCGCTCCACATTTTATTTTCATATGGTGGAGCTGTTGATTCTCTTTATCCTTGCCCTTTTTAATTTGGACAAACTATTGAATCAGCTCTTCATTTACACTGTCGACATTATCGTACTTCTGATGATTGCTGCTTTGATGATTTGGATGAAAGTAAAACTCAGAGGCAGCACAGTAGAAGATGTTAAGAAAAAATACAATCATGCCATGCTCATGTCATTTTTAGCACCTCTGGTGCTGGTCCCTGTGTTCCGCTATATGCTGCGAGTTCCTTTGCCCAAAGAGGGTGGCATCGTCAATCTAATGTCGCTTATTTACTATACATTGCGTTGAGGTTCGTATGGTTATATTACACCAATTTTCTATCTTCTTTACCAATCTCTTTCAAATCATCTCCAGCCCTTTTTTGCTGTTCATCCTTTTTGGCAGTACCTTGTTGGGGATCATCTTTGGAGCACTGCCGGGGTTAACGGCAACATTGGGTGTGGCTCTTTTGACAACACTCACCTACGGCATGACAACTCAAGGGGCGATGGTTGCTTTGATGGGGATTTATGTGGGGGCCGTCTACGGCGGATCATACGGATCGATTATGATCAATATTCCCGGAACGGCGGCAGCTGCTGCAACAGCTTTGGAAGGGTATCCAATGGCACTGAGGGGAGAGGCGGGAAGGGCTTTGGGCCTGACGACCACTTCCAGTGCTATCGGAACATTTGTGGGAATGATGTTCGTCGTTATTTTCACCCCCTTGATTGCCGCTTTAGCTTTGCAGTTCACCTCTTTTGAATTCTTTTTGCTGGCTTTCTTTGGAATTATGATCAGCGGTAGTATCTCTTGCCCTGATACAGTGCAAAAAGGGTGGATTACCGGCTTTTTAGGCCTCTTTTTGGCAATGGTCGGTCGTGATCAATTGCAAGTGTATCCCCGCTTTACCTTTGGGATGATGCACTTAGAAAGCGGCATAGAAATCGTACCGGTGCTCATCGGAGCCTTTGGTATTCCTCAAATTATTCAAGTCCTTAAAGACAAGCAAATGGTTGCCGAGCCGGCAAAAGTTAACAGGATTTTGCCCTCTTTCAGCGCTATTGGCAAGAACATAAAACACATTGTGCGCAGTGCTTTAATTGGAGTTGGTATCGGAGCCGTTCCCGGAATCGGCGAAGATATTGCCGGTTGGGTCTCTTATGGCACGGCTAAAAAGACATCCAAACATCCGGAGCTGTTTGGCACGGGATTCGAAGAGGGAATTATTGCCAGCGAAACGGCCAACAACTCTTGCATTGGAGGAGCGATGATACCGCTTCTTTCGATGGGGATTCCCGGCAGTCCTCCGGCTGCAATGCTCCTAGGTGCTTTGATGCTTCATGGTGTTGCACCCGGGCCCATGCTTGAAATTGAGCACCCCGGCTTTATTACCAGCATCAGCGCAATTCTTTTGTTGGCTTCAATAGCGATGTGGGTAGTCGGTATGTTATTGGCTAAGCAAGTAGTTAAGCTACTGAAAGTACCTCCAGCTTTATTTATGCCTGTGGTGGCTGTTTTGTGTTTGATTGGCTCTTATGCTCTGGGGCTGAAGATTTTTAACCTCTATTTGATGATTCCCATGGGTATTTTGACCTACTATTTAACAAATATGGGGTATCCCATACCACCGTTGGTAATTGGAGTAATTCTTGGTTCAATGGCCGATGCTAACCTCAGAAGAGGCCTGATGGTCTCACGGGGTAGCTTAATGCCATTTTTCACCCGCCCGGTAGCTTTGATTCTCCTTCTGATTATTATTTTCACCTTTGTGGGAAATACAGAAGTGTATAAGAATTTTATCGGCAAAGTCTTTAAGAAAAAGAAGACAACGGAGGAGTAACATGAAGTACCATTATCTTGGAACAAGTGGGTTGGCAGTCTCTGAGATGACGCTGGGAACCATGACTTTTGGTGCAGCAGGATGGGGGTGCGACGAGAAAGAAGCGCACCGCATCCTCAGCGCATATATAGAAGCTGGGGGCAATATGCTCGATTGTGCCGATGTATATGCTAAAGGTGAGAGTGAGCGCATCATCGGCACCTTTTTGCCCTCAGTTAAACGCGATCAAGTGCTTATTGCCACTAAATGTAATTTTCCTTTCGACTCTCATCAACTGAGTTTGGGTTCCAGTCGCAAACATATCTTTGACTCAGTTGAAGCGAGTCTAAGGCGCCTGAACACCGACTATATTGATATCTATTATTTGCATCGTCATGACCCTGCGGCCCAAGCTGATGAGGTGATGGAGAGCCTCGATTTACTCAAGCAGCAAGGGAAAATTCTTTATAGTGCTTGTAGCAATCTGCCTGCTTGGAGAGTTGTGCTTAATTCTATGAGCGCCAAACACAGAGGCAACAGTTCGTTTGTGTGCGGGCAATACATGTACAACCTAATTGACCGTACCGCCGAACAGGAGATTATTCCTGCTTTAATTAATCAAGGAATTGGACTGTTGTGCTGGAGCCCTTTAGCGGGGGGCTTACTAACCGGTAAGTATCACAACAGAGATCAAGTGCCTCAGGATTCGCGCTTTGAGCACCGTAAAGCACTCGATATTCCCCGCTTTTGGACAAAACGGGGCAAGAGTATTGCCGATGAGGTGTATCACCTTTCACAACAGTTTGGCATAGCTGCCACTGATCTCTCTTTAGCGTGGTTACTGAGCAAGGAGTATGTTAGTTCAGTCATCTTGGGGGCACGGAGCCTTCAACAGCTGAAAGAGCTCTTAGGGGCAAGTGAAGTGGAGCTTCCTGCTGAATTAACAAAGCGCTTAGACGAGATAAGCTCTCCTCAAAAGAGTTACCACTGGCTTTTTACTGAAGAAACTAATCAGCAATTTACTCAAAGAGCGGCACTTTTTCCGGGAACACTCATTCTCTGATTTTTAGCCCAGCAGCTTTGTAGCTTGTTTTAACACCTCTTCAACAGTGATGTCGTTTTTGGCCAACAGCCGTTCATAAGGAGCCGATTCACCAAATTGGTCGCGAATGCCGATGATGGCCACTTTGCCTTGGCCTTTTTGGGCAACAACCTCGCTGACAGCTGAACCTAAACCATTGTAGATGGAGTGATCTTCAATGGTAATAATTCCTTTCGTTGTTGCGATTGATTTTTCTACAGCCGCAATGTCAAGCGGTTTGATAGTGTGCATATCAATTAAGCGGACTGCTATCCCCCTATTTTGCAACTCTTCTTTAGCTTGAAGGGCGATTGATAAGACAACTCCGTTACTAATTATCGTAACATCATCTCCTTCAGAAAGGGTTTTGGCTTGGCCAATTTCAAAGGTCTCTTCTGGTTGGTAAATAAAAGGTGTGGCATCGCGGGTAAAGCGAATGTATAAAGGTCCATTGTGACGTTCGGCTGCAGCAATAGTCAGTGCATAGGCACTGTAATAATCGGAAGGGGCCACAACACTCATATGGGGAATTGTCCGATAAATCCCTAAATCTTCAATTCCTTGATGGCTTGCTCCATCATTGGCAGGAGTCAGTCCACCATGAGAGCAGGCGATTTTAACATTCAAATTGGTATAACAGATTTCCTGTCTAACTTGCTCAAGCATTCGCATACTGCCAAATACGGCATAGGTGGTAATAAAAGGGAGCTTACCGCAAGTCGCCAGACCTGCAGCCACCCCAGCTGCATTTTGTTCGGCAATACCGACATTGACATGCTGATTAGGATACAGGTGCATGAATTCTGTTGTTTTGCATGATTTACCGATATCGGCATCAATAACATAGAGGTTTGGATGACGGGCGCCTAGTTCAACTAGCGCTTTGCCATAGGCATCTCTGGTGGGCAATCCATGTGTCGTGCTCATTGTTGTTCTCCTATCTCTTGGATAGCCAAATCAAACTGTTGTTGATTGGGAGCTGTTCCGTGCCACGATACGACGTTCTCCATAAAGGAGACTCCCTTTCCTTTTACTGTTTTGGCGACAATACAGTGCGGTTTACCGCTGTTTTCTTTTTTACGGGTAGCGGCAAAGGCTGCTCTAATATGGGGAATTGAATGACCATCAATTGCTTGTACATTGCAGCCGAAGGCCTCAAATTTAGCCTCAAGATCGCCTAACGGCATCACCACATCACACGTATCATCATTTTGCAGGCCGTTGTTATCAACGATGATAACCAAATTGTCGAGTTGGTATTTTACGGCACTCATCACCGCTTCCCAAATCTGTCCCTCCTGCGATTCCCCATCGCCGATAAGACAATATACGCGGTAGTCTTTGTTATCGCGCTTGCCGGCTAAGGCCATTCCCACTGCAGTTGAAAGTCCTTGGCCCAAAGATCCGGTGCTGATATCGATTCCTGGACAGCGTTTCATATCGGGATGTCCTTGCAGTATTGACCCCTCTTTGCGCAATGTGTGAATAACCTCCATAGGGAAGTACCCTTTTAAGGCCAAAGCAGAATAGAGAACAGGACAGACATGTCCTTTGGAAAGGACAAACCGATCGCGATCGGGCCATTGCGGCTGCTTGGGATCGACTCGCAGCTCATCAAAATAGAGGACAGCCACAATATCGGCAGCGGAAAGAGAGCCTCCCGGATGTCCTGAGGCGGCTTGATGAATCATGGTGAGAATGGTTTTGCGCAGCTTCTGAGCCATAAGCTCAAGATGTGCGTTCGTTTGTAGTTCAGTCGGACTTGCCATTGGGTATCTCCGTTTGTTGCTTTTGGCGCGAGAGCACCAACGATAAAATAATCCCGGCAGGAATCAAGATGATTCCTATATACTGGCGCACTGAATAGTGGCCTCCGAGAAACAAGATTTCAAAAATAATGGTGACAATGGGTTCAAAGCACATAATGATTGAAGCTAAACTCCCTTCAACATGCTTGGCTCCGGTATTAAAGGCATGAAAGGAGCCGACAGTGGAGATGAGAATCAACCCGGCAATACCCCACCAGGCCCCTTTGGAAAAGGTAAAAGCATTGTTGGGCATAAACGGGAAAGCGATGAGAATCACCAGAGTTCCGGCAATCATCACAAAACTGGTGATATAATCGCTGCTAATCGGCAACACTTTTTTGTCGCGAATGCTTAAAATGTACCAGCTATAAATAAAGGTGGCAAAAAAGGAGAGTAGCAGACCGGTAACCGTAATGCGAGTATCTTTAAGATCTAGAGTCAGTAAAATACCGCCAAAGATTATTAAATAGCCAAATAGGCGGGAAATGTGGAATGTTTCGCGACCAATGGCAATACCGATAAGCATGACTAAAAGCGGATATCCGTAGAAAATGGCTTGCACCACGCCCACCGGCATAGTGGTAAAAGCGACAAACTTAGCAACAATGGAAAGAGAAAACGGGATGCCAAGCATAATCACGATGCGCAAAGCTCCCCTTAGCCCTATCGTTTTGATAAAAGCAGTCTTCTTTGCAATAGCCAAATAGAGCCACATAATCAGTGCGGCCCCGGCGAATCGTAGCAATACCAATTCACTGGGACTGACTTGGTGTCGATAGGCGATGAGGGTGAAAATAGGCATGAGCCCATATCCGACAGTAGCGAGGAATATGAGAAGGATGCTTACGTTCTTTTTCATAGCAAAAGCATACAGCAACTCTTCTCTGTTGTCAAAACAATATTTTGTATACATATTTTAGATGTGGGAATAATTTTTTGACTTTCTTGGCCCTATATTGTAAAATATTGCATACAATAACCTGAGTTCCGCAGTAAAAACAAGAAAAAGGGTTGCTAACTAATTGCATTAACGTCAATTATTCAACAACCCTCTTCCATAACATCTTACAGATTGTAGTACATTAATAAATATCTTTGGTTTTGTTGTTCATTGAGCGTAATTCCTGCTTGGTGTAGAACACTTTCCATAAGTCTAAGGTCGTAGCAAGCCCAATTTCTCTGAGGTGGGGAGAAGAGCAGTAATTCTTGTAAATATTGCCCTGAACTTCTCCCACCTTTGCAGCTTGGAGGGTTTCTATGATCTTTGAATAGGGCATCTTATTGTGCAATTTCTTTATTTCTAAGATTCGAATGAGAAGCAATGCAACAAAACAACTAAGAAAATGAGCTTGGATGCTCTGAGGCTTTCTGACGAACACCGGCCGTGCCCGTAGATGAGTCTTGGTAATCTTAAAAGATTCTTCAATCTTCCAAAGACCACGGTACATCTCAACAATGTCTTGGTCAGTAACTGGCCTATTCAACTCAAACAGACAATCATATGTCCTAAAGCGTGCATGCCCATCCCACGGCTTCTCATCTTCGTTGGTTCCAATCACATTCGTTTCAATCAAATAGTAGCCGTCAAAGAGTTCATCTTTTGCAATCTTTTTTTCATCTAAGTAGCGAATATGCTTTGCTTTTTGTAACAATTTCCCTGTCTGTGGATCATAGGCTTGCTTGGTGAAATATTTGTTGGCCCCATGGCCGTTGTAAATAGTACCTGTTTGCTGAGCTTTCTTTATGGAATTGCAGCGATCTATGCGTGAGCGGACTTGGTATTTACGACTGAAAAAGACGATTTGACGCTTATTAATCGTAACCTTTACTTTCTTAGACCCATCTTCAACCCAGCTACTCTCTTCTGCAGGAACTAAACGTGACTTCATTTTAAAGACTACTACTTCTTGTACTGCATCCTCTGAGCCTTGGTAGGGACCAATACTGTTGGTGTAATCCATAAGGCGCTCTTCTTCATGAAGGGTGTGGCACTTCATCACAGCAGTTGTAGTGCGGTAGCCTTCATCATCAAGAATAAAACGCTCAGTCTCTTTATCTTGCTTGCGCACACTATCGCTGATGATGTACCCCTGCTTCTGAGCAAGAATGTTAGCTACATTGGTCCCACTCATGATCCCTTTGTCGCCAATGTAAATCATTTTGTTAAAACCCATCCGCTCTTTAGTGTGTTTAATCATCGGTAAGAAAGTCGTCACATCATTATTGTTGCCAGCAAACAGACCAAAATCTACCGGTAAGCCCTCAGTGTCCATAAACAGACCAAGCTGAACAATTGGCTCAGGACGATGCTCTTTAGAAGGACCATACTTGCGTAGTCCTTCAAAGACAACAGATCCCTCTCCATCTACTGTATCTGCATCACAGCTGTCGATTTCCCAGAAATAGTTAGTCACATCATAAAACATCAGTGATGTGTCACGCTTATAGAGCTTTTTTACCTTCTGATGCAAATGAACAAGTAAATCATCGCTGTACGTAGCAAAAAACTCTAATGAACGATACACATCGTCATCACTGAACTCACTGTTGCCTAGCAGTAATTTTGCTCTCTTTTTCCACGTTGAGAACTTTGAAGCCGGAAACAGAATCCTGCCAAATACTAAAAGCCGGAAGATACTCTCAACATTGGCTTTGACTGGCCAATGCTTACGCCTGTTTTTGACAAATTGGTCTATTTCAAGCTCATGGTAAATGACTGACAAAGGCAGATGCCCTATTGATGCTAAATCATCAATAACCGTCAGACTACTGTCTTGCTCTTCCAAAGGGAAGTGCTCATCAAGATTAATGCTTAGATTAACTCGTTTTTCTTCTCTCTCTTTACTTGTAAGTTTCTTAGCTTCTTCTCTGAAGTGAGCAATAGGATCATCGTAGAGCTTTTTAAGATCTTCTTCGTAGCCAAGGAACTTAACTTTTTCCTTCGTTGGGTTCTTTTTCCCTTTTTTACGAACACTACGCATGTAATAAAGGGCATTACCCTTATTATTGGTGAAGACTTTTAATTCCATAGGCCCTCCACAAGCTTGCTATTACACTACACTACACTACTATATTAAGTCAAGCAAAAAGATAAAAAAAGAAGCATAATTTCTTTCATCAAAGAAACTACGCTCTAAGTGGTTCGGTTACTTGCTGCGGAAGCATGGAGCAACTCTTCTCTGTTGTCAAAACAATATTTTGTATACATATTTTAGATGTGGGAATAATTTTTTGACTTTCTTGGCCCTATATTGTAAAATATTGCATACAATAAGAGGTTTTGGAAGGAGCTTATGATAACACGAGCACAAGAGAAAGAATTCCGTTTACTGGCGGCCAACATGCTTGTTGAAGCAGGCTTTCCTCTAAGTGAAAAAGAACTTGATTCTATTGTGGTGGCTGATTTTGGCTTAAGCAATGTGAGTCAGCAGGGGGCTCAGATTCTGACCCTTTTTGAAACAGAACGCATCAGTGCTAAATTGATAGTTTTACTGCCGGCCCAGATTTTACCTGAGCACTGGCACCCCCCAGTAGATGATGATCCGGGCAAAGAGGAGATTCTCAGAGGCTACTGGGGCCTTGTCCGCTATTTTGAGCAAGGAGAAGGTGAAATTGATGCCTCTTTCATACCCAAGGATAAAACACACTGTTTTACCGCATCAAAGAGGATAGATTTGTTGCCTTCAGACCAAGTTATTATAGCTCCGGGCACAAAACACTGGATGCAAGGAGGCCCTGAAGGGGGCATTGTCATCAGTTTTTCAACCTGTGTGCGCGATATTCTTGATCGGTTTACCGATCCAGCCATAGTCCGAACGACTGTTATTATCGACACCTGATTGTCTTTGGTGCATCTGCCTTTCTTATAGCCTCCTATCAGTTACAGGAGGAAGCATATGGACAACCCAATACCGATAAAGAGGCTCCACTCATTGGCAGCTCCTATGAGTTGCCCAGCTAGCGACATTGCGGCTTTACTTGCTGCCGAGCTTGCGCAACTGGGGCGTAAAATTATAGTACTTGATGATGATCCAACAGGCATTCAATCGATTCATAATCTGTTTGTGTATACCGATTGGAGTCAAAAGAGTATTGCTGAAATCTTTGCTGAGCAACAAACGATGGCTTTCATTTTGACCAACTCCAGGGCTATGACTGTTGAACAAACTAAAAAAGTACATCAAAAGATAGCCAAACGGATCATGCAAGAAGCTAATAAGCCATTTCTGTTAATCAGTCGCGGCGATTCAACTCTAAGAGGTCATTACCCGCTGGAGACTCTTGAGCTAAAAAATACCTGTGAAAAGTTGGGTCATCCCCCCTTTGACGCAGAGGTTATTATCCCCTTTTTTGCAGAGGGGGGACGTTACACCATCGATAACATCCACTACATTCAGCAACAAGATGTTCTTGTGCCGGTAGGGCAAACAGAATATGCCAAAGACAAAACGTTTGGCTATCAAAACAGCGACTTGCGCCAGTGGTGTGAAGAAAAAACCAAAGGCTCTTATACGGCCGACTCTTGTTTGACTATTTCATTGGATCTTCTTCGCCGTTGTGCTATTGAGCCTATTGTTGAACTCCTTTTATCAGCTAGCGGATTTCAAAAAATTATTGTCAATGCCATTACCTATGATGATCTGAGAGTCTTCACAATAGCGTTGTGCCAAGCCCTGAATAAAGGTAAAGAATTTCTGTTTCATACTGCCGCCTCTTTTTTGAAGGTTATAAGCAATAACCCCGATAGACCCCTTTTGACACAACAAGAACTGCTAAGGGCCGATGAAAAAAGGGGCGGTTTAATCATTGTTGGCTCCCATGTGAAAAGGACAACTGAACAAATCAATTATCTAGTGGGCAGTTCGCTTAATATCGTTCCACTTGAGTTTAACCAACATCTGGTTCTAAGCGACCAAGGACTTGAGCCGGAAGTTCAGAAGATAACCGCCGCAGCCCAAAAAGCCATTGAAAAAGGGAGTACGGCACTCATTTTCACGCGGCGCGAGCGCCTTGATTTGGACACTGAGAGTGCTGAAAAACAATTGCTGCTTTCAACACGTATTTCTGATTCATTGACAAGCATTGTCTCTTCTTTAACAGTTCGACCTGCCTTTATTATTGCCAAAGGGGGAATTACATCTAGTGATGTGGGGACAAAAGCTCTTCATGTGCACAAAGCGTTGGTTTTGGGACAAGTAGCAGCTGGGGTGCCGGTATGGAGAACCGGAGATGAGAGTCGTTATCCTCATCTGCCCTATATTTTGTTTCCGGGAAATGTGGGAGAAAAAGAAACGCTGGCTTCTGTTGTCCAGATGCTGATGCAATAAAATGGAGCCGGCTAGGTGCCGGCTCCAAAAGATGGTTTGCTCTGTTACTTTAATCCAAAGAGGTGCTCTTCCAAAAATTCCCATGTTGCCATGTAATCGTTTTTTGCTAAAACTGCTTCAAATCCAGCTTTCTCCATCCTGTCCAAAGCTCGATCGAGTTTGCTTGAAAGGCGGTTGTTGATCTCAAACATCTTTTTGATGTCCCAACGGGTGGGTGAGGTATCACTGGTCAAATAATCGGTGTAATTGAATTTTTTGAGGTAATAGAGGAATTCAGCGTATGCCAGAAGGTGTTTGCTGCCGGCAAAGTAGTCCCAGTCCCATTTAGCATCGTTATCGTTGATGTGAATGTAATAGGGGACTCCGCTTTCTTGCAGGATACACAGATCTTCAGCCGGGTTGAACCCTCCGTACATTGAGTGGCCAAAATCGAGAGTGACGCCCAGATTAGGGAGCCCAATCTGCTGAATCAAAAGGACTGTTTTTGAGGCATTGTCCAAAAAACAGGTTCCTCGGGTTTCGCTGGGCTTAAACTCAATGAAAAGCTTAATTTCAGGCATATACGCAGCGGCTTGGGCAAAGGTTTCTTTCAAATAGCCCCAATTCTTGGCATAATCAGCTTGGAAGTTGAATTCCCACCCATCTCCTAAGGGGCAGCAGGTGACTTTATCGGCACCGATTTCTTTGGCAAACTCCTTGGCCTCTTTAATAAAGCGTACAGCTTTATCACGTACTTTTTTGTCGTGCGAGGTAAGTCCACCGTTTCTGAACTCAGGCTCAGCTTTAACGTTGACATTGACAGCCGCAATGTTGAGGTTGTATTTTTTCATTAAAGCAGAGGTCTGAGCAGGGTCATTGACTTCGTACGGATACACAACTTCCAAAGCTCCCATTTCGGGAATTTCAGAAGCCATTTTAAACTTAGCCTCCAAGTCCAGAGGTTCATTATATTCGTGAAACCTATCCTTGGTAGTGCTTAAAAATGATGAGATGACAGCATACTTCATATGTAAGCCTCCTTTGTAATTTCTTTCATCATGCCTTCGACATACGCCTTGGCTTTGCGGTATGTCTGCTCAACTTCATTGGGGTTTTGACAGACAATTTCCAAATCATATGATCCGGCATAACCACTAAGTTTCAGTTGCGCCAGAGTTTGTTTCCATGGGATTGACCCCTCTCCGGGGGCCAGAGCTAAATTTTCAGTGCCAAAATTATCTTTTAGGTGAGTGCCGTAAATGAGATTGCCTATTTTACTGGGAATAAGGGGAAGATTTTCTTTGGAGCTGTGAGCATGACCGGTATCAAAATTATTAACCAATGGGGAAAATACCGGTTTCCCGAGCCATTCGCATATACCCTTCAGTGGAGCCCATCAACGATCCAGGAACAATTTCAACAGCCATTTTTCTTTTTGAGGCATGGACAATGGCTTCAAATTTCAACAGTTTTGATTTTAGCCTCTGCCACAACAGTCGATAGTCTTCACTGGAAATCTCTTCGTCTTCGGCTATGGTAAAAGGGGCCAATGGGAGAGTAATAATAGCGCATTCAGGGAAATGGAAAGAAGCGAACATACCCTCTCCATTTCCTGAAGCCCCACATCGCTAACCAGCGACTCTGAATCGGCAGTTGATTCAAGCAAAAAATGGGCAACAAATTGGGAGGCTTGCAATCCTTTGCGCTGAGCATGAGAAGCGACTGTAGCCGCTTGATCTTCCCAAGTATGTAAAGAGCTTTGATGGTAGATTTCCAGTTGATAAGCGTCAAAACCCAGAGCCTGTAACCGGCTGATTCCTTCTATGTAGTCCTGTGGGGTAAAGTCGGTGGAAAAGAGGGAGAAAAAGAAAGCTGGAGAAACTCCTATCATGGCCCGCCTCAAAAATAATGTATTCAAAATTTCTTATAGTGTAAAGCTGAACTGTTTCTGTTGTCAATTAAAACTTATTTTACGGATTTGTTTGACAATTCAATCTAGTGGAGTATACTTTTAATAACATATTGTATACAAAATGAGGAGAAGTCCATGAACAGGCGAAAAGTAATTTTAGCGGTGGCGCCGGTGGCTCATATGGAAAAAACAATCCCAAGTGGGATAAAAAATCCCGTGAAACCAGAGGACATTGCCCAGCAGACGATAGATTGTGCTCAGGCGGGAGCCTCACTTGTACATCTACATGTGCGAGATGTGGACGGAACGCAAATTGGCGATCTGGATGTCTTTTCACATACCATAGATTTGATTAGAAAAGAATCGCCCATTCTTATTCAAGGGTCCACCGGAGGCAAATCGAATTTATCGCTTGAACTGCGCTCGGTTTCAGTTGATGAACCACGAGTGCAAATGGCTTCTTTGAACATGGGATCGACTAATTTTGGTGATGGAGTCTACATCAATACTTGGGACGACATCCGCTACTGGGCACAAAAGATGAAAGAAAACCAAGTCATCCCCGAACTGGAAGTATTCGATTTATCGATGATAGAGGCTATTAAGAAACTTAAAGAAGAGGGAACATTAGAAGATCCGCTTCATTTCAACTTCTCTTTGGGTTTCAAAGGGGCCCTTTCGGCAACTGCTTCCAATCTTCAAGCTTTGATTCAAGCTGTGGGACCGCATGAGAATTGGAGCTTGCTGCATGAAGGGATGGAGGATTTTTCACTAATCGGCGTTGCCATCGGCAGTGGTGCTTCGGCAGTCAGAGTCGGCTATGAAGACGGCTTTTACAAAGCAAAAGGAGAGCCGGCAACCAACGTCGAATTGGTGAAGCATGCTGTTGCACTTATTCGGGCCATGGGATGCGAGGTTGCTACAATTGAAGAGGCGAGAAGTATGTTAGGAATACTTCGTTAAGCCTTTAAAGTACAAAGCAATCAAGGTTTGCACGTTGATACAAACGTGCATCCCGTATTACAATGTCCGTTATGGATATCAGTATGACGGTGTATCATGATTTGGGGACAAAAGTATATGAAACCCTCAAAGAGATGATTGTTCGAGGAGAACTGCAGCCGGGACAAAAGCTCATCCAAGAGGAGCTGGCCCAGGCATTAGGTGTTTCCAGAACACCGTTGTTGCAGGCAATTTCGAAGCTAACAAAAGACCATTATCTGGTAACTGTACCTCGACGCGGCTCTTTTGTCAGGCGCTATTCCCCCGAAGAGTTTCTCCATATGTTCGATATCAGGGGACAGCTGGAACCGATGGGAGCTTATCATGCTGCCGAAAGGGCAACAGAAGAAGATTTAGCGCATCTTAAGAAACTGCTGGATGGTATGAGCGAATACGTGAACAAAGGGCAAAAGGTTGATGTAGCGAAATTTTTCGCCTACGATTATGCTTTTCACATGGCCATTATGAAAATCAGCGGTAACCAATTTTTATACGACATACTGAAAAACTTGAATAATATTCTTGCAAACAGTGAAAATCTGTTAAAAACACCACAAAAATCGGTAGAAGAGCACCATGGAATCTACAATGCAATGCAAAGCCACGATGCCAATGGCGCCAAAGAGCTTATGTTTTACCATGTTAATGGTGGCTCAAGGACTAGGTTGGCACAACGGCTGCAGGAAGAAGAGTAGGGGAAGATGTACATGGCGACACCGAAGGTTGAAAATAAAGCACTACGAAATTATGTCTACGATCACATTCGCGAGTTGATAGATCAAGGAATCATCCCTTTGGGAGAGAAAATCAACAAAAACGAAATGGCTAAAAGTTTGGGAATCAGCCAAACTCCCATTAATGATGCTCTTAACCAGCTCGTTGGTGAGCGGTTTTTGGAACAGCGACCCCGTAGCGGTTATTATGTACGGGAATTTAGCAGCAAAGAATTTTGCGAACTGTTTGAAATGAGGGCGGGATTGGAAACAATTGCCGTCCGATTGTGTTGTGAAAATGCCACTGATGAACAACTTCATACGCTAATCACAATGTTTGATGAATTTTCAGAAGAAGTTGCTGATGAATTAAGTCACCACTATTATGAAGTCGATCGCACCTTTCATGAACATATCATTATGTACTCAAACAATAGTTTTATTCTCGACACACTCAGGTCTACCGGCTTTTTGGCACGGACCTACCAAAAAGGATTGGTAAGAGGCCCCAAAGTGACAATGCCTGAGCACAAGCGGATTATTGAAGGATTAAAAAAGCGAGACTCTCAAGCTGCATCACAGGCCATGCTTGATCACCTTTTAGGATCTCGTGATGTATTTAAGGAAAAACTTTTGGGCAAATAATACCTGATTGTACCTTCAAGGATAGACTCAAATCCCCTTATTATTCATGATGAGCCTACAGGAGAGAGGAATCATGAGTACTGTTAATCAGCTGACACCAAGGCAAAACATCCTCCAAGCACTAAAGTTTACCCTCTTTTCGGCAAGCGCCGGTCTTATTGAAGTGGTGAGCTTCACCCTCTTTTTTGAGTTATTTCACTGGCCCAACCGCTTCAGTTATTTTACGGCTTTAGTCCTTTCAGTTTTGTACAATTTTACTGTTAATCGCTCATTCACCTTTCAATCGGCAGCCAATGTGCCCAAAGCGATGGCTTTAGTGGCAGCCTACTATGCTGTGTTCACCCCTTTATCAACGTGGTGGGTCGACCCCTTAGTACAACTGGGAATCAACGCATACGTTGTCTTATTAGGGACGATGCTCATTAACTTTGTCAGTGAGTTTCTCTTTTACCGTTTTGTAGTCTATCGCACCTCGATTAACACCAATCGCAGAGGGATAGCAGAGCAGCAGCGCTATGAAAAGCAAAAAGACCGCTGAACTAACAACGGTCTTTTATCAGTGGAGGTAAGGGGAATCGAACCCCTGGCCTTTTGAATGCCATTCAAACGCTCTAGCCAACTGAGCTACACCCCCAAATGCATAGCTAGAATATCGACAGAGTCCCGTTTAGTCAAGGGTATTTGTTCTACCTTGTTATTGTTCAGCGATTCTGATACCAACTAAGAGTTCAGCGATTCCGATACCTTTTTAGAATAAGAGGTTAAGCTCTCTTTCATGAAAAGGACTTAGTATGAGCAAAGAAGAAGATGACCCCCTACTTGCTTGAGAGTTGCATTAACAGAAGGCCCAAGACAATTAAAAGAGCTGCGATAATTCTAGTGGCATTCACTGGCTCTGATAAAACA
The DNA here is from genome assembly GCA_050950025.1 of Sphaerochaetaceae bacterium. Taxonomy (GTDB): domain Bacteria; phylum Spirochaetota; class Spirochaetia; order Sphaerochaetales; family Sphaerochaetaceae; genus JBMNGW01. Next base: position 71,561 of record JBMNGW010000002.1, on the reverse strand, counting down.
ATGATACCGACTAAGAAGGCTCCGACTGCTCCTATTCCTGTCCAAACTATGTAGGCTGTACCCAAGGCGATAGTACGCATGGCAAAGCTCAGTAGCCAAAAGCTTACTATCATGGCTCCTAAGGTAATAATTGACGGAACCAGTTGGGTAAACCCTTCTGAAAGTTTCATGGCATAAGCCCACACAATTTCTAAAACACCGGCTACCAATAAAGCGATCCAAGACATAAGACTCCTCCGATAAAAATATCGCCAGGCCGTCCTGATCATGTTTGTCCGAAGCGGGGGAGGTCGTCCTCCTTTTCTTCATGGATAGTAGCCTTTGGCCTTAAGAGGGTCAACTCGCAGGCAATTGGCGAATAGTCGTCAGGCAGTTTACGACATTCACTTCATAGTGCAAGCCGTTTTGTTCTATCTCATAGCAAAGATTCCTAGAACATCCTTGGCATCTTTGACCCAATGAGTCGTAACGAAAGCAAGCTCTGCTAATAAAAAGAGGCACGCGTAATTGGGAGCTGACCGGAGTGCAACGAAGTGGCCAAGAAGAAGTGTCTGGCAATTCTCTTTCCATCCAGTGGTACATGCCAATAAGATTTGGCAATTGCTCAACCATCAAAAGAGCCGCCTCTTTGTTGCTCATATAAAGATAGATATCGATATAACAGCTGATCTGAGGGTGCTCTTTGGCCCAACTAAGATGGGCAATATTATTCAATCCGACTCGTAGGCTTTGGCCATACTGCTGAGCAACTTGATTAAGAGCCGCAAATGTTGCCTGTTGATCAAAACTGACAGGAGGAAGGCTTAGATAGTGCCACCTGTGAACTGGGGCAAACTCTTGGGGCATGCGACAAGGATCAAGCCATGGCCCGTTGGATTGAGGCAGTAGATGGCGAGGGGGAAGCAGTTCCCCTGTTTGCCTATCTGTTTCTTTTTCCTCAATAAAAGGGGCTGCAATAAAGCGTTCACATTGGGCATTGAGCTTCTCATACCAAAGCCGCCGTATCTCTTTTAATTGCGACAGGGGCAAAAACACCTCATCATCGGCCCATGGGGTGGCATTAATCAATTTCAGTGAACCTAGTGTAAAATACCCGTCGGAGGGTTGAGAAAAGATTGTTGTAAGATGGGCTCTCATCTGTTGTTTTGAGCGGGCCTTTTGTGCATCCAAAGGCAGATGCACCGAATAGCTGCCACCCATCCACTTTGGCACATTACCAGCTGTGATACGAATCTCCTTTTTTTCAACAGTGATGGTTATCTGTAAGGGATAACGAAAACTGTGAGTGCACTCTAGTTGACTGGCAGGGACGAGGGAGTCGTGTTTGGAGATTCTGTACAGTGGTGCCGGCACCGAGGCTGTAATGAGAGAAGGGGTCTTTAGAACAACAGTTTTATGACCAGCTGAGCTAGTTAGGTGTTTTCCTGCTACAGTAGTTAACTGGCGGACGGCAAATTTTTGCACTTGGTTGAACCCCTCGATAATCATCACTCCATCGCGAATGGCAAGTTCTGAGGTAAGCTGAAGGGTTATGTTTTTACCTGAAATATGGGTAATCTCTCCGACTACCTGGCCAATGTGAGAAGGATAGAATGGTGAGACCAATGCCTCTTTTTGGCGATGGTCTGAAGGGGTATGTTTGTCATAATCAAACATCCATCCTGCATTTTGGAAGCGAGAAAATTGTGCATCTACATATTCTTTGCTTCTTTGATCATCGGTGCCGTCGATAAGCTGACGGTAATAGGAAGCTGCCCAATAGGTATATGAGGGACTTTTCATTCTCCCCTCGACTTTAAAAGCATTGATTCCCAACTCCAGTAGCTGGGAAATAGAAGGGCCCACACTCAAATCTTTCAGTGATGCACAATAGAGCTGCTGCTGTTCATACGAAAAGTACGTGCGGCAGATTTGGGCACATTCTCCTCTGTTGGCACTTCTGCCACTTAGCAGATGACTTGCCATGCACAAGCCGCTAAATCCATAGCACATGGCTCCATGGATGAATACTTTCAAATCGGCATCGGGGCATTGGTAGCGAATGGTTTTTATTTCATCAATTGTCAACTCCCGAGAAAGAACAATTCGCTTAAAGCCTATCTGTTGCAGTTGTTTAACTGCTTCTGCGCTATGGGCAGCTAGCTGAGTGCTACTGTGGAGATCTAAAGAGGGGAATTGGCAATTTATTAAACGGGCAAGGCCCAAGTCTTGGACAATAATGCCATCGACTTGAAGTAGTTCAAGGCGGTGCAAGGTGGGCAGAAGAGAAATAAGCTCTGTATCATCGAGTAGTGTATTAAGGGCGATGTAGACTTTCTTATGCAAACGTGAGGCAACGTGGCGTAGCTGAGCTACTTCTTCCAAAGAGAAATTAACAGCACCCTTGCGGGCACTAAAGTGTTTTAAACCGACATATACGGCATCAGCTCCGCCGTCGAAGGCGCTTAAAGCAGCGGCCATTGAGCCGGCAGGAAGAGTGAGTTCACTCATCACTATTTATCTCCAATCCTCTAGAGCATAAAAGAATGCCTTCATCGTTTCAAGTTGGAAAGGAGTGCGATAGAGGAGAGTTTCTATTGAACAATGCTGCAAAACCAGATAGGCTGAAAAAGTTAAAAGTGGGAGGCGAAGCCTTCCGAATGCAGATTTAGATGGAGGGTAAGTGCATGACACTGCAAGACGTAAAACATTCCGGTCTTATCACATGGGTCAATGAAATGGCACTTCTTACTAAACCAGAGGCCATAGTTCTTGCCGATGGTAGCGAGAAACAATATAAGCAGTTGGTTGATGAGATGGTTGCCAGCGGGTTAGCTCTATCGCTGAATCCCCAAAAGAAGCCGGGTGGCATAGCATTCTTTTCCGAACCTTCAGATGTTGCACGCGTTGAATCGCGTACCTATATTGCCTCAGAATCACAAGATGAAGCAGGTCCTACCAACAATTGGATTGATCCAGGTGAGTTAAGAAAAACCATGACAGGGTTGTATGACGGGTGCATGAGAGGCCGCACCATGTATGTCATTCCTTTTTCCATGGGTCCGGTAGGCAGCGATATTGCTAAAATTGGCGTTGAGCTGACCGACAGCCCTTATGTTGTGGTCAATATGATGATCATGACGCGAGTCGGAGAGCGAGTGTTGGATGTTTTGGGCGATGATGGCTACTTTGTCCCTTGCTTACACAGCGTGGGCAAACCGTTAGCCGAAGGCGAATCGGATCACGGCAAATGGCCTTGTGCTCCTATTGAGCATAAATATATCTCCCATTTTCCCGAAACACGGGAAATTTGGTCTTACGGCTCAGGTTACGGTGGTAACGCCTTATTGGGCAAAAAGTGCTTAGCCTTGCGTATTGCCACAGTCATTGCTCGCGATGAGGGGTGGATGGCAGAGCACATGCTTATTTTGAAGATTACCAACCCCGAAGGTGTTGCCAAATACATTGCCGCTGCTTTCCCCAGTGCTTGTGGGAAAACGAACTTGGCTATGTTGGTGCCGACTATTAAGGATTGGAAAGTTGAAACGATTGGCGATGATATTGCTTGGATGAAATTTGGCAAAGACGGACGTTTATATGCCATTAACCCCGAAGCCGGTTTCTTTGGTGTAGCTCCCGGTACTTCTATGGAGTCCAACCCCAACGCTATGCATTCGCTGCAAGAGAATACCGTTTTTACCAACTGTGCCATTACTGAAGACAACGATGTTTGGTGGGAAGGGATTGGCTATGATGCTCCTGGGAAGCTAACAGATTGGCTGGGTAACGAGTGGGTTCAAAACAAAGCCGACAAAAGTCAAAAGCCGGCAGCTCACCCCAATGCCCGTTTCACAGCTCCTGCTGCTCAGTGCCCCAGTATTGCTCCCGAATGGGAAGACCCCAATGGTGTGCCCATCGATGCGCTTTTATTTGGGGGACGCAGACCCAAAACGATTCCTTTGGTGTATCAGGCACGAAACTGGAACCACGGAGTATTTCTTGGATCGATTGTCGGTTCTGAAGTGACGGCAGCAGCCTCTGATTTAAAAGTCGGTACGATTCGTCGCGATCCGTTTGCCATGTTGCCGTTCTGTGGCTACCACATGGGCGATTATTTCCAACACTGGATCAATATTGGCAACACGCACGATCAGTCAAAACTGCCCAAGATTTTCTCTGTTAACTGGTTCAGAAAAACCGAAGACGGCAAATGGTTGTGGCCCGGCTTTGGTGAAAACAGCCGCGTACTGAAGTGGATTTTTGAAGCTTGTGCAGGGACTGCCGAAACCAAAGAGACTCCCATTGGACTCATGCCCCTTGAAGGAGCTATTGATCGCCCCGAGGGAGTAAGTGAAAGTGATATGAACCAACTGTTGGAAGTTGATGTGAAAGGATGGCTGAAAGAGGTGGCCGATATTAGGGAGAACCATTATCCTATTTTCGGTGATCGGCTTCCCAAAGAGCTGAACCAAATGCTCGATACAGTGGAGCAAGAGCTCAACAACGCTCTTTAAGGCCTTCTCTGCCGCCTCGGTGGCAGTCTACATACATGCTGCCTGCACCTAGTTGCAGGCAGCCTTTTTACGCTGGCCGGTGGCATCGATGCCTTCAACCAACGTCCCCAATACATCTATAAGGGGGGTGGCAACGCCTACCTTTTTTGCCAGTTGAGAAGCCCTAAGGCAAAACCACTGGTTTTCCGTCTCTCTTAAGGCTTCTACATCCTGAAGCATGCTCGTTTTGCCTTCAAATTCCAATGAAGCGAAAATCTTCTGGTACTTAGCAATATACGACTCATCCAAACCGTGAATTCCCACTTTTTGGGCCAGGTTCACGACTTCTCTCATCGTTTGGGCTATGAGCGTGCGAATCGGTTCAACCGTGGCACAATCGCCATACGTTGCCCTGGTGATGGCACTGATGGTGTTAATGCTTACATTCACCATAAATTTTACCCACAGCTCCCGTTTAATGTCATCAGGAACAACACTTGAGATACCCGCTTGTTCAAAGAGATGAGAAAGTGCCTCAATACGAGCAGAACGGCTATTGTCTTTCTCTCCCATGTAAATAATACCTTCTGTGGAAAAGTCAATCTGGTTCCCAGTTCGAGTCGAATCAAGGGCTGTGGTAAAGCCGTAGAGGACTTTATCTGCTCCAAAGTGTTTGGCCATCACCTCTTCGCTGTCGATACCGTTAAGCAAAGAGAGCAAAACAGTGTTCTTGCCAACATGGGAGGCAACGCTCTGTAAAGCCTCTTCTAAATGATGGTTTTTGGTGCACACAAGAATCAAATCAGCCGGCTCTACGTTGGTGTGTGGTAGCACATAATGAAAGTCGACTCGCTTGCCATTAAGTTTTACCCCTTGGCTTTTATAACGCTCTAATCGATTCTCATCGACAACAATTCGTACATGCTCTTTACCTAAGAATTCAGTTAAACGCCAAGCGTAAATAGCTCCTACAGCTCCCAAGCCAACAATCGAGATATGTTTCATCTCTTTATCCTTTTAGGGGGGCACATAAGGCTATGGTAAGGCGAGTTAGTGCTTCAAGCTGTTGAATTTCAATATGTTCTTTTGGACTATGGGGGTGAATATAGCCACTGGTTAAGGTGAGCACTGGAACTCCTTCTTGGCGCAAATAACTGGTATCGCTGCCACCAAAAGTTTCAATATGACGCCAAGGTAATCCTTCTTGCTCACAAAGCGCTTGTACATGGAGCAAGTTGGCATCAGAGTGATCCACTGTGTAACCGGGAAATAGATCTGTTGTCATGAATTCATACGAACCGCCGATTGCTCCGATAGCCTTGATGCAACATATTTCCAGATGAGCTAACTGTTTTTTCAGTTTTTCCTGAGAATAGGAGCGAACTTCAAGATCGATTTCACACCAATCGCTAACAATATTGGTGGCTTCGCCCCCTTTAATTAAGCCAACATTGGCTGTTGTTTGCTCATCAACTTGTAGCAGCTTCATTTCGGTGATTGCCTTAGCTGCAGCACTGATGGCACTAATTCCTTTTTGGGGAGCAAAGCCAGCATGTGCAGCTTTGCCACTGAAGGTGATCTTAACATCACTTTTTGCTGCCGCTTTGACTATGATGCCCCCAATAGGTCCTTCGGCATCTAGGACATAGCCTCGGCCGATAGGCCCAAGCAACGAGTAATCGAGATCTTTGACCCCTTGGAGGCCCGGTTCCTCTTCAACGGTGCACAACACTTTGATAGGGCCATGGGGAAGATTGTTTTCAATAAGGTGTTCTAAAGCGACCAAAATAGCAGCGGTAGCCGCTTTATCATCAGCGCCCAACGCTTTTAAGCCATCAGTGCCAATAATGCCTTTGTCAATGACAACTGTGGGACCTACGGCATTGGGGACAGTGTCCATATGAGAACAGAGCAGAACAACAGGCTCCTTCTGATAATCTTTTGTCGCTTCTAAAGAGGCGATTAAGTTTCCTCTGGCATCAACTACCGTTGTCAGCCCAAGCTTTTGAAAACGGCGGATTAAATCTTCTCGTGCCGCTTTTTCCTCTTTTGAAGGAGAGTCGATGGCAATAAGGGCGAGTGTGAGATCTGTAGCCTTTTGGGCAAGGTTTGTGGACATAGATGCCTCCTAAAATTGAGACTTTGAGCATATCACAGGGGAGAACCTTAGTCCAAGTCTCTGGACGAATAGCCATTCGTAGCTTATGGTATATGAAATTGGTTGATGAGGTTCTTCATGGTCACGTTTACTTCACACGAAAAACAGGTGCTTGACTCCTGTCTTCTTATTCTGGAACAAGTCGATTCTCCTTTCGCCTCCATTGTTAAATCTCGCATGCAAGATGTGGAACAGCTAGCTTCCATTGTCGATCGGGCCCCTTCTCCTTCAACCGATTTGCTGCAGCAAAGTGGGATGCGAACCACAGAAACATTGGCTAAAAAACTGGTTGAACATGGATTGGGTCACGTTGTTGATCTGCCTACAAAGGCTGTACTTGGCCATGGACTGACTGTCAGTAAGCTCCACCTCTTTGGTCTTTTGATGAAGCTCTTAAGTGCCATTGAGGAGTTGGTCAGTGTCCGAAGCAATGTGGAGCAGAAATACAATAATCTGTTGTTTACGTTGATGGCAGAAGACTTGTACACAGCTATCATTTCAACCCAAGAAAATGACTCTCCTTGGATGCAAGAGGCGGTTCATGAATTAATTACCATGTGGGATTTACGCACCAGCGGTTATTTGGAGACCTTTGCTTTGGCCATAAGAGAGCTGTGGCAAGCCCGCCACACTATTGTTCCGACCTTAGGAACCCTGATGGGGACTATAGAAATTATGACTCTTAGTGCCTTGTTGCCTCCGGTGTGGCTCGATTTCCTCCTCTCTGCAGCAGCAGTTGAAGAGGTTGGCTCCTCTCTTGAAGAGTTTTTGTTCGATGTGAAATATGAAGAGCTGGTAGAGCTGCGCTCTATTATGGCTCAACAGAACATAACAGTGGTAAGTCGTGAAACTGCTTGGCAGATGTTGGGCAAAGAGGAGATTCCCGCCTCTGAAAATAATATTGCTTTAGCTTTATATAAGAGCTTTATGAGCCGCCAACAACAGGCAAAGATTAGAGCCTATCGCCAAGACCCCGGACCCAAACGGTCACTGGAAGAATATTTTGTTATTTACTTACTGATGAGCGAACATCATCAATCTTCAATAAAAATCTTTTGAGAGAGCAACAACCTCTTGGCAGAGAAAAGAGCAATCGTTACACTTGCTCAAGCTAATCTAAGGAGTATATCTACATGTCAAAAGAGAACAGCATCTACATGCCGTCCGACAGGCCGCCTGTGGCGCGGTGGATTCCTCTCAGCTTCCAACATGTATTCGCCATGTTTGGAGCTACGGTCCTAGTCCCCATTTTGACGGGACTCAGCGTCACTTCGGCCCTATTTACTGCCGGAACCGGCACCTTAATCTACATTGTAGTGACAGGAGCAAAGGTCCCGGCTTTTTTAGGCTCTTCGTTTGCTTTCATCCCGGCTTTGATAGCTGTAGGGGGGAGCTACGGCATTCCTTATGCCATGGGCGGAGCGATGTGCGCCGGGTTTTTTTACGTCATCATCGCACTAGTCATAAAGGCTGCGGGACTAAACTGGATTAAAAAAGCATTGCCTCCGGTAGTCATCGGATCGGTTATTATTACCATTGGCTTAAACCTTGCCCCCACTGCCATGTCCATGGCGATGAACGATGGAGCAGGCAATTATAGTTTGGTCCACCTTTCAATTGCTGTGGTGACTTTGGGCATCACCGTTATTGCCAACATCTTTCTTTCGGGATTTTTCAGCACGATTCCCATCCTTATCGGACTGGTGTGTGGATATCTGTTCACGTTGATCATGGGAACATTGTTCAGCTCCTATGCCCTGATAAACTTCTCTGTGGTAAGTCAGGCAGCTTGGTTTGGACTTCCCCATTTCCAAATGCCTCAGTTCAACGGAGTAGTTGCCCTTACTTTCATCATCGTCTCCTTGGCTACCATGGCTGAACACTTAGGGGATACCATCACCATAAGCAATGTTGTCGGCACCGATTTTACTACCAATCCCGGTCTTCATCGCACATTGGCCGGAGACGGATTGGCAACAGCATGGGCCTCTTTTTGGGGCGGTCCTCCCAACACTACCTACGGTGAGAACATCGGAGTGATGGCTATTACGCGTGTTTACAGCGTGTGGGTGATTGGAGGGGCGGCAGTGTTTGCCACGTTGCTCTCTTTCTTACCTAAGTTTGGAGCACTGATCCAAACGATTCCTTCTCCGGTTATCGGGGGGATTTCGCTGCTCCTGTTTGGGATTATTGCTTCTAGTGGACTGCGTAACTTAGTCGACAGCGGGGTTGATTATAAGGATAAGCGCAATCTTACAATCTCTTCGGTAATTTTAGTCATCGGTATTGGCGGAGGATTACTTGCTTTCCCCATTGGCAAGAACGTGATGTTCCAGATGGGCGGAGTCGCTTTGGCAACGCTGGTGGGAATCATTCTCAATCTTGTTATCCCCCAAACAATGGAGTAACACTTGCTGGCGGGCTTAGGCCCGCCTGCTAGAATGTATATGAATAATTACACGCTTATCGATACAGCTGAAAAACTCAAAAATGTGCTCCAACTGTGGAAAGACAAGCAGATTAACACTATTGCCTGTGACTTTGAAGGGGAGTTCAATCTTCATGTGTACGGAGAACATCTGTGCTTAATTCAGTTGTACGATCAGAGCAACTATTATCTTGTTGACCCCTTAGCTCTAGTAAAAGAGGATTTGGCTCTCCTTTTAGAAGACGAAAAGGTGGAACTGGTAATGTTTGATTGCGCCAGTGATGCTGCGTTGGTGCGCAAGCAATACGCCATTACCCTCAAAGGGGTATATGATATTAGAATAGGGGCCCAGCTGTTGGGCCTACGGGGTAATCTTACTTCTCTTATGGCTCATTTTTTAAACATTGAGGCAACAGGAAGTAAAAAAGGGAACCAAAAAGCCAATTGGCTGATTCGGCCCCTTACTTCCGAGATGATAACCTACGCCTTAGGTGATGTGGAGCACCTTTTTGCACTGCGCTCTGCCATTGATCGAGAACTTAAGAACCAGGGGCTGTTTGAGAAGAATCTTGAACTGCAGCAAACAGTGGCACTTGCCAAACGCCCCGATCGGCCTGGGTATGAAAAACTTGACGGGTGGCGTTTTCTTTCCAAAAAAGAGAAGCTCTATGTCGCCGCTTTTTTTATGGCACGCGATCAGATGGCTCAAAAACTCAATTGGCCCCCTTACCGGGTACTTGGTAAAAAGCAATTGGTACTATTGGGCAAACAAGGGGCAAAGGGAGAAGCTGATTTAGCAGCATCCGTTTCCCACCTTCGGCCCTCAGTGCAAGAACCTTTTTTAAAACTTCTGAGCCAAGCCCGTGAAAAAGTGGATCAGAAGGGGTAGGGCAGTTGCTTTCTACGTTGTTGTAGCCGATACTAAACCTATGAAGCGCTCCTTTAGTGCACTGGAGGGCATAGCTAGAGTCATTGAAGTTCACCATCTGAAACAGAAGGTTGAACAACACGAACTAGTACACCTGTTTTCAAACGTTGGTTTTCATCGGCCCACAGAACAATCATTATCAATTGCTCTTTGCAGTCGCATCAACGATTATCATCCTAATTTAACCAAAGAAGCCTTTGACAGTGGGACTATTTTTACCACCCTCTCTTTTCAAGGGGGGATCAGAACAATGGCCAAAGAAGATTGGCAGCTGTTCAACAGTGCCTTAGCCCCCATTAACGAGGACGAATTGTTGTTTCTTCTGGGTCCTGATAAAGAGCACCTTACCCCTTTATCTTTGGAGGGGATGGCCTTATTAGAGATGGTACAAACGGTGCTCCCAGAAGTGTTAGACAAAAGACCTTTGCGCTTTGCTTTGACCCAACAGCGCCTTATAGAAGCACTGCTTGATTTGTTGCCTCCGTCTGAGCAACAGGTGCTTTACTGGCCACTTGGCTCTTTGACACTGGGAGAGACTTTGATGAATCGCTTATTACCCATTGCTACTCTCAATGTTCCTGTGGTCTTACACAAAGAGCCCAACACAAAAGAGTATCTGCTCTCTTTGGCAGATGAAGTTGAGCAAAAGGACTTTGTTGCTTCAGATGTAGTTGCCCGTTACCTGCATGCCTACGGACCAACTGATGCCCACTCTTTTGCTAATTGGGCCGGCATCTCTATTGCCCAAGGCCAACGGTTGTGGGAAAGCTTAGATCCAACGATGCTTGAGCAGGTGTTGTTGGAAGGAAGATTAGCGTGGATGCTTGCTTCGGATGTGAGCTCTATGACAAACGGCTCTCAGATAGAAGGCATTAGGTTTATCAGCAGCTTTGACCCTATTTTGAAAGTCCCCTACAAAAGAGCTTATACCCACGGCAAAGGACAGTACCTTGAATTGTTTGAATCCTCAAAGCACGACAATCTGGTTCTTGTTGATACAAAAATAGCCGGTACGTGGAAAGTCCAAATTGAGAAGGAGGGGTGGACGATGCTTATTCAAGAAAGTGGAACAGCTTTATGGGGCACCACATTACAAGAACTACATAAAGAGGCGCACAGTCTGGAAAGCTCAATCGGTTCTCCCTGTTTGGCAGTCAATGTGCGTTAACAGAGCAATTTTCCTGTTTTCTCATCCACTACAGAACCGGGTCTGAGATTGGAAGCATTAGCCGACCCGCAAGCCACAGCACGCTTAACAGCAGCAAAAAGACTCTTGCCGCGGCCTAATTCCACAGCCAGGGCAGCTGTCACAGTATCGCCGCTACCAATGGTGTTCACCGCTTTTACAGCAGGGACAGGAAATTCACCAAACCCCTGTTCTCCGTAAGCCCACACAGAAAAGGCCCCCCGCGTCAAAACACTTTTAGTGCCGTGCTCTTCATAGAGTTGTTTTTGACAGGATATAACTGCCTCTTTGATTTCTGTTGCATCGACTTGCTCTCTGACGGTGTATTCAGGCATGAACGTGGCGGCAAACTCACTAAGATTAGGCTTAATAAGATCAACTCTATGATTAAGGGCGCCAATTAAATCAGTCCCTTTGAGATCAAGGATAACCAGCTTACCCGCCTCTTTAGCCTCCTTAACCATATCGACGTAAAGATTTTCACTATACCCGGGGGCTCTTGTGCCACTAATAATCAGCGTATGAGAACTTTGGAGGGCTTCTGAAAAAAGGCGGCGAATATGGTGATCAGCATGAGATGAAACACTTTTGGCCTCTTCAACCAACTCAGTGGTCAGCCCTTTACTGAGATCTATAATAGTGGTGCAAGTTCGCATCGGTGAACCCGAATCAGTCCACACCGTTTCAATACCGTCTTTGGCCAGCATGCTTAGTAGCTCATCACTGTGGGCAGGATCAAGATGGGTCAAATGGAGGGCTTTTTCTCCCAGCTGAGTGATAACGCGGGCCGTGTTGACCCCTTTACCTGAAAAATCGAAACGATATGTGGAGCTACGATTTACCTCCCCTTGTAAAAAAGAGGCGAAAACCATAGTTCTTTGCAGTGATGGATTAAGGCAGACTACCAAATGGCGCATTTCAGACTCCTTGGGAAAATGAGATAACGATATCGGGGTGGGTCACCTCAAGTTTTCTGAGGGTAACCTGTGCTTGAGTAAGCATCCGCTTGGAGGCAATGTAGACATCTAAATCGGCATATTTGTCACTCAGATAGACAATCTCTGTAATGCCCACCTGAATAATGGCTTTGGCACATTCGTTGCAGGGAAACAGAGCCACATAGAGGCTGCACCCTTTCAAATCTTTGGTACTATTGAGAATGGCATTAAGCTCTGCATGGCAAACATACGGGTATTTAGTTTCTAAGAATGCTCCCTCCCGTTGCCAAGGCAGTTCATCGTCACTTAATCCGCTGGGAAAGCCGTTATAGCCAACTCCCACAATTTTTTTATCGGCATTTACGATACATGCTCCCACTTGGGTGCTGGGATCTTTGCTTCGCTTGGCCGACAACAAAGCCACTCCCATGAAATATTCATCCCAACTGATATAATCACTGCGTTTCATTGAGGCTCTCCTGAACAGAATTGGTTAAAAAACTGCAGCATATTCTGCAGTAGGGGGTGTTGAATAGAGGGGTAACTTAACAGAATATGCCTGTTGTGGTTACTTTGCATCTCTGTGGAAATACGTTCTACATGCTCGCTGGAGACTGAAGACGTAATAACTTCGAGGTTTTTACTTGAGATGGTTTTATCCCTTTTGTCGTGCATGGCAATTAAAGGGGCAGTGATGTAAGGGAGGTCTTTTCGAATAGTTTTCAAGGCATACATGAAACTGACACCCCCTTTAACAAACGAGCCTTTATAACCAACCCACAGCTCTTCTCCGTCGTTCTTGTTCTCTGAGCCGGCAAAAGGGGCAGGGCTTAAAGCAGGAGTGAACAGGGCTACAAGGCGCATCAGGTAGTAGCCCCATTTTTGGATGACTCCAACGGTGATGTCGTTAAGAAATACAGGGGCCCCGATGGTACAAATAGCATCAGGTTGCAACGGGGGTGAGTTGAATTTCTGTGCTAATTTAAGGGCCATTGAACCACCCATGGAGGTGCCCACAACAAACAGATGTTCATATGCGCCTCTTTTTGTTTCGTACACTTTTTGCAGATAGGCAAACCATTGGCTAAAGGTAGTATTATACAGATCTTCAACTGCGGTGCCGAATCCGGGAAGCAGAGGAACAAAGACATCATACCCTTGTTTATAAGCCTCCTTGGCAGCCCAATGGTAGGTATAAGGGGTACTGGGAAACCCATGCACCATAATGATGGCTTTAGTACTTGGCTCAGAGTGGACCAACTCAATTGGCAGACATTTGGGATCAAAAACACGAGCTAAATCGGGTTCAATGGGAATAGAATCATCTTGCTCTGTATACCCCCACAACAGGGCGCTCCACAGAAACAGTAGCAACACTAATACGGGGATGATTAAGAGCATCATAAGCTCAGCATAGACCAAAAGTGGTTGGACAGCAAGATAAGAGGGCAGTGTAAAACTGCCCTCACTTCTACATAAAGATGGCTAAAGCTGGCCGCAGTCCGTCAATCAATGGTTCCATAAAGGGGACCACTGCCAACAACACTCCGGCTGCAACAGCTGAGCCAATTACTCCGGCTACATTGGGTCCCATGGCATGCATCAAAAGGAAGTTCTGCGGGTTATACTCTTGACCCACTTTACTTGAGACTCGGGCAGCCATAGGGACAGCCGATACCCCAGCTGAGCCAATAAGGGGGTTGATAGGATGCTTGGGATCAATTTTGTTCATTAATTTAGCAATAAGTACTCCGCCTGCAGTTCCTAAACTAAAAGCTACCATTCCCAACACGAGAATACCGAGGGTGTTAAGGTTCAAAAATTGAGCTGCTTCCATTTTTGAGCCCACTGAAAGACCAAGGAAAATGGTTACGGTGTTCATCAATGCATTTTGCATTGTGTCACTTAAACGGTTGATCACTCCACACTCTTTGGCCAAGTTGCCGAACATCAGAGCTCCGATTAAAGGCGTTGCCGAAGGCAGTAAAATGGCACAGATAGTTAATACGGAGATAGGAAAGAGGATTTTTTCCAATTTGGAAACAGGGCGCAATTGCTGCATTTTAATCAAGCGTTCGCTTTTGGTCGTCAGCCGACGCATGATCGGCGGCTGAATAATGGGGACCAAGGCCATATAAGAGTAAGCTGCCACAGCAATCGATCCCAATAGATCGGGAGCCAGGCGGCTGGTTACATAAATGGCTGTCGGTCCATCGGCCCCTCCGATAATACCGATGGAGGCCGCTGCATGCAAATCAAAATTAATGCCCGGAATGAAGCTGATTAACAATGCGCCAAGTAAAGCAATGAAGATTCCCAGCTGGGCGGTAGCTCCTAAAAGCAGTGTTTTGGGATTAGCAATCAATGGTCCAAAATCGGTCAGTGCCCCCACTCCCATGAAAATGAGGATGGGGAAAAGACCCGATTCAATTCCCATATCGTACAAAATCTTAATAAAACCGACACTGGCAGTAGCGCTGGATGGATCGATTCCGGCGATGTAGGCGAAAGGAATATTACTCAAAACGCAGCCAAATCCGATGGGAATCAGCAGTAGCGGTTCAAATCCTTTGCTAATAGCCAGATAAAGAAGAACAAAGCCCACAAGGATCATAACTAAGTTACCCCAGCCTCCGGCTGAGAGAAATCCTATTAAGCCTGTTGTGGCCCACAATTGTGATAATGCTTGACCTATCATGACATCCCCCTTAACCGATAATAGCCAGAACGTCGTCGGCCATTAGCTGGTCTCCTTGCTTAACGAGGATCTGCTTCACCACTCCGGCAGTAGGGGCGAAAATTTCGTTTTCCATCTTCATAGCTTCCATCACCAAAAGCAACCCGTTTTCTGCAATCTGGTCCCCTTCGCGCGCTTCAATTCGTAACACTAAGCCGGGCATGGGTGCTTTTACTTCAGTTCCTTGGGCCGCTGCAACAGGGGTTGGAATTTCCTGCTGTACTACAGGAGGATTGGCAACTGCCGGTGCAGCTGATGAGGAGATGACCAGCAATACATCATCGGCGCTTAACTGATCGCCTTGTTTAACGAATATGTTGGTAATTACTCCCGCTTCGGGGGCAAAAATTTCGTTTTCCATTTTCATGGCTTCCATGACTAGCAGTGCGTCGTCTTTCTCCACTCGGTCTCCAACGGCGACATTGAAGCGGAGGACCAATCCGGGCATGGGTGCAGCCACTTGTACCTCGTGAGCTTGGGGGGCAGCACTAGAGGGTTGAGCGACTCCCTCTTGCACGTTGATGGCATATGAAATGCCGTTGACTACTGCTTGGTTGCCTTTCAATTCCACTGAGTAGGTGTTGTTGTTCACCAAAACAGTGTACGAGTCACTGCTTGATCCCTTCTTTTGGGGCTTTTCAAGGCTCTTGAGCCTCACCCCATTGGGTTTGGCTTTACCACTAAGGTACAAGATACCTTTTTCCTTGCAGGAGGCGGCAATGAAAATAGATTCGTCGGTAATGGGAAGATTCTCTGCTTTGAGCATTTCGATGGCTGCTTGGCGCCCTTTTTTGGGATCCTTGTCGTTGATGTCGACCGCCTTTTCGGTAGTGGGAGCTAAGCCAAGCTGCTCTTCTGAAATCTTTACAATTTCGGGATCGGGATCTACGGGAGTTTTGCCAAAGTAGCCCAAAACCATCTTGCCATACCCGTCGGCAATTTTCGTCCATGGTTCAAACATAACGTTGTTGAAAGCTTGCTGGAAATAAAATTGGGAAACAGGCGTAACGCTGGTGGCGTATCCTCCTTTAGCTACAACATCGATCATGGCTTTGGTAATTTCTGGGTAGCGGTTCATAAGCCCGTTGTCGCGCAGCATCTGGGTATTGGCAGTAAGAGCGCCACCTGGTAGTGGAGAAAAAGGAATTAAGGGGTTGACTGTAGTCGCTTCGGGGGGAAGGAAGTAATCGCTCATACACTCTTGGAAAATTTGTTCTGCTTCCATCACCTTATCGATATCGATGTCCAGTGTGTAGTTAGTGCCCCGTAGTGCGTGCCACATGGTGATGATATCAGGTTGGCATGTTCCTCCCGATACGGGGACCAAAGAGAGATCAACTTGGTCGGCTCCCGCTTCAAGGGCGCTGATGTACTGATAAATACAGACACCGGCTGTATCGTGAGAGTGGAACACAATATTCATTTCAGGACCTAAGAGTTTTCTGGCCCGCTTAATTGTCTCATAAACTACTTTTGGCGTGCTGGTTCCCGATGCATCTTTAAAGCAGACGCTGTCGTAAGGGATATCGGCATCGAGAATAGCTTTAAGGCTCTTTTCGTAAAAGGCGGGGTCGTGGGCACCGTTGGCTCCGGGTGGAAGAGCCATCATGGTGACACACACTTCGTGGCGCAGTCCCGCTTCATGGATGGCCCGTCCGCTGTCGATAAGGTTATTCACATCGTTAAGAGCATCAAAGTTGCGAATGGTTGAAATGCCATGTTTTTTAAAGAGTTGGGCATGCAACGTAATAATGTCGCGCGGCTGCGAATCAAGCCCCACGACATTGATGCCCCGTGATAGGGTCTGTAAGTCGGCATCTTTACCGGCAACTTGACGGAACTGGTCCATCATATCAAACGCATCTTCGTTGGTGTAAAAATAGAGTGATTGGAAGCGGGCACCTCCGCCTGCTTCAAAATGGGAAATTCCTGCATGGCGGGCAGCTTCAACTGCCGGCATGAAGTCTTTGGTAAAGACTCGGGCACCGTAGACTGACTGAAAGCCGTCACGAAATGCAGTACACATGAATTTAACTTTTTTCATACCTTCTCCTGTGGCACCTTTAGCGCTGAGATTTCGCTGCAACAGCAGCCGTAATCGCTGCGGCAATTTCTGTTCCCGCAGAATCGGTAACAGAGGTACCGGAGGCGGAAAGTGGTCGAGTCACGGGGGTTTCAATTTTTTGTGGTAACAGTGTTCTTACCAAGAGCGAGAGTAACTTGGTCGTGAAAACTAGAAGTGTGAGGAAAATAAAGACAAAACCCATCCCCAGCAGTAATAGTATCAAGCCATTGTTTACCTGCTCTAGAAGAAGCTCTTTCGGCATTTGGTGTAGCATGTTCTGTGCTCCTTACTTAGTGCTGTGCTTCCCTAAAACGGGGAAAAAAAGAATCAGCCCAACTATATCTTGAATACGTATCTCTTTCAAGTTCTCAGACTTATATATCGATAAACAAATACTTACCTACGCAAGCGCCCCTTGCTTTTTCGCTTTTGTCTTACTAGTCTAAAGGGATGAAAGAACAAGATCATTTGAGATGGGAAACGATTAAACGCACACGAGTTTACAACGGTGCAATTTTTGATGTGAGTACCGTTACCCGCCGCTCGACTGGTGGTTTAGAGGGGCAGTTTGTCGAGGTGGAAGCACCTTTGTGGGCCACAGCCATCCCCTGGTTTCGCAACAAAGAGGGAATCCCCTCTTTTGTCATGGTTCGCCAGTATCGCCACGGCAGCGATTCGGTGACCATTGAGTTTCCTGCCGGCAGTGTCGATACAGGTGAAGACCCTCGGGATGCAGCCCTAAGAGAGCTGCGGGAGGAGACTGGCTGTATTCCCAGCGGGAAAGTGGTAGAACTGGGCTCTGTTTCTCCCAACCCCGCTTTTATGAACAATCGTGTCTGGTTTTACTTAATTGAAGGAGTCGAGCATGTCGGCCCCCAAGCGCTGGATATGCACGAACAGCTTGATGTCCTGCTCCTTCCCGTTGAAGAAGTGCTCCAAAAGATGGGCACCGGTTCTTATGACAACGGTATTATGCTGATGGGCCAAGCTTTCTTTATGCGTTATGCCCGCCAAAACACCCAATTGATGCAAAGAGGTACACCATGAAACACTCTGGGATTTTCGTTTTACTTGTAATCGGATTGGTATTGATTACATCGTGTCAAAGCTCCAGCCTGATAGATAACAGTAGAGTTGTCGTGGTACAAGGCAAAGGAGCAGTTGGCGCAACTGCCGATGTTGCTTCGTTTACCATTACTGTTTCTGTGTTAGAAGAAACAACCAAAGAAGCTCTTAACAAAACCAGTAAAACAATGAGCGAGCTACTGGCGATAGCCAAAGATGCGGGTGTTCAACAACGGGACCTAAGGACTTCCGTGCTCCAAATCAACCCTGAATATCGCTATGTTGATAACGAACAGGTGCTCAGTGGCCAAAGAGTCCGCCAAAGCGTAGTTGTTTTAATACGTGCCATAGAGGCAGATGGCAAAGCTCTTTCGAGCTTAATTGACCGCATGGCGTTGATAAGCGGTATCTCCATCGGATCAATTGTGTTTGATAAAGAGCACACCGAACAGCTGTATGAGCAAAGCCGTCTTTTAGCTATGGAGGATGCCTTACAAAAAGCCCGCGATTATGCTCAGGCTGTGGGCCTTAGCGTTGGCAAGCCTTTAAAAATAGAGAGCTCTTTTGACGCTTCACCGCGGCAGCTTTCAAGTATGGCATCTTTTGCCAGCGAAATGCCTGTACAAGAGATTGAGATTTCCAGTTCAGTGAATGTCGTATTTGAATTACGGTAGAAACTGCCGACTAAGGAGCGTTTCTTTATTTTCCTCACTGAGGGTCATTTTTAAATGCTCAATGCCTGCCTCAGTGAAATACTCAGTGGTCGAATCAAAGCCCAGTGCAGCGTAAAAGGGGACAACGGGTAGCTGGGAGTGGATGTAGATGCTCTTTTGGTTGTTAGCTTTTACTCCCTGTTGGACTAACAACTGGCCCAAATGGCGCCCCCTATACGCTTTGTCGATGGCGATTCGCTCTAATTTCATCCCCTCTATGGTGGGCCGACTGCGAAGAGTTCCTACCAGTTTTTGCTGTAGATGCAACAGCACATGAATACATATGAGATCACTTTCATCGCTGAAAAATTCGACTCCCACTCCCTGTTCTGAGCCAAAAACGGTTTGCCTCAGAGCAATGGAAGAGTTTAACTGCGCCAAGTGAATGTGGGGAGGCTTGAGGATGGTTACTGTGAGCTCATTGTGCATTACAGTGCCTTCAAATGGTAGATTCGAGAACCGAAATCGCCTAATACTCGTGTCTCTTTATCGTAGCCCGAACCACCAAACTGTTGATTTAAATGGACACCGTGGTAAGCCAAAATGTCACCGGGAACAACATGGTATTCCAGTTCACTGGGCAATTTCACCGCTTCAGAGACAATCTTTTGTAAGGTGCCGTCCTGTTTGAGTTGGAGCGGGGAAATGGCATTGATCAAAGAGCCAAACATGCTTAAATCGAGGCGCTCGGTGCGGGGGCTAAGGGCATAGGTTCGCTTTGGATCGGCAATCTCAACTCTGAGAATCTCTTCTGGGGGGTTAGCTTGACTTAAATCTTGGTAGTATAAAATCAGCATCTCCGATTTATCGGCATTGCACAGAGCCCATAGCGTCCGATTGTCTTTTAGTGCTGAACTCTGAAGGCGAAACAGCTCCCCGTATTGGAATAAGGAACGGTGTTGCTTGTAAAAGGTGATTTGCTCTTTAATAATCTCTTTTTGGGAGTTGCTGATGGCCTGTAAATCAAGTTCATACCCTAAAACACCAAAAGCGGCCACATTGAAGCAGCTTTCCACATTCGATTGGCGCAAGGTTTGATGATGAGGTGCTTTGGTAACATGAGTGGCGATACTGCTTAACGGATACCCACAGCCTGTCCCTTCTTGAATATGGATAAGGCTGTGAGGGTCGGAGCTGTCACTGACTCTCCCTTGGGGCATATAGCACAGCATGCCCAAATCGAAACGGTTTCCTCCGCCAGAGCTGAATTCAAAGAGTATTTGGGGAAAAGCTTTCACAAAGCGCTCCATCAGCTCATACAGTCCCAACATATAACGATGGTTAAACTCTTTTTGGTTGAAGGAGGCCCCTTGGGAGTGCATGTCACTGAAATTTCTGTTCATGTCCCATTTCACATAATCTACATCAGCAAGGCGCCAGATAGTCGATAAGGTCTCAAACAAATGGTCTCTGACATCATCACGGCTTAAATCGAGCAGGTATTGATTACGGCCTGCCGAAGGGGTTCTGCCTGGCTGTCTGATTAGCCATTGGGGGTGATCGCGATATAATTGGCTTTTACGGCTGACCATTTCCGGCTCACACCACAGGCCAAATAAGAGCCCCATCTGATGAATTTTTTTTGCTAAAGCTCCCAATCCGCTGGGAATTTTTTTGGTGTTGACAATCCAATCTCCCAAGCTGGAGGTATCATCATCGCGACTGCCAAACCATCCGTCGTCTACTACCAATAACTCTATGCCAATATCGGCAGCTTCTTGTCCAAGTTTCAGCAGTGCCTGCTCACTGATATCAAAGCGCATGGATTCCCAACTATTTACTAAAATAGGACGTTGGCGGTTTTTCCACATCCCTCTAATAATATGGGCATTAACAAAACGGTGGAAGTTGCGGCTGGCTTGGCCGATTCCTAAGTGGGAGTAGGTGAGGATAGCTTCAGGAGTGTGGAATTTTTCCTGTGAATGAAGTGTCCAAGAAAATGTTGCGGGATTTAAGCCCGTAATCAGGCGTGTTTTACCCAAAGCAGAGACTTCTACCGCTTGGCAGTGATCTCCGCTGTAGACTAGGTTGCATCCATAACAATCTCCGTTGCTCTCTGTTGAGCCTAGGCGGCTTAAGAAAACCAATGGATTGTGGGCAGAGGAGCTAAGACCTGTTTTGGAATCATTAAGATGAACTCCCGGGCGCAGTTTGCCTGTTGTGCGTTGCCGTTCTTTGCCCCATGAGCCATCAAAAGTGATGAGGTTGTAATCGGCATCAGGTAAATCGAGTTGCAAACTCCCTAGGCGCAGCAGCTCGATGTCTTTGCCTGTTTCGTTGATGATGGCGCTTTTTCTGACAATGACATTGCAAGAGTCGAAAGTGGTGTAGCTAAGTTCTATTCTGATAGGCAATGTTTTTTCTTGTAAAACAACAATCAGAGTCGAACACTCCTCTTTGTCCCCATATGATTCGGGTAATCCGCTAAACGAGCGAGGCTTGCCTTTGAGCAGGCGGTACTCTTTGAATGTGAAGTCACTGATGCGATCGCCTTGGTTATAGCTAAAAAGAATGGAAGGTTCACGATAATCGCCTTTACCGTAGGTCGAATACTCCAAACTGAGGGCATCAAGAGAGAGGGCGGGGTACTCTTCACTGTAGGCTGTGGCAAAGGTGGTGGGAATGGTGTGTTTGGCAAAAAGGGATTCTACTGCCGTTGTTGATTGGATTTTACGCCCGTAGTACAGATGTTCCAGATGATTAGTTTCATTTACTCTGAAAAGGTACGTCGTGGCGGCGGTATGGAGGGTAAAGACTAAATTTTTTTCATGAATCATAACGTACTCCTGCTCGGTTTAGTTGTCGACCTTTCAGTTCCGTGGTACCATCTGCATAATTTCAGTATAGCCTGCTTATGGCAATGTTACAGCTTTCTGTTGGAAAAATCGAGTCTAAGCGGTAGCGGAGGAACTATGGATGTGAAGCGGTTGCAGCTGTGGGAAGGACGGCATGCCACCATGATGAGCAACGACAGTCTGCGGGTTGTGGTAGAAGATCAGGGGGCTATGGTGTTGGAGCTAAGCAACCTCACTGCCTCTGGAGGCCGACTGAACGCCCATCCTCTTTACTGGTTTCGAGGCAAAGGGGCCACCGTGGGCTCTGATGCCAATGCCTCCTTTTATAAAGAGAGCCAGCTATTGTACCAACTGGGAGGTAATTTTCTCTCTTTTCCCAATTTTGGACCGCCTCAGAGTGTTAAAGGGGTAGAGCACCTAGCCCACGGGTATACGGCCAACAATCTGTGGACTATCATTAAATACGGAACCGATTCAGAAATTGGAGCCAACTGGGTTCTTTCCCAAATGCGGCGCAGCGAAGAAGATTACCCTTTTGTAGCCTCAAAAATCGACATGATGCTTCCCGGTCACCCCGTACTGTACACAAGCGTTACCATCACAAATGAAGGCTCAAAACCGCTGGCGGCCAACATCGGCTGGCACAACACCGTAGGTTCCCCTTTTTTGGAAGAAGGATGTGTTATCAGTGTGGCAGCAGAACAATTTTGCACTGTGCCGCAATACTCGGAGTTTGATCAAACGGGGCGTTTGGCAATGGGCATCGAGTTTGATGATTTGAAAAAAGCTCCCTTACGCAAAGAGGGGACATGCGATCTCACTGTTGTTCCGGGACTGATTGGTTATACTGATTTCGTTACGGGAGTGCTCCCCATCGATAGTAAACTCGGGTGGTCCAATGTTGTTAATCCCCGCTCAAAAATGATGTACTTCTCTTTTTTTACCGGAGCGGCAGCTGCTGAAGAAAAAGAGATTATTCTCCATTTCAACAACCTGTGGATGCAGTATGGGGGGAGAAATTACACCCCATGGGCTCTGTATGACGGGGGGACCGACAATACGTTTTGTTTGGGGATGGAAAACTCCCTAAGTCATTTTGCCGATGGACTGGGTGCTTCGATGGCGCATCAACAGCTGATGGGCTCTCCCACTATCGAAATGATATCCCCCGCAGAGCCTAAAGTTCTTCGCTATGGGACTGCCTTTTTTCCGTATGAACAGGCAAAAATGGGCTTGGGAGTTGATGAAGTGGAACAAGTGGTCGAAGGGTTGGTGCTGAAAAAAGGGAAAGCATACGCTTTCATTGAGGCCGATTCAACATTCCATTTTTTAAAGGTGCTGGAAGCCAAGCTTTTAGGCTAATGAAAAAGCCTCCCCAAAAGGGAGGCTTTGTTTAGGTGCCGATCGGATTCGAACCGATGCATAGAGGTTTTGCAGACCTGTCCCTTACCACTTGGGTACGGCACCAATGCTCTAGCGAGGATAGCAGAAATAGCGATAAAGGGCAACCCCGCTTTAGAAGAGGGGTGTGTTCTTATTTGTTCGTTTGTATTCCTCAAAGCGCTTGACCCTTGTGATAACAATCATTATCATTCAAAAAGAATCATAAAATAGGGGGAGTTGCGATGATACCTGCCCAAAGGCAACAACAGATACTGGCACTTATTGCCGACCAGAAAGTTGTTCAGGTCCAGCAGCTCAGCAAACAGTTCAATGTGAGTGTGTTGACAATCCGACGAGATCTGGACCTTCTGGCTAAGCAAAAGTTAATTGAAAGAACTCATGGAGGAGCCACACTGCGTCGCAGTTTGGCTATTGAGCCAACCTATTCCCAAAAAGCTTTAGAGTATCCTCAGCAAAAGGTGGCCATAGCACACACCTGTGCCTCTTTGATAGAAGAAGGCGATACGGTGTTTATTAACAGCGGATCAACAACCAGTGAAGTCCTAAGAGCCTTGCAGGGGATGAATATAACCATTGTCACAAACAACATCGACGCTGCTTGGCTTGCCAATGAAGGGGCTCAATTTCGCCTCATCTTTGTAGGGGGCCAGTATCGGACCCGTTCCCACTCTGTTTCAGGAAACTTGGCCGCCTGTGTGATTGAGCAGATTTATGCCAACAAAGCTATCATTGGTATTGATGGATTCAGTTTGACTGAGGGATTGACCACTCCGGTAATGGAAGAGGCAGAAACAACACGGTCTATGATTCGACAAACTGCGGGAAAAGTCATTGTGGCTGCCAGTAGTAATAAAATTGGAGTCATCTCTAATTTCAAGACGGTGAAAGCTTCTGCTATCGATGTCTTGGTTACCGACAGCGATGCACAACAGCTCTTAACGCAACAAGAGCTTGAAGAAATAGGAATTAAATTAATCATTGCCCATGAGGGCTAAAGGAGCAGCCATGGCGTACGAAGATGCCTACAAAGGAAGCGTTTGGATAGACTTTGAATTGCTTGAGGCTTTCATGATTGATGTGTTGAAAGCCAGTGGAGTTCCCAGTGAAGATGCACGTATCATTGCCGATGTGTTAATAGAATCTGATAAAAGAGGGATAGACTCTCATGGAATCGGGCGTCTTAAACCAATTTATATTGATCGAATCAACCAAGGAATCATGAATCCTGTCACCACCATTGAAGTGCTCAAGGATGACAAAACAGCAGTTGTTCTTGATGGGCATAACGGGATGGGTCAAGTCATTGGTAAAAAAGCGATGGAGATGGCTATTGCAAAAGCCAAAGAATATGGGATGGGCATGGTGGCAGTGCGTAATAGCAACCACTATGGCATTGCCGGCTATTTTGTGACGATGGCCACAGAAGCAGGCATGATTGGTATCAGCGGAACCAATGCCCGCCCTTCAATAGCACCCACTTTTGGGGTGGAAAATATGCTGGGGACCAATCCTTTAACGTTTGGCATTCCTACCGATGAGGAATTTCCCTTTGTTCTTGATTGTGCTACCAGCGTTACACAAAGAGGGAAAATAGAAGTCTACGGGCGAGCGGGCAAAGAGTTGCCCCCCGGTTGGGTTATTGGGCTTGATGGCAATACCCGAACTGACACCGATCAAGTACTCAAAGATTTGACCAGTGGGAAAGCAGCCTTAACTCCGCTAGGTGGCATCGGTGAACAAACCGGCGGTTATAAAGGGTTTGGCTATGCCATGGTGGTAGAAATCCTTTCGGCAGCTTTACAGGATGGCTCGTTCTTAAAAGAATTAAATGGCTTTGATGCTGATCAAAACCCTATTCCCTATCCTTTGGGCCATTTTTTCATCGTTATTGATCCCCAGCGGTTTATGGGTCTAGAAACCTTTAAAAGCGTAGCGGGGACCATTTGTCGTCAAATTCGCAGTTCGCAAAAAGCTCCCGGGGAGAGCCGAATTTATACTGCCGGAGAAAAAGAACACGAAGCGTGGCTGTTTCGCCAAAAGCACGGCTGCCCGGTTCCCCCCAGCTTACAAAAGACAATGATTGAACTAAATCAGATGTATCATCTCGATTATCGGTTCGAATTCGAACAAAAGTGAGGAGTCTATGGACCAGTTGAAAGAAAAAGCGCTGCAATATCATATGCAAGACGGAGTGGCGGGAAAAATTTCTGTTGTTCCCACCAAAGCGTGTCAGACAGCCGATGAGCTGTCATTGGCTTACACTCCTGGGGTAGCCGCCCCTGTTTTGGAAATTGCCAAAGACCCCGAAGCGGCTTACCGCTACACCTCCAAAGGAAATCTTGTGGCCGTTATTTCCAACGGCTCGGCAATTTTGGGCTTGGGTAATCAGGGAGCTTTAGCTTCCAAGCCGGTGATGGAGGGCAAAGGTGTTTTGTTTAAACGGTTCGCTGATATCGATGTATTCGATATCGAAATCAATGAAAGCGATCCGCAAAAATTTATTGATATTGTCAAAGCTCTTGAACCCACCTTTGGCGGAATCAATTTGGAAGATATTAAAAGTCCCGAATGTTTTTTCATTGAACAGCAACTGATTAAAGAGCTTTCCATCCCAGTGATGCACGACGATCAACACGGGACGGCCATTATTGCCACAGCTGCGTTATTGAATGCAGTTGAGCTGATTGGCAAAAGCTTAGATACCATCACCGTTGTGATTAACGGAGCGGGAGCTGCAGGTATTTCATGTGCAAAAATGTTTTTAGCTGCAGGGGTAAAGAGTGAAAATATGGTGATGGTCGACAGTAAAGGGGTGCTCCATGAGCAGCGAAGAGGGGAAGTAAGTGGCGAAAAACAACAGTTTGTTCGCCAAACTGCAGCACGAACGCTAGCCGATGCCCTAGTTGGCTCTGATGTATTTTTGGGTGTCTCTGTAGCCGGAGCTCTGAGTGCCGATATGCTTAAATCAATGGCCAAAGACCCTATTGTCTTTGCTATGGCCAACCCCGATCCAGAAATTGATTATACTACTGCTTTAGCAGTGCGCAGCGATGTCATCATGGCCACCGGTCGCAGTGATTATCCTAACCAAATCAATAATGTGTTGGGCTTCCCCTTTATTTTCCGAGGAGCGATGGATGTAAGGGCAACAAAAATATCGGAAGGGATGAAAATGGCGGCAGCTCGTTCGTTGGCTGCTTTGGCCAAGGAGAAAGTTCCCCCTGAAGTGAAAAAGGCTTATAACGGAGAAGATTTCTCTTTTGGTAGAACCTACTTGGTTCCCAAGCCGTTTGATCCGCGCGTTATTGAATGGGAGGCAGTGGCAGTAGCCAAAGCTGCCTGCGAAGAAGCCTTGGCTGCTAAGCCGATTGAGGATTGGCAAGCTTATAGGCGCTCATTAGCCCAACGGGTAGCGCACTGGTGGCTCTGAACCTACTGTAGGTTCCACTCCTTTCTCAGTTCGTCTTTGACTTCATCCAACGCTTGTTGGAATTGGGCTGAAAGTTGAGCAAAACTCTTTTGTAAGAGTTGTAAAAATTCGGGATCTTGGTCAAGGGGGATGTTGCTTGATCGGCCGTACTGCTGCATTTCCCTTTCCCGTTTTTGTTCATACACAGGGGCATATTGCTGACGAGCCCGCTCTAAAAGAGAGTCTCTGGCTTCTACATATTTACCCATGAATTGACCGACTTGTCCTAATAGATCAACAGAGAGGCTTTGCGGACCATCAATTGTGGAGGCAATGAAAATCATTTTTTCAATACGATTTTCATAATCGGTAGTTTGCGGCAACGCGATGTTCATAATCACAGTTGTACCCAAACCTGCTTTCAATAACGGCTGGAGGTTTTCATCCGCTTTTTCATAGGTCTTTTTCAAATCTGAGCCATCATCTTCAAGATTGGCAAGATACGTCCCCGCCAGTTTCCTGCCTTTGTTAATAGATGCTTCTTTGCGTATCTTTTCAGGATCGGCCTCAATGCCTTCTGTTCGCTCCAATGCAATTTCCCATGCCGATTTTAATAATGCCGCCATAGCTGACTCCTTCACTGTTCTAAGCATAACAAGGCGATGGGAGTTGGACAAGGGGCCCCTTTTGTTCTGGACGTAGGGGGAAAAAAAGGCTACGTTTCTACCATGCAACCAACAAAGCAGCTGTATTATGATAATCGCTACCAGAAAGAAGGAACTGCTACTCTTCTTGATATTCTTCCCCAGCCAAAAGGGCAGGCTCTTGTTCTGGATGCCACCATTTTCTACCCTCAAGGGGGGGGACAACCTGGTGATAAGGGGATGATTGACTCGGTATTTATCTACGACACACATATAGATGATCAAGGACGCATACTCCATTTGACCGATGATACATTTGAACTGACAGTTGGGCAGCAGGTGCATTTGAAGCTGGATTGGGAACACCGTTATGACTATATGCAGCAGCATACTGCCCAGCATCTGCTTTCGGGAAGGTTCTTTTCTCAGTTGGGGATTAACACCGTAGCGGTCCATTTTGGCAAAGAGGAGTTTTCCATTGAAATTGATCTCCCCGAACTTGCCCCTGAACACATTTACCAAATGGAAGAAGAGCTGCGTAGTATTATTAACAGTTCAACAGAAGTTGAAAGTACCGAGGTTTCCCACCAAAAAGCGGTAGAGATGGGCCTCAGGCGAGAAATAAAAGTTGATGGGCCGGTACGGTTAATTCGCATCGGTTCGTTTGACACGATAGCCTGTGGAGGGGTACATGTAGCCAATACCCGTGAGTTGATCTATGTACAATATGTAGGCAGCGAGAAAATTAGAGGCAGACTCAAAACTTTTTGGAGTGCCGGCAATCGCAGTGTTCATTTGATTCGACGCAACCAGCATATTATCGAGACAGCCGGGACACTACTTTCTAGTCCTCCACAAGAAATTACTGAGCACATTGCCTCATTGCAGACTCAAGCCGCTAATACCCGCTACCAACTGAATCGCAGCTTCACTCTTATTGCCAAGCTGCTTCTGGGCAACAACCTTAAAGAGAACATGGCCTTATTTGATGCCTCATCTTGGCAAGAGGAGCATTATCAAAGCCTTGGGGAGGCTCTTTTAGACATTGATGAGATTGCGTTGTGCACCGTACGCCAGAGTGCTGAAAATAAGGTGTTGTGGTTGGTTGCCCTTAAAGGAAGACCAAAAGCCAACGAATTGTTTGCCCGTATTCGTCAAGAAGCTCTTCCGCTAATCAATGGTAAAGGGGGCGGCAAAGAGCCGCTGTGGCAGGGAGTGGGTACTAGTGAAGGCAAAGACTCTTTTTTGGCAGCGGTACGAAACCTATTTGAGGAGTGGCGAAATTAAAGAGAGTAAAAGCAACAGAATGCACGTATTCAACACCTCTTTGTTTTTAGAGGATGGGGAGCTGAATTGGAGCCAGATGTGGCGCAAAAGCTTAGCTATGATGGGCTTCTTTTTGGTGCTGTATGCTATCATCCTCTATTTTATTAAGGATTATTACGGAATCATCGGTAAATGGGTAACTGAAGAGCTGGGACTGGTCGGAGTAGGGATGTTCACCTTTTTAGTCGATATGCTCATTGTGCCGATGACCATCGATATCATTTTCCCCTTTGTTATGGGGTGGAATCCTCTGCTGTTACTCTTTGTAATGGGCCTTTCTTCGGCAGCGGGGGGAATTGTGGGGTATTGGATTGGCCGATTGTTGGGGCATTTGAAACTGATTAAACGCTTTACATCCCATTTTAGCGCTGATGGGGAGCGTCTTATTCAGCGCTACGGGGTGTGGGCTGTGGCCATTGCCGGGTTCACGCCAATTCCCTATTCGACGGTCTGTTATATGGCAGGGATGGTGAAAGTCGATCCCTACCTTACTGTACTGGCTTCCCTTTCGCGCCTTCCCCGTATTGCCCTTTACTATGCGTTGATTCGCGGAGGGCTCTCCTTCTTATTCTAACTTCTCAATACGAGAACAGATGTGTAGTGTCTTCTCTTGGGCATTTCCCACATATGAATCGGGTTGCATAAGGGCAAGTACCTGCTCTGTTTCTAAGAACGCTAAGATTCTTTTATCTTTGGCAAGAGCCAGAGCCAACGTATTTTCTTTGCCGCTTTGCACTTCGGCCCAGCTATTAAGAGAGTGTTCGCGAATAACTTCATGCATCAATTGACGGTCGGCCCCTTTTCGGCCCAAAGCCATCAACAAAAGCTCACTAGCAGCAAAAGTTCCATACCGTTGCACGTTCAGCTCAATAGCCGGAGTGTGGAAATTCATATGGGCAACCAAACGTTTGGCAGTGATTAAAACCTCTTCCATAGCTAAGAACATTTCGGCTATGACAATACGGCGGTTAGCCGAGTCATCCAGCGTTCTTTCAAGTACCATTGAGGCACTGTTGTGCCATAGTACTTCAACTTGGGCTGCAATGAACCGGCAAAGAGAATTAATTTTCTCACTGTTAATGGGATTGCGTTTAAACGGCATTGCAGAAGAGCCGACTTGCTTGGCACCAAAAGGCTCGCTCCATTCACCAAAAGGGGGAGATTGGAGCACCCTCACATCAAGGGCAAATTTGCTGATGGTAGCACTTAAGCCTGCTAAAGCAACTCCTAAACGCCAATCTTGTTTTCGCGTATAAACTTGAGTGGCTACATCGAAAGCTTTCAATCCCAGTTGCTGCATGACCAGTTGTTCTAAATCTGATGCGCTGATAGAAGTACCTTCAAGGAGGGCTTGATACGAAGCTGCTGTTCCCACAGCTCCTTTGAGTCCTTTTCCTTTAAGATTCTCTTGCAGCTCTTCTAAAAGTGTTAGATCATCCAATAGATCTTGAGCTGTTTGTGCCAATCGATAGCCGATGGTTGTCGGCTCTGCCGGTTGGATGTGGGTAAAAGCCATGCACAGGGTCCCGGCCTCCTTTCTCATCCGCTTTCCCAAATCTTTGAGCACCTGGATAGTCAATGAGATAATAAGAGCTAAGCTCTCTTTTTGACGTAGCACATCCATGTTATCCAGCACATCCATGCTGGTGGCTCCCAAATGAATAATAGGTCCGCCAACAGGGCATTGTTCAGCATAGGTCATGATTTCCGCCATTAAATCGTGGTGGATCTCTTTTTCTATTGCGCTTGCTCTTTGGATGTCGATCTCATTCTGGTGTTGTTCTAAATCGGCAACTTGCTCTGAGCTTACAAGGCCTGCTTTCATTTGAGCTTTGGCTAAAGCCACCCAGATGCGGCGTAAGGTTTTGCGCTTATTTTCTTCTGACCAGATACTTCTCATTTCAGGCGAACCGTAGCGCCAGCTGAAAACAGAAGAGAATTGGGAGTGGTCAATTGGCATATTCATTCTCTTCTCCCATGATAATTATCTGATCACGCTCCGGTCCCACACTGACAAACGACATAGGAGAGCCGGTAAGCTGGGCGATTCTCGTTAGGTAGGCCTGAGCCTGAGAAGGCAGTTCATCCCAAGTTCGCGCACTTGTTGTATCGCTTTGCCACCCTTCCATCTCTTCATAAATGCATTTCACCCGCTGTTGATCGGCAGTATCGGGGACATCGGTTATTATCTTACCGTCCAGCTCATAAGCGGTACAAATTTTTAGCGTTTCAAAAGAGTCCAAAACATCGAGCTTAGTGATAGCAATGTGGCTAAAGCCATTGATCCAGCACGAATAGGCAGCTGCCACGGCATCAAACCAACCACAGCGCCGTGGTCGACCGGTAGTGGCTCCAAATTCTTTGCCGATGCTTCTTAGTTTATCAGCCTCAGGACCAAACAACTCGGTGGGGAAAGGGCCTCCGCCAACGCTGGTCGAGTAGGCTTTGACCACGCCGATGACGTATTTGATATGACGGGGAGCAATGCCGCTGCCGCTGCACGCACCGCCACTTGAGGGGTTGCTACTTGTCGTATAAGGGTAAATACCCCAATCAAGGTCCCTCATTACTCCCAACTGCCCTTCAAGAAGAACTTTTTTGTTTGAGAGAACGGCCTTTTTAACCAGCGGTAGCGTATCGATAATGCGGTGGGCAAATGTTTGTTGCCACTGGGTGCACAGTGCAAGCAATTCATCAATATCAACTTCAGGCAGTCCGTAATAAGCTAGTTCTCTGTTTTTCTGGGGCAGAAGCATCTGAAGACGCTCTAGCAACCGCTTTTGGTCAAGCAAATCTCCTACCCGTATGCCTGAGCGCGAGGCTTTGTCGCTGTAACAAGGTCCAATCCCTTTTTTGGTTGTTCCCACAGCCCAATTTCCTTTTTTGCTCTCCTCTTGAGCGCCGTCAAGAAGGCGGTGAAAGGGGAGAATCAGATGAGCCCTTCGGTCAATGAACAGATTATCTGTTTGCACTCCCGCTTTTTGGACTGCCAACAGTTCTGCTTCCACACTCTCAAAGCTCACAACAGTGCCTGCTCCAATAATGCAGATGGTTTCGGGATTGAAAATTCCTGAAGGAACTATATGGAGGGCAAATTTACCCTTATCGTTAATGACAGTGTGTCCGGCATTATCTCCGCCTTGAAAGCGGATTACCATATCGGCTTTCTGAGCCAAATAGTCGACAATGCGTCCTTTGCCTTCATCGCCCCATTGGGCTCCTACAATAGCTGTTACGCTCATGTATGCTGCTCCTTGTATGTCGTGTGCATCTGATGCTCTTTGTTGGTGTGGCTATCGATGTCTTGAGCATCCCACGGGTATTTTATCCAAACATCTTCAATCTCCTGGGCAGCAAAATAGCGGGTAATCTGATCAGGAAATTGAGCCTCTTTCTTTTTAAGTTTGTTGTGAAGTACTAAAACGACAATCTCAAGCGGTTTGCTTTTCAGCAGTTCAGTGATGCAATAATTGAGTGTCATCCGCGTATCGTCAACTTCATCAATTAACAACAACCGCTTGCCTTTGAGCAGTTTTTGCGCTTCTTCAATCCATTGAATCTTCTTGGGACGACCCTCGTGGCGCTTTTGCGAATCGTAATACGAAATACCTACGGCATAGATAGGCAAATCGATAAATGTTTTTAGGATGCGGGCTGGGATGAAGCCTCCTGAACCGATAGCTACAATAACATCGGCAGTGTAATTGGAGGCAACGACCTGATTGGCAAGCGCTTTGACCAGTTTGTGGACAGTCGAGTAGCCAACATAGTAGGCTTCGTTCATGGAAGCATCCTTTTAGTCAACGACAGGAATCATCTCCGCAATGTAGGGGAGGGTGCGATACTTTTCACCATAGTCGAGTCCATAACCGACCACCCACACATCGGGAATTTTAAAACCGACATAATCGATGGGAACATCGACTTTTCGGCACTCATATTTGTCAAGCAACACCACGGTTTTTAACGAAGCGGGTTTGCGGGCACTGAAGTTGCGTTTCAAATAATCCAACGTGTAGCCGCTATCAAGGATGTCTTCAACGATTAGCACGTGGCGGTCGCTTAAATCTTCGCGTGTGTCCATAATCATGCGCACGTTTCCTGTGGCTTGAGAAGAGAGTCCGTAGCTTGAAATTGAGATGAAATCGACCGAATGAGGCGTGTTGAGTTTTCTGCACAAATCGGCAAGGAAAATAAAGGAGCCTTTAAGCACCCCCACTAATATGAGGTTCTCTTTCAAATGGTCGTATTCGTGGTCAATCATCATTGCCAGCTCATTGACTCGGCGCTGAATCGTATCAGCATCAATGAGAACTCTGACTAAATCTTTAGTAAGTGGAGGCAGTGCAATAGGGGTCATGGGAGCTCCTTTCGTACCTAGCTAAGGCATAACAGTAAAGGGTGAGAGCTGTCAAGGTGGCTTACTCATTCTGCAGAGAATCGATGGCTTCAACGGCATTGGCAAAGATATTGTGCCTGCCGACCACATCATCAAAACCAGCGCGAGAAAACTGTCTTTGCACTTGCGGTTGGAGACCGCAAAATAACAGGGCAATTTGTGAATTTTGCATTGAAGAGTGTAGCTGCTCCAGTTCCAACATGGCGCTGTGGTCTATTGAAGGGACCCCTCGGATTGATAAAATAATAGTTGAAACTCCCTGTAACTCTTCTAAAGCTGTAATAAGGTTATCAATCGAGCCAAAAAAGAGCTGCCCGGTGACATACACCAAGCGCACTTTTGTCAATTTGGCACTGAGGTTTTTCCCTTTCTCATGCCTCTCATCGATATTGGAGACAGCGATCTCCAAATTGGAAGAGCGGATAACAAATAAGACCATCGATAGCCCGATACCCACTAAAATAGCTGTGGTCAGACCAAAAATGACTGTTGCCGCCATTGTTACAATAAATTGTGCGATAGACGTTTTGTATAGATGTTTAAAATAGCGCTTAATGCTGAGCCAATCGTTCATCCTCCAAGAGGTAATCATCAGCACACCGGCTAAGGCCGCTAAGGGAATGCGACCCATCAGAGGTCCCAGCAAAAACATTGATAAAATCAGAACAACAGAGTGAACAATGTTGGTAACGCGCGTTCTCATCCCCGCTTTTACTGAAACGCTGGTGCGGGCAATAGCTGCGGTTGCCGGCACTCCACCTAAAAATGGCATCACTAAATTTCCCAGGGCTTGGGAAATGAGCCACCGATCGGGATCCATTTTCATGTGTGTCATTTTCTCCCCGGCAGCTCCGGCAAGCAGGCTTTCAACCATTCCGATGGCAGCTACTCCAATGGCGGGAGTAATAAACGGTCTGAGATTTTCAAACGAGATGTCGGAAAAATGAAAGCGCTGTTCTAGGATCAATGCTTTAGGGATTGAACCAACTTCAATAACGGAAAAAGAGCCGATGAGATTCACCACCAAAGCCACAATGATGGCTATAAGTGAAGAGGGGAGTTTTGTTGCCCATTTTTTGGGCCAAAACACCATAATAAACACAACTAATAGGCCAAACATAAGCGGTTGCCATTGCACGGCAAATCCCAAAGTGCGGTATGAGGCAAGGCTTTGCAAAAGCGTGCTTCCTGAGCTGGTAGTACCAAAAAAATGGTCGATTTGACCGCCGGCAATCAAAATGGCAATACCGGCTGTAAAACCGGTAATAACAGCCGAGGGGATAATACTGACAAGCCGTCCCGCTTTGAGCAAAGCTGCCACCAGCAAAATGACCCCTGATAAAAAGCCGGTGATTAATACGCCTTGAATGCCGTAGGTTGCCGACAAAGGCAATAGGATCGCTGCCATGGTGCCCGTCGGT
Source organism: Sphaerochaetaceae bacterium (assembly GCA_050950025.1). Lineage (GTDB taxonomy): Bacteria > Spirochaetota > Spirochaetia > Sphaerochaetales > Sphaerochaetaceae > JBMNGW01. Next base: position 37,473 of record JBMNGW010000002.1, on the reverse strand, counting down.
CCGCTAACCTGATAAGGAGCTCCTCCTAGTATGCCGATGATTAAACCGGCAAAAATAGCAGTCACTAACCCCGAAGCAGCATCGGCTCCCGAGCTTACTCCGAAGGCTAGAGCCAAAGGCAGAGCAACGGCGGCAACGGTCAGACCGGCAAGCAAATCCTTCACGAATACAGAGGGGCGATAATCGCTAAATTCCCGCCTCATATCGTCAAGGTATTGGGTAATCATGGCTTTACATCCTTTTGTTACAAGTAATTCTCTTGTGGAGTAGTTCTTTGTGATATATACCATTTAGAGGTAAAAAGAACAAGGATGAGCAATTGACGGGAGCCTTAGGCGATTGTAGACTGGCTTTTACAAAGGAGCTAATACGATGTTTGAGCAAATCGATATCGAATCGCTGGAACTGAACCCCTTTACAACCATTGGCAAAGAAAATTTTCTGATTACTGCAGCTGCCAATAAGTCGTGGAACACGATGACCGGCGGGTGGGGTTATTTTGGGTATATGTGGAACAAACCGGTGTGTGGCGTTGTGGTGCGACCTACTCGCTACACGTTTCAGTTCATGCAAGAAGCTTCCCAATTCACCCTCTCCTTTTTTCCCCCAAATTATGAACAGGTGCTTAATATTTGCGGCTCATGCTCGGGACGCGATTGCGATAAACTTTCTCTGGCCAACCTTTCGGCTGTTTTTGTTGAAGGCCCTGATGAAGATTGGGTTACGTTTGAGCAAGCTAATATGGTCTTTTGCTGCTCTATGGCAGCCATAAGTCCTTTTAATCCAAAGAACTTTCTTCTTAACGAAATAGAGGAGCACTACCCGCTAACGGATTACCACTCCCTGTATATCGGTTTTATCGAGAAGGTACTGGTTCGCGAGTAATCAGGCGTGGAGGAAACTCCGGATACCGGTAAAGACCATGGCGATGCCCGCTTCATTGCATGCTTGAATTACTTCTTGGTCTCGAATTGAGCCTCCCGGTTGAATGATCGCTTCCACAGAACCTTGCCTTAAGGCATCAATGCTATCGCGGAAAGGGAAAAAGGCATCACTTGCCAATACCATTTGTACTGTGGATCCGCTTTTTTCCAAAGCAATTTTAGTAGCATCGACTCGAGAAACCTGCCCGCCACCGATACCGCAGCTGGTTTTATCCTTGGTGGTCACAATGGCATTTGATTTGACATGTTTAACTAATTTCCAGGCAAACAATAATTCTTCCATCTGCTTTTCATCGGGGGCTAAGGAGGTGACCACTTTCACCGTTTCTTGGGTAACCTCATGGGCATCTTTGTGCTGAATCAGTAAATCGTCTCCGATAAATCGGCCGCTAAGCACAGGAGCTAAAGGGGGCAATTCCCCTGTAGCCACAACGCGAAGGTTTTTCTTTTTGGCTAAGAGTTCTAAGGCCTTCGGTTCAAAAGAGACAGCAGTCAGCACTTCAATGAATTTATCACTAAGATACTGGGCCATAGGAAGCGTAAAAGGACGATTTAATGTCACTATGCCGCCAAAAGCACTCAACGAATCGGCTTCAAAAGCTCTTTGTAAGGCCAACAGGGGGTCTTCATGACTTGAGACTCCACAAGGAGTGGCATGTTTGACGATAACACAAGCCGGCTCCCTAAATTCCCGCAAGCAATCTAGGGCCCCGTAGGTATCGCCTAAGTTATTAAAAGAGAGCTGTTTGCCCTGAAGGACGGTGCAATCTAAAAGACTGAAAGAGTCGTTTTTAGCTTTGACTTTTTGCCGCCGATAAACGGCTGCCATTTGGTGAGGGTTTTCTCCATACCGTAAATTAAGACCCCCTTTTTGGGCTCCTGTGAACAAAGAAAAACTCAAAGGTAATTCATTGGGGAATTCTTCTTCAGTTAAATACGAGGCGATAAGAGCATCGTAGCTGGCAGTATGAGCAAATGCTTTGGCACTGAGAGCTCTTCGCAGTTGATACGAAACAGCACCGCTCTTTTTAAGCTCATTTGCAACCAAGGCATAATCATCGGCATCGGTTAAAACAGTTACCCACCCTACATTCTTAGCGGCACTGCGAATCATCGTAGGTCCGCCCACATCAATATTCTCCAAAGCTTCATCCAAGACGACCCCCTCTTTGGCAATAGTTTGGGCAAAGGGGTAGAGGTTGCAAACAACCAAATCTATCCATTGAATATCGTGGGCTTGGGCATCCAGAGCATGGCGATCACGTAAGCCCAATATCCCACCGGCAATGGCTGGGTGCATTGTTTTAACGCGTCCGTCCATCATTTCTGGGGTTTTGGTAATCTGGTGGACCGCAGTAAAAGGGATTTGCTCTTTGCTTAGGATTTCACCGGTTCCGCCGGTCGATAGCAACTCAACTCCGCTGGCAACTAGCAGGCGGGCAAATTCAACGATGTGGCGTTTGTCGCTGACGGAAATCAGGGCGCGCCGAATAGGAAGGCTTTCTTTGTTCATAGGTGTATGTACCATGTTTTTCTCATTTTTTGCTAGAGTAAAGCCCCTTTTATTTTTCGCTCTGACTCGTTACAATGGCCCCAGTTATCGTAGGAAGGAGAGAATCCCGCATGGATATCGATGTACGGAACTTGCATCCGTTGGAAATCAGATTACTTCGAGGCGTTGAAAAAGGGGAAGACATTACCAATGAACTCCTTATGCAACGGCTGCAGTACAATATTGGGCAGTGCAACCAAGCATTCAGCTGGCTAGTGGCCAAAGAGCTTTTGGAGCAAGTGGAGCAAAAAGACCGCACATTGTTTGAACTGACAGATTTAGGCAAAACATATCTTGAAATTGGCACCCCAGAGCAAAGAATGTTCGATTTGCTTACCCAAAAAGGGCCCCACTCCCTTCCTGAAATTGCCAAAGAGTTACATTTGGATAAAGCCGATGTCGGTTCTGTATTTGGGATGTTGAGCAAAGAAAAAGCGTGTAAGATGGGTTCCGATAAAAAAGCAGAGGCAATTGTTGATCAACTGCCAAAGCAACTGAGCATCGGTGCCAGTGTCTTGGCTAAAGCTGCCTCAGAGCCGCTGGATGAGCAATCTTTATCTGAGCAAGAGCTTGCTTATGTGGGCAAAAACAGCAAAAAAAGAGGCGCCAGTAACACCCCTTTGAAAATCATCGAGCGCCAAGAGCTCACCTATCGATTGACCGAAAAAGGTGCAGAAGCTAAAAAAGCACTTTTGGAGGGCCAAATTACCGGTTTGGAATTCGGCTCTTTAACCTCTGCCATGCTTATCAGCGGATCGTGGCAAGGGGGAACTTTCCGCCCTTACAGTCTTAACACTCCGCCTCCCAGAATTATATTAGGCAGAAAAAATCCCTACGCCTCTTATTTAAGTTGGGTGAAAGACAAGTTAGTCTCCTTGGGTTTTGAGGAATTTGACGGGCCGCTGGTGGAAAGCGAGTTTTGGAACGGCGATGCTTTGTTCATGCCACAGTTTCACTCCGCCCGCGATATTCACGATGTCTATTATGTAAAAAACCCTTCCCATACTCAGGCAATTGAAGAACCCTATTTGTCCCAGGTGGCTCAAACCCATGAAAATGGGTGGAAAACAGGCAGTCGAGGGTGGGGCTATGCTTTTGATCATGAGTTTACCCGCCGTCAGGTGATGCGAAGCCAAGGGACGGTACTATCGGCTAAAACACTGCCTAAAGCCAAAGTGCCCGGCAAATATTTTGGTATTGTCCGCTGTTTCCGCTACGATCAAGTCGACGCAACCCACGGAGCCGATTTCTACCAAACTGAAGGCATAGTCTTAGGAGAAGATGTAAATCTCAGAACACTGTTAGGATTGTTAAAAATGTTTGCCGAAGAGGTGGCAGGGGCACAGGAAGTCAAATATGTTCCCGGGTACTTCCCCTTTACCGAACCCTCCATTGAGGTCCACATTAAGCACCCGGTACTTGGGTGGTTTGAGTTGGGTGGCAGCGGTATTTTCCGCCCCGAAGTAACTAAAGCATTGGGAATCGATGTTCCGGTGTTGGCTTGGGGTTTGGGAATTGATCGGATGGCATTGATGCATCTTGGACTCAATGATTTAAGGGAGCTTTTTACCCCCAATATAGAAAGTGTGCGGATGAGGAGGGGCAATTAATGCCAAAAATTGAAGTTCATCAACAGTTGTTCGAATCACTGATGGGCAAAAGCTATACGCCCCAAGAGTTGGAAGATATTCTTCCTGTGGCAAAAAGTGAGCTTGATGATTATGATGCGCAAGAAAAGCTCTATAAACTGGAACTCAACGATACCAACCGCCCCGATTTGTGGTCGGCAGCTGGAGTGGCGCGCCAACTAAAGAGCTACGAAAGTAAAACTATTGCTCAGTATGATTTTTTCTCCACTGCAGAAAAGGAGCAAGAAAGCGGTAATCGAGCCGTCATTGTCGGTCCTCAAGCCGAAGTAGTTCGCCCTTATGCCATCGGCTTTGCTGTTACGGGTAAAGTGGTGGATGAAGAGATTCTGTTAAGTCTCATTCAATCGCAGGAGAAGCTGTGCCACAATTTTGGGCGGAAGCGTAAAACGATTGCTATCGGAGCTTACCGCAGCGATCTCATCACTTTTCCCGTCCATTTTGATGGTGTTGATCCCGATACAAAACGGTTTGTCCCCTTGCATATGGAAGAAGAGATGAGCTTACGAGAAATTGTCGCTCGTCATCCCAAAGGGATTGAGTACGGACCGATTGTTGCCGACAAACCGCTGTATCCTTTGTTATTTGATGATGCGGGGGAGGTGTTGAGTTTTCCACCGGTTATTAACAGTGCCCGTTTGGGAGCTGTGGAAGTGGGCGATGAAAATCTCTATTTCGATTTTTCGGGCACCATTTTGGATGATTTGCTGCTCTGTGCGGCCATCTTTGCCTGTGACTGTGCCGATTTGGGCTTCACTATCCTACCAAGCAAAGTCTATTTCCCCCAACCGACTGCCTACGGTGCTGAAATCACCGTCCCCTATTATTTCCAAAAAGAGGCCTCTTGTGATGTGGAGTTTCTCCGCCAAAGCCTGGGTTTGCCTCTTAGCAAGGAAGAAATTACAGATGCCCTTATGAGAATGGGTATTGAAAGTAACGTAGATGAGAAGCACATCACCATCAGGGTTCCTGAGTATCGCAACGACTTCCTTCATCCGGTGGACATTGTCGAAGATGTGATGATTGGCCATGGTCTACACAATTTTGATCCCTTGCTTCCCAAAGATTCCACCATCGGCAGACTTACCGAGGCGGAGATTTTTGCCCGTAAAGCGAAAGACATTATGGTCGGCTTGGGCTTTCAAGAGATGATGTACAACTACCTTGGTTCCAAAAAGGAGTACATCGACAACATGAGTGTTGACGGTTCTTTGTATATCCAGATAGCCAATCCGATGAGCGAAAACTATGAATATGTCAGGCCCTCTATTATTCCTTCTTTGTTGGAATCAGAGAGTGTTAGTGCTCATGCTATGTATCCGCACCTTATTTTTGAAATTGGGAAAGTTGCCTTTTTGGACAAAGAGGATATCTCTGGGGCTACAACGCGCAACTATCTCGGCTTTTTAGGTGCCAGCAGTGAAATGGGATTTAATCAGCTGAACAGTTACCTGTCGACTCTTTTTTACTATCTGAATCGCTCTTATGTAATGGAGGAGCTAATTGATGATCAGCGCTTTATTGCCGGACGCTGCGGACATTTAGTCCATAACGGAGTTAACGTGGGCGTTTTTGGAGAAATTCATCCTGAAGTGCTTAAGAGGTGGGGCATTACCATGCCTGTGGCAGCCTGTGAAATAGATCTTGATCTGCTTCTTTAAAGGGCTTTAAGAAAAGCGGCAATCTCTTCTCCGTGGGTCTGGACCGAGACTTTTGGCCAGATATGGACCAGTCGGCCCTGTGGATCAAATAAGAAGGTCATGCGCAATATTCCCATCGTCTTTTTGCCAAAGCGGACTTTTTCACCCCATGCTCCCAGAGCTTGCAAAAGCAGGCGATCTGGATCGGATAAAAGGGTGAAAGGGAGATTGTGCTGTGCTTTGAATTTGGCATGAGAGGCCACCGAATCGGCACTGACGCCAACAATGATCGCTTTTTGATCAGTGATGGCACTTGAATTATCTCTAAAAGAGCATGCTTCAGAAGTACAGCCGGGGGTATTGTCTTTGGGATAGGTATACAAGACTACATATGAGCCGGCAAATTGGTCCATACTGACGCTGTTGCCTTGGTCATCTAAAAGGGTAAGTGGGGGAAGTTTTGCTCCGATTGTCATATCTGACTCCTATGAATCGTCGTCACCAAAAAGTGAAAAGAAGCGGGAGCGGGCCTCTTGTTGGGCTTCTGAGCTCTTTTGGCCGCTTCCTTTTTTTAGGACGAAATAATCGCAGTAGTTGGGCAAGTCCTTCTGAACAACAGGCTCATCAATGTGCTCAAGGCACTGATGGTAAGCATTTGGATCGTAATATTGGCAATTTAAACAAATTTTCAGCGGCTTACCGCATTGATTGCACAACGAGGCATACCCAATAACGGTTGCAAAAGGAATTTCTGCTTTACAAAAATAACAGCTACCCATAGGCGAAGTGTAATACCCCAAAGCCTTAGGGGCAAGTGAATTCGCCCTTAGCTAAAATGCAACTTTTCACCTAAAAGAGCCATTTCTCGCTCCTGATATTTCTCTTTTTCAAATATCAGATGTTTGCCGTCATGTTCATAGCGAGGTATAACATGAATATGGAGATGGGGAACTTCTTGACCGGCAGCCGGACCGTTGTTGATGACAATGTTGGTAGCCTCTGCCCCCAGCCGAGAACGTAGTACATCATCAACTTTTTGCACCACAGCCATCAAGTGAGCCAATGTTGCCGGCGGACAAGAGCCGATGGTTGGATAAGGAGAAGTGGAGATGACCAGAACGTGCCCTTTATTTACCGGAGCGATATCGAGAATGACAAGGCATTCTTGGTCACGGTACAGGGGGACTGAAGGGATCTTGCCCTCAATTATTTTTGTAAAAAGGGTTTCCATGTTTTCCTCCTGGCAAGCAGTGTAGCAACGATTGACTTCTTATTCCAGTAAGCATAGCTCAATTACAGAAGGGAGAAAGGATTGAACAAACTTCTATAATAGACTAAAATCCGTTTTGGTGCGCTGGGTTAACGTCGACTCAAAACTCTCCAAGTTGTTGTCAGTTCTCGTTTCAGAGATGGGATGTTTGCAATACCCACGGAAGGAGTACCTGTTGCCCAGCTGCCAAGAAAGAGGAACACCATATGTCTGAAATTCAAGCGATGAGAAACATCGGCATAAGCGCCCATATCGATTCGGGAAAAACAACGCTTTCTGAGCGTATTTTGTACTACTCCAACCGTATTCATGCCATTCATGAAGTGCGGGGCAAAGATGGGGTGGGGGCTACCATGGACTCCATGGAGCTGGAACGTGAGCGGGGGATTACCATTGCAAGTGCAGCCACCAACGTCACTTGGAAAGGGCATCCGATTAACGTTATCGATACTCCTGGGCACGTCGATTTTACTATTGAAGTCGAACGCTCGTTACGGGTGCTTGATGGAGCCATTTTAGTTTTATGTTCGGTAGCCGGAGTGCAGTCGCAGTCGATTACTGTCGATCGACAAATGAAGCGGTATCGCGTTCCGCGGATTGCTTTTGTCAATAAATGCGATCGTACCGGAGCCAACCCTTACCGTGTAAAAGACCAGCTGATTCAAAAACTGGGTCTTAATGCGGTCTTAATGCAGATTCCCATCGGCTTGGAAGACCGGCTGGAGGGAGTGGTTGATTTGGTGAGCATGAAAGCTGTTTATTTTGACGGGCCGTCGGGGGATGTGCTTCGTTATGAGGAGATTCCCCAACACCTTGTCTCAGAAGCAACCGAAAAACGGGAAGAGATGTTGGATGCCGTCTCTTTATGCTCCGATGAATTGACTGAAGCGATGCTTGAAGAGAGTGTTACTGAAGAGTTAATTTATTCAGCCGTGCGTAAAGGGACTATTGCATTGCAGCTGGTTCCTGTTTTCATGGGCTCAGCGTATAAGAACAAAGGGATTCAACCGCTGCTTGATGCTGTTGTCTCGTATCTTCCCAATCCGACTGAAGTCGTTAATACAGCCCTTGATTTAGATAATAATGAAGAAGCGGTAGTGCTTAAATCGGATGAAAATCTGCCCGCTGTTGTCCTTGGGTTTAAATTGGAAGATGGACAGTATGGACAGCTGACCTATATTAGAATCTACCAAGGGAAAATCAAAAAGGGCGATGAGTTATTTAACACCCGGACCCGCAAGAAATTTAAAGTCGGCCGTTTGGTTCGGATGCACGCCAACTCCATGGCTGATATCACCGAAGCAAGCTGTGGTGATATCGCTGCCTTATTTGGCATTGATTGTGCCTCCGGTGATACTTTCTGTCACCCTTCGCTTAATTATTCATTAAGTTCGATGTACGTTCCTAAGCCTGTCATCAGCCTGGCTTTACATCCGGTCGATAAAAAATCGAGCGATAATATGGCAAAGGCTCTTAATAGGTTCACCAAAGAAGACCCCACTTTCACCACCCATGTCGATCCCGAATCGAATCAGACCATCATTCAGGGAATGGGAGAGCTCCATTTGGAAGTCTATGTGGAGCGGATGAGAAGAGAATATAAGGCCGATGTACAAACCGATCGACCTGAAGTCGCCTACCGAGAAGCGATCAGTCAGCGCTCCGATTTCAACTATACCCACAAAAAGCAGACGGGAGGGTCGGGACAATTTGCCCGGGTTGCCGGCTATATTGAGCCCATTGGCGAGACGGAAGAAGGCCTTGATTATGAGTTTGTTGACCAAATCAAAGGGGGAACCATTCCCACCGAGTATGTCCCCTCATGCGACAAGGGCTTCCAAATTGCCATTAAGAAAGGGACCCAGCTGGGCTTCCCTGTTGTCGGAGTGCGGGCAGTTATTAACGATGGAGCTTACCACCCGGTGGACTCTTCCGACCAAGCGTTCCAAACGGCTGCTTTGGCGGCATTTAGAGAAGCGTATGAGCGGGCAAAACCGGTTATATTGGAACCGGTGATGAAAGTGGCAGTTGAAGGACCCACAGAATTCCAGGGGAATATTTTTGGCAGTATCAACCAAAGGCGGGGAATTATTGCCAGCTCCACCGAAGATGGCAATATGTGTACTGTGGAAGCAGAAGTTCCTCTTTCTGAAATGTTCGGTTATGCTACGGTGCTCCGTTCACTGACTCAAGGCAAGGCTGAATTTACCATGGAGTTGGCTAAATACAGCAGAGTTCCCCACTCATTGGCAGATGAATTGAAAACTGCTTATCTTGAGAAGAGGAAAAAAGAGCAACGTTAAGAGTCGAAGTTTCTATTTAGGAGAGCTAAACCGTGGTATACTTTGTTTGTAACCAACAGTTCGAAGGAGGCGCATATGGAAAGACACGAGTTGAATGCATTAAGCCCGCTGAGGGCGTTTGATGAATCGCTGAACGGGGGACTGGGGAAAGGCAATTTGGGAGTTTTAGTCTCCCGCCATGGTATTGGCAAAACTGCCTGTCTTGTTCATCTTGCTACTGATAAGTTATTTCGCAACGAACATATCATTCATGTTTCGTTTAGCGGCAATGTGGAACACGTTATTAACTGGTACAAGGAGGTGTTCCGCCAAATTTCGGAGAATCGATCGCTGGAGGACGCTTCAGCTATTTATAATGAAATCCTAGCCAATCGGGTTGTCATGAACTTCAGCCAGGAGAACGTGCCGATTGAAAAGGTCCTTTCAAGTTTGGAAACGCTTATCCGCCACGGCTCATTCAATGCCGATGCGGTGATGTTCGACGGCTACAAATTGACACTCGCCAGCGAAGACGATGTACGCAAAATTAAGCAGTTTGCCATGAACTTACGTCTTGAAGTCTGGTTCTCTGTTTCTCCTGTACGCCCCGATGTCACATTTGATGATAACGGTGTGCCCAATTCAATGCAAAAGTACGAAGATTTGATTGACGTCTTAATTGGCTTGAAATACAACGAAGAAAAAGACAAGGTCATTATGACCTTGGTTAAAGAGAAAGAGAAAAAGGATCCCAAACAGATGCGGGTGACACTCGATCCAAAGACGATGTTAATTTCTGAATAAAAGATGAAGCCGGCAGTTGCTGGCTTTTTTCACGTTTACAGAAGTTCTTCCATAAAGCCGAATTCATGCTTAAGGTTGCGCAGAAGCACAACAGCTTGGGCTATGATGGCTCTCCCTTCTCCCACTTCTCCCAACAGCCTATCGGTCGTTTTTGCTTTAACGGAGACTTGGCTTTTATCTAAACCACAATATCCGGCAATTGAGGATCTAATTTCTTTAATGTAAGGTCCCAGTTTGGGCTCTTGGAGAATGACGGTGCAATCAATATTGAGAATAGCCCAATCGCCGAGCATTTCTAGTACGTTCTCCAACAATGTATCGCTGGGGGCATCTTTGTAGGCCTTATCATCACTGGGAAAGAATGTGCCGATGTCGCCCAAAGCAGCGGCTCCTAAAAGAGCGTCAATAAGGGCGTGCAAAAGTGCATCACCGTCGGAGTGTCCTTCCTCCCCTAGGGTGTGGGGAATTTCAACGCCTCCGATTAAAAGCTTTCTACCGCTTACTAGCTTGTGAATATCCCAACCTGTTCCTATTCTCATACGGACACCTCTTTGTTACCCATATCGTGGGCTAGGGTGATTTTCTTATTCTCCGGCTCACCGGCACTGGAGCCGACGAAGCCTCCAAAATCGGTGAAAATTTCTGTGTCATCAACATACGTTTTATGAGATAGTGCCGCTTTTCGGTGGGCTGCTAAAATCTCAGAGAGTTTGAAAGCCTGTGGAGTTTGAATGGTAACCATTCCATTGCGATCGATGTGATCGATTATTTTTCCTTCGCTGTCAACTTTCTTCACTGCATCGTGAATAGGAATAGTGGGAGCAGCAGCTCCAAAGACAGTCGCCATTGCCAATGTCGAAATAATAATCTGTTCGCTGACCCAAGGACGGGCGCCATCATGGATAAGCACATAGTCCAACTGAGGTGCCTGTTGAATCATTGTTTCTAAGGCAAAGAGGACCGATTCTTGGCGGGAAGATCCCCCCTGGACCAACATTACAGGGATTTCACTGGCAAACAGTAAATTGTCCAAAGCAACTTCCGTCTCATCCTGCTGCCCCTCTTGGTAGGTGACAATGACCAATTCAAGGTTGGGCAACGATAAAAAAGGGAGGGTGGCATGGTAGAGGACAGAACGGTCATCAAGAAGCATAAACTCTTTTTTTACGCTTCCATTGCTTAGCGAGGAGTTGAATCGGCTGCTGTTTCCGGCAGCGGTGATAATGACTCCATGGGCGGGAAATGACACTAGTTCTCTTTCTCCAACTTGCTGAAGATAAGGGCCTCAAGCTCCTCTTTGGAACGTTCCAAAGAGAGGGCCGACTCATCAATCAGAATGCGCAGGGCGTTGTCATATAGTTTTCGCTCCTGCACCGGAAGCTCTTTAATTTTACTGCGGTGGTAGAGAATCTGGACAACTCTGGCAATGGAAGCTATCGAGCCTTGCTTTAGCAAATCGACATTCATCTGGTAGCGCGCTTTCCAATCGACCGGAACTTGCTCAGCTTTATTTGAGATGCTGTTGATGGCTTGCAAAGCCTCTTCAGAAGGGACGATAGCACGAATGCCCAGCTCTTCTGCTTTGTCGGTAGGGACCATAACAGTCATATCGGAAATATCAAGGAATATTTCGTAATAGAGCGAGGTATTTCCCCGCAGCGTTTTCCTCTCGATTTTCTTGACGACACCGACACCCTGAAGTGGGTAGACGACGTGGTCCCCTAAGGCAAACATGGTCTGCATTTCTGTTGATGACATGCGCTGATTATACCCCAAAAAAGGGTTGGTAACAAGGTGTGGCACAAATCGTCCCAATCGGATATATTTGCTCGATGAATAAAAAGATACGGCAAGCCGGTATTCTGTTACACCCCACCTCTTTACCCTCCCGCTACGGCATCGGAGATCTAGGAGAAGTAGCTTGCAGGTTTGTAGACTTTCTTGCCTCCTCTGGGGTGGGTTTATGGCAAATTCTTCCACTTGGCCCGGTTGGCTTTGGCAATTCTCCCTACGCCTCGCGCTCCGCTTTTGCCGGAAGCGAATTGCTTGTGAGTCTTGAAGATTTGGTGGACGAAGGACTGCTTGATCTTAGCGAAATTCTTAATCCTCCCCAATTTCCTTTAGGGTTTGTCGACTACACGCAAGTAAAGCGGTATAAGATGCCGCTGTTGTTTACCGCCGCTGCTAACTTTAGGGCAAACTCCTCTTCTTCTTTACAGAAGGCCTATGAGCAATTTTGTCAAACTGAACACAAATGGTTAGACGACTATGCCCTTTTTAGGGCTTTAAGTGAGCAGTACGGCTCTGTTCAGTGGTACAAAGAGTGGGATAAAAAACTTGTCAATCGAGATGCCGCAGCATTGAAAATGTGGAGTGAAAAACTGCACATCGATATTGAAAAGTGGAAGGTTCTACAATTCTTTTTTTATCGCCAATGGACGCATGTCAAAGAATATGCCAATAAAAACCAGGTCCAGATTATCGGCGACATTCCTATTTTTGTGGCCCATGACAGTGTCGATGCGTGGACCCACAGCCGTTTTTTGAAAATGAATGCCGACGGAACGACCAAAGCTTCTTCAGGCGTTCCTCCCGATGCCTACAGCGACACAGGACAGTTATGGGGTAATCCGGTCTACGATTGGCCAGCTTTGCAAGCTGATGGCTTTAAGTGGTGGATAGAACGGTTATCTCATCAGCTGAAGCAAACCGATATTGTGCGCATAGATCATTTCAGAGGCTTTGAGTCGTATTGGGAAGTGCCGGCAGGCCATCCTACAGCTGAATTTGGCTCATGGGTAAAAGCTCCCGGAAAAGAGCTTTTTGCCCTTCTTAAAACCCATTTTTCCCCTTTGCCCGTCATTGCCGAAGATTTGGGAGTCATTACCAAAGAGGTGGAACAATTACGGGATGAAAACCATTTGCCGGGAATGAAAGTGGCTCACTTTGCTTTTGAAATGCTTCAGCCGGGAGTGTTAAATGCCGATCACCCCTATTTGCCGCACAACTATCCCTATGTAAGTGTGGCCTACACAGGAACGCACGACAACAATACCAGCAAAGGGTGGTACGAAGAGCTGGATGAGGGGACTAAGGATTTGGTGCGCCGCTACTTAAGCTGCTCGGATGAGCAGGTCAGCTGGCATTTGATGCGCAGCGTTATGGCTTCGGCTTCTCAGTGGGCAATCATTCCCATGCAAGATCTTCTGCTTTTAGACTCACAAGCACGGATGAACGTACCGGGAACGTGTGGAGAGCCCAACTGGTGTTGGCAATTAGTCGATTCGCAGTTGGAGGTTTGGGTCTCGCAGCGACTGACAAGTTTGATTCAACCGTTTGGAAGGAGCTCTATTGCTCAAAAGAAGTCAACTCTAGATATCTAAGAGGGTGGATATTCAGCTCGTTTTCGTACCAGCCACGGACCAAAAGAGAATCGATGATATTAGTCGCCATTCCATGATACAAAGGGATGACTGTTCCTTGATCCAAAAGATGCTGTTCTGCTTTTCTGATAGCCTTTTGTGTTGGTTCAATCATGGCAGCACTGACTAGTTCATCGTAGGTTTTATCGACGACGTTGCTTAAGTTATAACGACTTTCACCTCTGAAAAGATTGAGAAAGGCAAAGGGGTCGTGAAAATCTCCAATCCATGTCATAAATGCAAAGTCATACGGGCTAAGCTCCGGATAACGGCTGTACACTCCCAGCGGCACCACATCGAGCACCACAGTAATACCCAACTCTTTGCTCCACTGATCGGCAATCTGTGAAGAGGCCTCAATAAGGAACGAGCCGCTATGAACAGCCATTGAGAGAGTTGGCAAACCGGCTCCGTAGGGATACCCTTCTGCTGCCAACAGGCGCAGAGCTTCTGCTTGTTGAGACCCCGATATTTCCGTTGTTCCATTATATTGGAAAGGGATTAGGCGCTTGGTGGGGAAAATTTGGCCGCTTGTTTGGCGAATCTCTTCCCAGGGGATGAAAAGTGAAAGGGCCTTTTTGACATTGGCGTTGGCATACGGGCCGCTAGCAGAACTAAAGTAGTAAAAACCGGTGGAATATTCGGGACTTAAACGTAAATCGGTGGGACTGTGCAGTAATTCAAAAGGGATATAATCAAGCGACCAGTGAATTTGATGATTGCTGTAGGCATGTTGTAACTCTTTTGGCTGTAAAAAATCAAAGCGGATGAAATCGCTTTTAACTTCCTCCCACCGACGGTACCAGTTTTGTTTGCCCAGCAGCACATAATCGGCATTTTGCTCGCGGATTTCAAAAGCTCCGGAGCTAATGATTGGAAAAAAAGTGCCATTGCGATTGGAGCTGTGAATAGCGCTGAAAGGCAATGTAGCCAACAACGCTTTCAGATAGGGGGCAGCCGATACAAGGCGAATTTCAAGCACATACGGGCCAAGAGCTTTTAATCCAACAGATGATTTTGAACTGCTGCCTTCACGGTACCCTTTGACCCCTTCTATGCACTCCATCATAGTTACCACATAGCTGTTACCTGTCTCTTCGTCTTTATTATCGAGCAACCAGAACCACGATTCAATGAATGTAGCCGCTGTAATGGGATCTCCGTTGGAAAAGCGGGCTCGAGGATCAAGTCTGATTGTCCAAATGCGCCCGTTATTAGAGACAGTGGTCTCAATTGCAATGGCTGCAATAGGGTCGGCGCTTTGAGGATCAAGGCTGTACAGTCCCTCAAAAAGGCCGTCGAGAATCAAAGTGCTTCTGATATCGGTAGCAGCAGCCGGATTAAGAAACAGAGGATCCTCTGTTTTAAGCATTCCTATGGCAAACGTCTTGTGTTCAGAAAGGGGGGGATGAATTGGCATGGGAATCTCTTCCCGTTTCCCTTTGCCCAAAAGGATGAATGAAAAGCAAAGAACTAAGAACAAAGCACCTATCTTTTTGCTCATTCCAGCTCCTCTTTTATAAAAGTTACGACATCTTGCACCATCTGCTGCACTTCTGTGTCGTGAGTGCTTGCCCCTTGTAATAGTGCACGAGCTATCTCAGAACTGTTGTAAGGGACTGAGTGCAGAGAGTTTTGAATCAATTCGAGTAGCTCCACCGACAAAGCATCGCTAAACAGTAAAACGCTTTGAATCAATCCTTCATTGACAACAAAGTCGAGAGTAATTTTCCCCCAAGCAAACCGTTTTTCAAGAGGATGATCAAATTCGGGAGTTGAACCGAATCTCCACTGCCAATCGCTGTAGTGGCGATATGTCTCATAAAGCGACTTCTCTTGTGAAAGGCGTTCTATGGTAAGATCCTCTATTTCACAACGCATCTGATAGTGGTCGAAAAAAGATTCAATTAAAGCGGCACTAAGGGAGTCGTGGGTGATATCAGAATTGAACGAACTGAGGTTGGCCACTCGTGAGGCTACAGAGCGGACTCCTTTGGAATTGAGCTTTTGGCTGTCGGGAGTCAAGTAATGGGGAAGTTTCTCCATACTGGCATTAATGAGCAATGTGCCGTGATGAAACGCTTTTTTGGTTGCCATCCTAAAAGCCGATCCGCTTACTTTCTTCCCTTCAACAAGGATGTCGTTACGTCCTGATTGCTCAGCGGTCACACCAAAACGCTTCAATGCATCAATAATAAGGTGAAAGTTGAGATTTTTATCATAGGCGTGGCGGGGGCTCATGAACGTGAAGTTAGTGTTGCCCAAATCGTGGTAGACGGCCCCTCCGCCGCTTTGGCGACGGGCTAAAAGGACATCATCGGCCTCCATGGCTTTCAAATTACACTCAACCCAGGGGTTTTGGAAGCGTCCGATGACGATGCAGGGACTGTTACGCCATAAAAAGAGGACATGCTGGTCTATGGGAAAAGTTTTGAACAACCAGTCTTCAGTTGCCAGATTAAACCATGGGTTGTGATGCTCTGCTGTAAATACTTTAATTGTAGGCATGAGTCGTCTCCCCGGCAGTTGCCTGCTAGGCCCATTTTACTGTGTTTACAGATGGGGGGCAACAACCTATACTGGCTGACATGAATATCATTCTCTTTGAGCAGATGCCCCCCAATTTCACCATTGGCTTGGATGATTATCGTGGCAACCATATCCGTAAGATACTCAAATTACAAAAAGGGGACACCTGCAACATGGGCATTTGCAATCAAAGAGCCTTCAAAGCACGTATAATGGAGATTGATTCTCACGGTATCCGTTTTGCTATTGAACAGGAACTTCCCATCGCAAAGGCTTCACCGTCGGCATTACTGGTGGGCCAAGTACGTCCGATTAGCATGAAACGGATTTTACGCGAAGCAACAAGTTTGGGAATCGGTTCCATAATCGTTGTAGGAACCGACACCTCAGAGCGCTCGTATCGAAATGCTAAGTTGTGGAACACACAAGAGGCTCACACCTACCTGATAAGCGGGGCCATGCAGTCGGCCCAAATTTGGGTCCCAGAGCTACTATTATATGATTCGTTGGAAGAATTTTTAAGCCAACCATCTTGTTGGGAGCGCCACATACTGCTGGATAATGAGTTACTAGGCAAGCCGCTGTCTTTTTTTGCCTCATCGCCTCTTTCTTATATTGTAGCCATCGGATCAGAGCGGGGGTGGAGTAAACGGGAAAGGGATCTCTTTTTGGACTTTGGGTACGAAACAGCCTCTTTGGGGCCGCGGGTACTGCGCACCGAAACGGCATGCACAGCAGCCTTAGCGATTCTCAATTCGTCTTGGGAGTAAAGGATATTGTCGCTTATATCGATTTGTGGCACGATGAAGCCACAAAGAATTGTAGGAGAAAAGTATGGCCCACTGCATAGTTGCCGAAGCTGAAGCTATTTTAGATAAGGAATTTAGCGTTCTGGACAAAGGGTTTGTCCGACTTGTCGATTATTTGGGCTCGGATGCTCGAATTGTACAAGCAGCCCGTGTTTCCTACGGAGAGGGGACTAAGACCTTTCGCCAAGATAAGGGGTTAATTACCTATTTGCTACGTAATGAACACACATCTCCTTTTGAACAGGTGAATTTTACCTTCCACATCAAAATGCCTATTTTTGTTGCTCGGCAGTGGATTCGTCACCGTACAGCTCGTGTTAATGAGATTTCGGGGCGCTATTCAGTGATGGCCGAAGAGGCATATGAGCCATTGATGGAACACATTAATGCTCAAAGTGAAGATAATAAGCAGGGGCGAGTTGATCAGCCGCTTGAGGCTGCACTGGCCAAGCAGATTGCAGATATACTTCAAGAGGACCAAAAGCGCTCTTTTGCCACCTACAAACAGTTACTGGATACCGGTGTTGCCCGTGAGCTTGCCCGGATCAATTTACCGCTGAGTCTGTATACGCAGTGGTATTGGCAAATGGATTTGCACAATCTGTTTCACTTTCTCAAACTCCGTCTCGACCGACACGCTCAATATGAAATTCGCGCCTATGCCGAGGTGATTTTCTCGATGATTAAAACGGTGTGCCCCATCGCTTGCGAAGCTTTTGAATCTCAGGTACTGAACGCCAAAAAATTCTCTCAAAAAGAGATGGAAGCTCTTAAGCAGATGCTACAAACAGGAGAGCACGCATTACGTGGTCGGGAAAAAGAGTTGTTTGAAGAAAAACTTCGTTAACCCTTATTCTTTCTCTGAGCTCTTTTTCGGCGCCTCATTTCTTTGGCATCGGGGGGTGAGGGGGGGACAACAGGGCGCTCCATCAACAGCTGAGGCTTGTTTAAATAGTGTTGGAGCATCTCCATCGACTTAATGAAATAAAAGCCCTCTGAAATTCTCTCATCCACTGTCACGCCAATGTCCATCGAATCGACAATAGTCCGCTCGCCATTGGCATCGGTGACGCGTCGACGTCTGAGCATTCCCATGGTGACAAAAATAGAAGTGGTTCCCCATTCATAGAGGTGGTGATGGGGGCTACCTGCTAAATTAATGCTGCCTAAATTGGCCACAAAAGCTGTTACATGCAACCCATCGGCATCTCGCAAGGCTTTGGGAGCGACTCCTTTAACGTCTAGAAAACGGATGAAGCTGACCAAAAGTCTCAGTATCCAGATAGGAAAACGGAGGAAAAATTCAATGGCCGAATCGGTTTGATTATCTTCAGAGCCACTGCGGGAGCGGGTAATAGTATCGTTAACAATAGCGGCAATCTCAGGGAATATCATAGTGGGTTCAAAATAGAGGACAGCCGAGCGCTCGGGGGCCTCATCGGTATAATCCTCTTTGACCACAAAGTTAAGCGATAATTCGCTACGCTGCCACGTTGAATAGTTCATAATAAAGCGATTCAGATGAGGGCGCAGGGTAATGGTGCGTAACATAGCAGCCAAAAAGACTTCGAAGACGCGGTATTGATGGTCTCCGGGGTCATTTTTGTTCATGTGTTTGACGAATTTGACCGCCTCAGTCATATCGAGGGGAAATTGGTGGTAGACCAGAGAATCGGATCTTCTGGGCATGATAAAAGGGAAAATCCGTTTATACGGAGGGAGATCACCGACATAAGTTGCATCATTTCTTTTTTTCATGAAAGATCCTTACAAAAGTCATTGTTGTGTCGATTATCGGGAGCAATGGTGAAATTGTCAACTACAACTGTATGCCCAAAGATCTATAATACGAGTGTTTCATATCGAGTTCAAAAGCGGCATTATTCTCATACGAGCGGCCAAGTACAGGCTCCCATAACTGCGGCGGCTCCATACACAAATAAAAAAATGGTCCATCCGCTTGTTTCCAAGAAGCAGGGAATCGTTGATACGCCCAGCTAAACAATTCTTCTTTTAATGCCATCGGGTAGGAGAACTTGCCGGCACAAGAAGTGAGTTCCATTTGTAGAATGCGGGAGGGTTTGTCTCTTAAGCGCAATTGTTTCAAAGCTTCTTTGGAAAAGGTAAGCGTTCCCAAAGAGACCATTACCACAGAAGCAGGATCAAATCTATTAACCAATGTATCTATTAAAGAGCCGTACTCTTTTTGCCAATCTTCAATGTGAACCATCGGATGCACATGAAAGCCGACCGGAATTCCTGCATCTGTCGCTTTTTGAGCTGCCAAGAGTCGGTTTTCTAAGCTGGGGGTACCATGTTCTTCGTATTTAGTAATCGATTGGGCATTCACAGACCAAGTAGCAACCATATTGGGCGCAAATACTGGGGCATTAATCCAATCGGTACGAGCCGATTTAGTTTTCAATTCTATTACGACCTGCGGATGTTTAAAGGCAAATTCGACCAGGGAGTCTAAGAGGTGGTGAGAGTTGCCCCACATCAGAGAATCGGAAGATTGCCCTGTTCCAATGTGCCAGGTCCCCTCTGGTAATTCAAGATTTTGCAAGCGGTGCGATAAATCATCAGCAAAAAGAATCTCATGTTGTTGATAAAAAGATTGAATGGAGCAATATGAGCAGCCAAAACCGCATTGTTTGACAGCATCTAGGGTCAGCAAATTGCAACAGCGGGTTAATTCACCTTCCACCGGACATGGGCAGCGACCCAAAAGCTGCTCAGAAGAAGTGTTTTGGATAAGAGTAGATTTGACTGTGGGCTCATAATCGAATGTAAAGTCGTTATATGAAGTGGGACTGCGCTTTAAATGGAGGATTTTTTCATTCAAATTGGCAATCAACGCTTTTAAGCGGGGTTTGCCCTGGAGCTTAAGCACCTCTTCTTCGCTCCACCATGAGCTAAGCAATCCAGCCTGCCAGTTTTGTAAATCGACTGCTAATTCAATTAAGAATCGCATGTGCTGATAAGAAAGGTGGTAGCGTTGTGCAAGGGTGGCTAAAAAATCCCGGTTGGCACTGGAAAGGAGTGTTGAAAGCTCATGTTCGTCAATAGGATGGCACATGCCCCATTGTAGAACGATTCTTGAAATTTCATCAATCGATGGCTATGCTTAGCTGATGAGCTTTCAGGATGCAAAAGAACAAGCTAAAAGTCTCCCCCACCAAAGTGGCGTCTATATTATGAAAGATGCCAGCGGGCGGATTATCTACATCGGTAAAGCCAAAGATTTGCGCAAGCGTGTTACCAGCTACTTTCTTAAAGGCAAAGATATTAAAACCACATTTTTAGTGGGGAAAATTGCCTCAATCGAGTATATCATCACCGGCAACGAATATGAGGCTTTGGTCCTGGAAAACAACCTCATTAAGCAACATAACCCCCACTACAACATCTCCCTTAAAGACGGTAAAAGTTATCCTTTGATTCGCATCACCAATGAGAAATTCCCTAAAGTCTTTAAAACAAGGCGTATTATTCGTGACGGGTCGGAATACTACGGCCCGTATCCCGATGGGAAAAGTCTTAATCTTTACCTTGATTTAATCGATAAGATGTTTCCTTTGCGTCGGTGCGGTATCCCATTGCGCTCCCGCTACCAACCCTGCCTTTATTACCATATAGGACGCTGCTGCGGCCCTTGTGCCGATTTGGTAAGCGAAGAGGAGTATGCTACCCATATCAATAAAGTCAGAGCTTTTTTGCAAGGAAAAGATGATGAGCTTATTAGGCAGGTCAAAGAGGAGATGATGCAAGCCTCCAAAGAGCTCAAGTATGAAAAGGCAGCCCAAAAACGGGATTTACTTCTGGCTTTAGAGACAGTTTCCAAAGCTCAGCAAGTGGAAGACTTCTCTCATGAAAGCCGCGATTATGCTGCCTGTGAGATGCGCATGCACTTAGCAACTGTCTCCATTATGCAAATCAGAGATGGTAAGTTGATGGGTAAAGCCCTTTATCGTGCCGAAACCTTTGGTGATGAAACCGAAACACTGTTGAATTTTTTAATCCAGTACTATAGCGATGGGGGCAATAGACCTCAGCAGCTGTATGTCTCCCATGATGTTGATAGTACGTTAATTGGCACCTATTTTGACCAGCAGTTGAAACTCTCTGTTGAAGTCTCTGTTCCCACAGAGGGCAAACATTACCGTATTTTGCGAATGGCGGCTGAGAACGCCATTAGAGATGTGGAAAAACGGTTAAAAAGTAAAGAGAACCCCGAGGCACTGGAAGAACTGATGGAAGTCTTGGAATTGGAAAATCCACCCAAAGTCATCGAAGGGTTCGATATCTCCCATTTAGAGGGGAAATTCACTGTTGCTTCATTAATCTCTTTTGTTGATGGGAAGCCTGAGCCAAAGAATTATCGGCGATTTAACATCAAAGGTTTAGGGGGTAAAATTGACGATTTTGAGGCAATGCGCGAAGTTGTCAGTCGTCGCTACAGCCGTCTGATTAAAGAGAAGAAGCCTTTACCCGATTTAATCATGGTCGATGGAGGAGCGGGGCAGGTTAGCTCTGCTAAAGAGATTCTCCTTTCATTGGGACTGGATGCGGTCCCGTTAATTGGGTTAGCCGAGGCAGAGGAGGAGATTTTCTTTGCCGATAAACGTCCTGTATTGCGCCTGGAAAAAACATCTGCTGCCCTTAGGGTGTTAATCGCGGTTCGCGATGAAGCCCACCGGTTTGCCACCACGTTGAATCAACAGCAACGTTCCAAAGAGGCCACATTCTCATTATTAGAATCGATTCCCGGTATCGGGCCTGCACGTAGCAAGCGGATTATGCAGACCTTTGGCACTTTGGATGCTCTGTTGGCCTTAGATGCCTCTCAAATAGCGAAACAAGCTGCCATCCCGTTGGCAGTAGCAGAGAGGATTCTTAAAACCTTACGTCTGTAAAGAAGCTCAAGCCTTCCCAAACAGCAGAAGCTCGGCCACTATTGTGCATAATGGAGCCAATCAGTTGTTCCAAAAGCAGAAGGTGAAAATCAGCTCCCATCTGCCTGAGTTTGATATCGTATTCACCAAGGCGGGCTATGATGGAACGACAGGCACCACTTGAGTAGCGCTTGGCAGCTTGGCGATAGGTAGTCTGGTCTTTTTTTCGTTTGATGGGGGCAGGTTTTCCCATAACAGAGGCTTGCAGACAAGCATCTTCAAAGAGTTCTCCTTGATCTAGGTGTTCAGCTAACGACAGCAAGCGCCTAAATTGCCATAACAGTCCCCCGATTAGTCCAATAGGCTCTCCTTGTTGTGACTCAAAGAGGGTGTGTAGAATCCCCAAGGCCCGCTCAAAAGTGCCGTTACCAATTTGTTCAAATAAGGAGAAGGGACTCTCTTGGCGAGTGTGTTTAATGTATTGTTCCACCGTTTGAGCTGTGATGCGCCCCTCTTGTTCATCTAAGGCATAGGTAATCAGCGGCTGGGCTGCAAGGCGTAACTGCTGAGTGTTATTCTCCACTAGCTCAAGAAGCATATCGATGGCATCAGTTGTTGCTGTGCAGCCGTTTTGGGAAAAAAGGGCCCTCAGCCATTCAACTTTCCGATTTTCAAACATTTCCCAAAAGATGTGGGTATGACTTTTAGGAATCAGCGATGCTACTTTTTGCTGTATGTAGTGTTGGGGGGAGGTGATTATCAGCGTGGCACTTTGTGATGGAGATTGTAAATAGGAGTGCAAATCGTTGGCAAGTTTGGCCGGCATGTCTTCAAGCAGCGTCAGAATAACCAGCCGATGGGCAGCAAAAAGGGAGTCGTTGTTCAACGTTGTCATCAGCTCGCCGTTATCGCCTTCAAAAGGGAAAAAGGTGGAAGTTTCCACCTCTGGGCCAAATTCACTGACCAAAGCTTTTTGGATGGTTGCTATTCGCTGGCGTTTTTCTCCCTCCTCAGGACCCAGCAGTAGATAAGCGCGAAGAATATTATTTTTCATAATCGCGAATGATCAGCTGTAATTTACCAAGAACTGTTACGTCTTTGGAAAAAAGGGAGCCGTATTTTTGGTTTTCAGCCCTCAATTCAATGGAGTTAGGGGTGCGGTAGAGTCTTTTAAGGGTTACCCGGTTCTCTTCACCCACTCTGGCAACGACAATTTCACCGTTATTGGCACTGTTAGTTTGCTTGATGATAGCCAGATCTCCGTCCAAAATACCGGCATCAATCATACTGTCTCCTTCAACATGGAGGGCGAAATAGGGACCGGAGGCGGGAATAAGAGAGGCGGGGATTTCCAATTCATACTCGCGGTTCTCTTCGGCTAAAATCGGTAGGCCTGCCGCCGTGGCTCCTAAGACGGGAATGGTGATTGTTTCCACTTTTTGTGCTGCGGCATAGCCCACAATGCCAGTTGAGCGAGAAATTCCTTCTGAAGAGTGAATGACCCCTTTTCGCTCCAAAGCTTTCATATGGTCGTGGGCTGCTTTAGCAGTGATATCAAAAGCTTTGGCAATGTCGCGAACAGCAGGGGCATACGAATTTTCTTCAATAAAGGATTTAATGAAATCGAAAACTTCCTGTTGTCTGGGAGTCAGAGGTTTCACACAATTCTCCTATTCTTCAAACCGATTGATAAACAGCTGCTCAATTGCATTGGCAGCTTCTTTTTCATCGGGTCCTTCGGTGGTAATCAGCAGGCGCGATTTATATGCAGCTCCCAAAGTGATGATTCCCATTATCGATTTTCCGTTAATTTTCATGCGGTCTTTTTCCATATAGATGGTGGATTGAAACTGGTTGGCAACCTTTACAATCAGTGCCGCCGGTCTGGCATGGATTCCGGCTCGATTGAGCACTTCAACTTCTCGTTCAACCATGATTAGAATGTCTCCTCATTGCTGTAATACAAATTTCGGGCAGATTCACTTTCCAGCCAACTTAAGACACTTTGGTCAAATTCTTTAGCCGAATAGTAACCGAGTTTTTTTAACCGCTCATTACGAGCGGCAGTTTCGATGATAATGGGGACGTTTCTCCCCGGTTTGACGGGAATTTCGACTTTCGGCACGCTGATACCTAAAATGGTTTCAGTCAGTTCACTGCCAAATCGTTCATAGCTTTTGTTGGGGTCCCACTGTTCGAGATGGACTAACAATTGAACTTGTTTTTTGTCTCGAATGGCTCCTACCCCAAATAAGGTGGCGATGTTAAGAATCCCCAGTCCCCTAATCTCCATATGGTGGGCCAAAATGCGGTTTTCTCCGCTCCCTATTAAATAGGTACCGCTGATGCTTCGCAGCTTAACAGTGTCGTCGCTGATTAAGCGGTGCCCCCGTTCAATGAGCTCCAAAGCTGTTTCGCTTTTACCAACACCACTTTCTCCGGTAATTAAGACTCCAACTCCGTAGACTTCTACTAATACTCCATGAGTTGTCAGGGTTTCAGCAAATATTTCATCCAGCAATTGCACCAATCCACGAGTAAAGTCGGCTGAACCCAATGGAGTTTTGAGAATTGAGCAGCCGGAGCGTTCTGCCAATTCAGTAAAGCTCGAACTAGGGACTCCGTCATCGCAAAAAATAACAGTGGGAATGGCAAAAGAGAAAAGGCGTTCCAACGTTTGCCGATTATTCTCTGCTTCCAGTTTTTTCAAATACTGTTGTTCGCCCCGCCCAAAGAGTTGGATACTGTCGTATGAGAATTCTTCAAAGTAGCCCGATAACGGGAGTCCGGGACGACTGATTTTAGGATTGGTCAATTTGCGTGAAAGCCCACTTCTTCCTGCGATACAGGTGAGTTGCAGGTGGTTGTGTTCTTTCAAATCGAGATCCAGCAGGTTGAGAATCGAGAAATCGACCATATCGCCTCCAAGGGAAACTATAGCATATCTTACTCACAGATGTGAGCGTTTGTTAAGTAGTAGGGGCTAAAAGCAACAATGCCCCGACGTAGCGGGGCATTGACATAGATAAATTACATGCTATGTATAGTCTTGGATTTTTCCTTTTTCCTTGCGGGCTAGCGCTTCGAGCTTGTCCACAAGAAGTTCAATTCCTTCATACAATTCGTAACAGTCGGTACTGATGTGCTTCACCGGGCCCCAAGAAAAATGCACTTTTGCATCAAGCTTAAAGCCTTGTCCGAGAGTTTCTCGTGTGACTGTGATAGAGAGGTCATGGATAAAACTCTCCGCAAAAGAGAGTTTTTGGAGCTTTTTATCAAAAAACTCCCTTGTTGCATCACTGACATTGTAGCGGATTCCTCTGATTTCTACATTCATAAGTCCTCCTAAAAAAACGTTGTATAAAAAGGATACGGCTGGGCAATGGAAAAGTCAAACGTAAAGCCCCTCTTAACTTCCCCTCTCATATGAGGAGTCAATCTTCAATTCATTTCTGTATTTAGCCACTGTCCTACGGGCAATTTTAATCCCTTTTTCCCCTAGCATATCGGCGATTTTTTGATCGGATAACGGTTTCTCTTTAGTATCTTGTTCAATGATGCTTCTGACCATCTCTTTTACGGCTGTTTTAGAAACATCTTGTTGATGCGGGTTTAACCGCTGTAAAGCAGAGCTGAATAATTCTTTGATAGGCAAAATACCCCAGTCGGTATCGATATATTTTCCTTGGACTGCCCGGCTGATAGTAGTTTCATGCAGTGATAATTCTTCGGCAATCTGGCGATACGTTAAAGGACGCAGATAGCGGGGTCCCAAAAAGAAGAATTCGTGTTGGAATTTAAGCAGCTGCAAGCCAATTTTTTTGATGGTTTCGTTACGCATTTCAATTTGAGAAATAAGCTGAGTGGCTGAACGTACCGCATTGTTGATATAAGAGGCTGTTTTTTTTTGTTCTTCCTGTTTACCCCCAAGCTCTAAAGAGACAAATTGTGGGTCTATGGTGAGAGTGGGGACATGTTCGGTGTTCAGGCGCAGCTGCAGATGCCCGTTGACTTTTCGTACGAATAAATCAGGAATGATGTACTGGGTTTCTCTGTTATCATATTGCAAGCCTGGGTATGGGTTGAGGGTTTTTAAATAGTGGTAGAGGGTCTGCACTTTTTGCTCATCGACATCAAGTGCCTTAGCCACTTCTTTTGTTTTATTCAACCGTAGCTGCTCAAGGTAATCATAAACAAGAGTGCTAAATAGCTGCAAATCTGCGGCTTCAATATTGTCGTATTGGGCTTGCAAAACTAATGAATGGCGAAAATCGGTAGCTGCGATGCCGATTGGATCAAGGCTTTGGACTACCGCAAGCATTGCTTGTAAGGCAGCAAGTTGAGGAGCCTTGACCAGTGATTCGACGGGATTTTTGTGAAAACCATTATAATCGAGGTTGCTGATAATAAGTCTTCCCAACTCTTGCTCTGTTTCAGTGAGTTTTAGGCATCCTAACTGCCGCATTAAGTGTTCTTGAAGGGATTCAGAGCGGGAAAGAGCCCCTTCAATGAACATTTGGTTGTTATCGGCAGCTTCTTGGTTATACACATGCGATAAACGGACGTTGCTTCGTTCATAAAAGGAGGGGGAGCTATCACCATAATCATCATCGGCTCGTTTAGCTGATTCGGCTGCCGCAATTCGCTCAATGGATAAAGAGCGCTCTGTAGGTATTTCCAAAGCGGGGTTTTGTTCTATTTCAGTTTTGATTTTCTGCTGCAGTTCAAGGGCAGACATCGCCAGAATTTCAAATGTCTGAATCAGTTGGGGTGAAAGAGTAAGTTGTTGTTTAAGGGTTTGCTGCAACCCCAAAGATTGCTTCATCGCATTTCGCCTTGGTAGAAATCATCGCCGAAGTAAATCCGCCTGGCTCCTTCATGCTGGAGGAGCTCTTGTTGCCTTCCGCTGGCTAAAATCTCTCCTTCATGTATGATATGCGATAGATGGGTAATTGCCAAGGTATCGCGCACGTTGTGATCAGTTAACAGGATACCAATCCCTTTATTGGCTAAGGTAATAATCAGGCGTTTAATTTCATAGACAGCTTTGGGGTCAATGCCGGCAAATGGCTCATCCAACAGAAGAAACTGGGGATTAGTCCCTAAAGAACGGGCAATTTCGCATCTGCGCCTCTCCCCGCCGCTAAGGGTATAGCCGAATTGTTTGCGTAGCGATGATAGCCCAAATTCCTCAAGCAACGATTCTACCGTTTCTTTTTTCTGGTGGGTCGATAGATCCCTTCTTGATTCAACGACTAAACGGATATTGTCTTCAACGCTGAGTTTTCTAAAAATTGAGGGTTCTTGGGGTAAATAGGAGAGTCCTAAACGGCAGCGGCGGTACATCGGCAAAGCGATAATTTCCTGGTTATTAAGTAAAATCGAGCCTTCGTCGGCTTTAATAAAACCGACTATCATGTAGAACATGGTGGTTTTACCGGCTCCATTGGGACCCAACAATCCAATAATTTGGCCCGCTTGCATCTCTAAAGAGACATCTTTAACAACCAGGCGCCTGCCAAACTGCTTGGCAAGGTGGCGCACGTGCAACGAAGCTTTAGCCATTGACGTTTCCCTTAATAGTCCCTTTCATCACTATTTCATTGGTATTGAGGTCTACGGTAATGACTGAAGCTTGGTAAGAATCGCCTTTCCACTCAATGGAGGCGCCTCCTAAGAGCGAAAGAAACATACCGTTTCGATCATATTCGATAGAATCGGCTCTGCAGACCATGGCCCCTTTATCGGTATGGCGCAGTAATTTGGCTGCAATTTGCAGCTGGAGAAGGCCATCGGTTCGGCTGTAGGAAAAATAGGCGCCACTGGCAATGACTTCATGCTCCAGGTCTTGGATTTCCACCCAGCCGTCGGTTAGTAGCTGTTCTGTTTCTCGGTCAAATGAGATGGTGTTGCTTGTAATAATCAGTCCATTTTGTTTATCAGAAATCTGTACATTGTTGGTGCCGATAACATAACGGGAAGCGGGCCCCACAAGTTCTATGGTTTCGGCTTCAAAGCGGACCGATCCACTTTCGACTACAGCTCCTTGGGTCAACAAGATTGTTTCGCGTCCTTCGCGCATCACCGCACGCGTAAAGCCCCCTTCAAACGAGATGGGTTCCACAGCAGATACTGTGAGAGTTCCTCCAATTAGCAACAGCAGTACACATTCAGTGATTCTCTTGCGCAAGATGTCCTTCCTCCATCCTTACAAACTCGAATGTCGATGTTGAGAAATCGCCCCAAAATCCACGTCCTTTGAGTATATCACGGCTCTGGCGAATGATGGTCACTTCATCTTCCTTATTTGTTGTGGCAGTCCAGTTATCATTGTCCCAACTCAGCTTTGACGCTTCGATTCTTAATCCTTCTTTATGGTTTTCGATAACAATGGTACCAAAGAGGTCCATATTATTGGTATTAGTGTCAATTTCAGCTTTGTCAAATCTTCCTGAAAAAAGGAGTTCTTCAGTTGGGCTTTTCTGGGTGAAAGTCCCCTCATACACAATAGCTTTGTGAGCTGCGGTATATAGCTCAATAGTTTGAGCTTCTATGTGCACAGGTTGTGCATCCTGTAGCCCAACCACGTAGGAGGCGTTCTGTAACACCATATCGGCGATTTGTTCAGAAAAAGCTCCTGCTTCTACTTTGTCCGAAGCAAAGGAGCATCCTACTGCTAAAAGAATAAGCAGTAGGATCACAGATAGCTGCACAGAGCGCTTCATCGTTATTTTCGCTCAATGATGCGAGTAATTGAGGGGGTGTATTCGTGGGCGTTGGCTTTGGAAAAGAGGCGGCTGATTAAAAAGCCTAACGCAATTCCTCCTATTCCAAAAACAAGCCGTACCATTTCTGTCGCCTGCTTCATAAAAAGTGAGGGAAGATAGTAGCCGACAGGAAAAAGGAGTATTGGTACAAGCAAGGTGATGAAACCGGCAAAGACTGTTTTGCCCGGCGGCAGATAAAGCTCAACTGTATCACCTACATTAAGCAGTTCTTCGGCATGGTTGTGAGCGACAAAGGTTTTTCCTTTGGTGTTGCAAAGGGCTCCGGCTGCACAGCTTTCGCAGCCCGCACTCTGGCATGAAACGGTAATAAGTCCGTTGGTTTGTATGGAAACGACAGAAGCCTGTTCGTACATTTCGTTTCTCCTTTTAGGCCGGCTGTTGCGCCTGGGTGGCTACAGTTTGCCTGATAGTTTCTATAGCTGAGGCTTTAGCTGCCTCATCAAGTTCTACAATAACGCCTTGCAATTCCAATAAGCCCCAAGCCTCTTGGCTACGAGAAGGTACTTGAGTTATAAAGCGTTCAATTTCAACAGGAGCATCAAAGCCTCCCACTGAGAAGCTGCTGCCACAGCGCCCGTTATCAGTTAGTAAGGCCGTTTTGCCGGGTAAAAGGCGGGCGTCGGCTGTGAGTGCTTTACTGTGGGTGCCGATCACAGCGGCAGCTTTACCGTCTAAGTGCCACCCCATGGCTTGTTTTTCAGCAGTGGTGGAGGCATGAAACTGGACACATACAGCATGGGCTTCATTTTTAAGCTTTTCATACAGTGCTGAAGCTGTATGGTAGGGGTTGTTTAAATGGGTTCTTGAAAAATCGGCGGTACCAAGGAGCGTCACAAAGGCGACTCGCACATTGTTGATGTCGAAAATACGAAAGCCTCGTCCGGGATTGCCCACAGGATAGTTGGCTGGCCGCTGGATACGGGAATTAAGACTGATGTAATCAACCATCTCTTTTTTAAAGTACGTTTTCTCACCGGTAGTGATTAAATCAACGCCCAATTTGAGAATTTGCAATGCGTGGTTTTTGCCGATACCAAAGCCGCCCGTCGCTCCTTCGCCGTTGGCAACAACAAAATCGATTTTGCGGCTCTCTTTGAGTTCCTTTAGTCCCACTTTTAGGGCATGGATGCCAGGTCTGCCGACAATTTCACCTAAGAACAAAATTCGAATGCTCATAGGTGTACTCTAATTCTCTTTCAACTCTTTTTCAAGTTTCCCAGCAATCAGAGTGTCGGCAGCAGCATCACAGGTTTTATTGTTTGGTCGCAGCCAAAGCAGCTTCGTAGTTAGGATGGTCCGTTACTTCGGGAACATATTCCACATACTTCACGCTGTTGCGCTCATCAAGTAAGAAAACAGAGCGGGCAATTAGGCCAACATTCGGCAAATAGGTACCGAAGGTATGGGCAAAATCACGATCTTTAAAGTCGCTGACAGTAATAACGCGATCGACACCTGCTGCTCCGCACCATCTGCTTTGGGCAAACGGAAGATCCATCGAAACGACAATTATGGTCACATCGGGGAGTTTTGTTGCTTCCACATTAAAGCGTCTAATTTCAGCATCACAAACTGAAGTATCGAGTGAAGGGACGCCCAAAACAAGCTTCTTACCCTTAATAGAGCTCAGTTTAAAAGGGCTTAAATCATTTTTCATAGCCGTAAAATCGGCAACCGTATCACCTACATGAATTTCAGTTCCGGCCAATTCTACCGGAGTACCACCAAATGTTACTTTCATACCTACCTCCTCGGTCTGCAATCATGGGCCAAAGATACTCACAGAAAGACCAACAGACAACTCGATACGTTGACAAGCAAGTTATCCCTACGCTATATTCACCAATGCGCCCAGATGGCGGAATTGGTAGACGCGCTAGGTTCAGGTCCTAGTGGTGGCAACACTGTGCAGGTTCAAATCCTGTTCTGGGCAATGAGGGCTATCTATTTATACAACCCAAAGTTGTATGAGGGGATAGCCTTATTTTTGCCCCTCATCTTTTGGACTACGAACAGAGGTGTGTTGACGCTTATCGATGCAGTGAGGCCGAAGTACGTCTGATGCTTCGCGATGCAAGTACGCAGCCTCTTGATCTTGCTGTCGTGGATAAGATGGGCCTTGATGCATTGAATACAGATACTATCGATAAATACCGCAGGCGGCTTGAAGGCGTCAAGCCTGATTTCTCCGGCATTCTCTGTCCGATGAACAATTTCTCTATCGTCTCAATGCCATAGGGAAAAGCAATAATGATGGTGCATTTTATCCGACTGTCGCTGGATTGCTCATGTGTGGGTATCACTATGAGATAGTCAAGGAATGCCCTTATTACTTGTTGGATTATCGGGAAGAGACAGATCCCAATACCCGGTGGGTGGACCGTGTCGTATCAGATGCGGCGACATGGAGCGGCAATGTTTTCGATTTTTATTCCGCTGTAGTTCCTAAGCTTGGATTTGGTCTGAAGGTGCCGTTCAAGCTTGAAGGTATGATCCGGATCGATGATACGTCCGTGCATCAAGCCATAAGAGAGTCCTTGGTCAATGCGCTTGTCTATGCCAACTATTATGAGCGTCAGGGAGTGGTCATCATAAAGGATAAGGATTTCTATCGATTCTCTAATCCTGGACTGTTACGCATTCCTCTGGAGGATGCGGTTGCCGGTGGCCTTTCAGATCCCCGGAACCTTACTATTTTCACCATGTTCACACTCTTGAACATCGGAGAGAGAGCCGGGACTGGACTATCAAACATTTATTCGGTCTGGAAACAGCAGGATTGGATTAAGCCAATGCTTGTTGAGTCTTTTGATCCCGAACGCACAACATTGACTCTGATGATGCAAAAAACAAAAAGTGTTGATAGAAAAGTGGCGATAAAAAGTGGCGATAAAAAAGTGGTGATAAGTAAACGTACAGAGGAACAGAGGCAACAAATTCTAGAATATGTGAAGAGTAATGGTAGTTGTAGTAACGCAGAAGTATGCAATTTGCTCGGGGTGAAGACATCACGAGCAAGAATAATACAAGGATATAGAGAAAATGTTGCAGGAACAAAGAAAAGCAGGTCCATTAGAAATGGATGATATCCTCTTTGAGAAATGGCGCAATAAAAGATCTCAATCTAATGAAATAGAGAAAGCTTATATTTTTAATCCAAAAGATTTGGCCGTTGTAAAAAAACAAGAAGATGGACGATATGTTTTTTTGAAATGGATAATTAATAAAATATGCCCAAGCCAAGAAGATCGAGTAAATATTTTTCATTACATAGATGACCTCTCTTTTGTTGTAAGTGAAGTTGATGAAATGCTTGAAATGGAAGCATTATTAAAGTCTACATCCAAAGCAATTGAGTGTACAGGAAATGATATGGCACGATACAAGTCATAGGATGTGTTGGTTTTCTTCTGCAAAAAGTCATCTGAACATCTTGATGCAATTCTAACATTCATTGCAACAGAACCATTAAAATGGCTTGAGATGATTTGCATAATTATTGCTATTATTTTTCCCATTAATCGATCAAAGATTTTAGATTTTATTAATAACCTTGTTCAACTTGATAACCATGCAATCCTAGTAAGGATATCTCATGCTCTTAGCTACATTGATTACAATACAATAAGCTTGACTGTTAACGAGCAGGCTTAGTTAGAATCTTTCGTAAGCGTCAATTCGTTGCAACTGTTTTGAAAAGCTAATCTGGTAGAGACTATTTCCCATAGGAGAAATTGAACTATGGGAGCAATTAATAAGCTGAGTAAGCAGGAAAAAGAACGTCGTCTTAGTTTACTTGCAGATTATAATCGTTGGGCAGCCCAAATGAATCGCCCAACAGTAAAGGGCTATGAAATAGAAACAGGTTCTAATGCTCATGATGTGAGTCGTTGTCTTAAGTGGCGCCAATCGTACCATTATTACCACTCAACCAAAACGAAGAGCTCACCTTTAGCGCAATTTGTCAAAATCTCACCAGCTCCATTGGTTGCAGAAGCACCGGTGAAACTTTTCATTGGTCCTGTCTTAATAGAAGTAGGAGCAACCAGCAGCAAAGAGGCTCTGGCAACAATTCTTTCAGTATTGGGGGTAGATCATGTTCTTTGTCTTTACACAGTATAGCTATTACTCAAAAGCAGAACCTACGGGCATGCGTTGTGGAGACAATAGCTTGCAGCAGGTAGCAATGCCTAAGACCCCCCTCTTTGGTGCCATTGCCTACGCTTTGAAACGGTGGGAAGAGTTGAATAGGTTTCTTGATCACCCGCATGCTACAAGTAGCAACAACAGAGCAGAGAATGCAATACGTCCCTTTGTGCTGGCCAGAAAAGGATTCTTGTTTGCCAATACCCCCCCCCAAGGAGCAAAAGCTTCGGCCCTTACTTCTCTTTGACTGAAAGTTGCAAAGCGATAGGAATTGATATTCATAGATACCTGACATACGTATTTGCCAACGCCGGTAGGTGCACTACTGAATCTGATTGGGATGCGATGCTCCCATCTCAAGCTCATTTGAGTGAGATTGATGACTACTTTAGGATACTCAAAAAAGCTCAGCCGGGTCCCAGAAGAAATGAATCCTTTTTTTTAGATGTAAGCGGTTTTGGCTTTAAAACAACTCTTTACAGGTTCAGTGAATATTTATGATACAAAAGCTGAACTGGGTATGATATAGTCAAATTAATATAAAGGATGAAGAGTGAAAGAGCTCTGTATTGTAAAGGAGAACTGCATGTCTCTAAAAATTGGATTTTTAAAAATAGAGCTCACCCGAAAGCAAGCTCTAAGTACGCACATTGCGTTGTCCAGTAGGACGGTTTGAATAAATTTTTATTTGAACACTAGATGTCCCGTTAACGGTAAACCGAAATAAGGGAGTTGTCAATATGGCAAAACAAAAGATGAATCATGCTGATTATTACTTAGGTTTAGATGTGGGGACTAATTCAGTAGGATGGGCCATAACCGACACAAATTATGAACTAGTTAAAGTGAATAAAAAAGATTTGTGGGGAGTCAGACTTTTTGATACTGCGCAAACAGCTGCAAATAGGCGACTCAACAGAGCTGCCCGCAGAAGGCAACAAAGAAAAATAAAGAGACTTCGCCTTCTACAAGAAATTTTCCAAGATAAAATTGAAGAGACAGATCCTCTTTTCTTTAAGCGACTTGCAGAGAGCTCCTACCACCTTCCCGATAAAACGCATGATTCTAGAACTTCTTTGTTCAATGATGATGGTTTCACTGATGAAGAATTTCATCACCAGTTTCGCACGATGTTTCATCTCAGAAGTTCTTTAATTCATACGCCTGAAAAAACTAAAGATTTACGGTTTGTATATTTAGCGACTCATCATATCTTGAAAAACCGTGGACACTTCCTTTTTCAGGTTGAGTCGTTAGATGTAATAAGTACCATTGATACTCTTGTAAATACAGTTAAAGAACAAGTTTCTAACACTCTCCAATACTCATTAGAAATACAAAACTGTTCTGCAGCGGAATTAGGCAATATTTTGAAAATAAAGCGAAAAACTGATAGTAAAAAACAGCTTCAAAATATCCTAATACTCACTAACACGCTTGATGAAGAAATTGGGAATTCTCCCAAAAAATACTAGCTGAGATAATTAAAGCACTCATAGGGTCTCCTTTTTCGCTTTCAGTTTTGTTTGAGAATGAAAACTATAAAGAAAGTGAATTTGATAAAATAGATTTTACTAAAGATTCCTACGAAGAAAATAAAGATGGTATCGAAGAAATTTTGGAAGCTGATGAATTCAGCCTCCTTGAGGCCTTTGAAGGAATCTATAATTGGGCTCTTCTATCTGACATACTTCAAGAACATGAATTTATTAGTGACGCTAAGATTGCATCATATGAAAGTCATAAAAAAGATATTTTGCAATTAAAAGCTCTTGTTAAGAAATACAAAAAAGAAAGCTATTACAAAGCATTCAAAGATCCAACAATAGAGCACAATTATGCCCATTACATTGGGACAGGGAGTCGTGCAGGCAAAAAAACGCAAATAAAACATAAATCAAAATGTGCTCAAGCTGAAGTAAATAAATTCTTCGAAAAACTCTTAAGTGATATAGAAGAACCTTCCGATAAAATATTGACACATATGCGTGAAAAGCTCACTTTTCATGTAGCCTTACCTAAACAAAGAATTCGAGATAATAGAGTAATTCCTCAGCAACTACACAAAAAAGAGCTTACGATAATTTTAAAAAATGCAAGCATTTACCACCCTTTCCTCTCAATCCCAGACGAAGATGGGTACACCCCAGTAGAAAAAATATTGAGCATGTTTAGTTTCCGCATACCATATTACGTCGGACCACTAAACACATTTCACATGAAAGAATCAGGAAAAGAAGGTTTTGCTTGGATGGTTAGGCAAAAGGGGAAAGAAAAAACTCAAATACTCCCTTGGAATTGGGAGCAGGTAGTTGATAAGCATGCATCAGCTACGAAATTTATCACTCGCATGACTAATGTGTGTACATATTTGGATAATGAGAGTGTTCTGCCCAAACACTCCCTCCTGTACACTAAATACATGGTACTGAATGAGCTTAATAATCTGAAAATTAACCAAGAGCCTATAAGTGTTGAGTTGAAGCAACAACTATATAAAGAACTGTTTTTAGAGTCAGGAGAAAGAAATATTTCTCTAAAAAAACTTAAAAGTTATCTCATCACTAACAACATCATCGATAGAAAAGATGAGAATTCATCAATAGAAGGAATAGATACTAATTTCACCTCTTCTCTACGAAGCCATATAGATTTTTACAAACCATTTTTGAAGACGGGAATCCTTTTAGAGGAAGATGTTGAAAACATTATTCTTTGGAAAACGTTTTACGTCGATGATGCAGTAATTTTGAAAGAAAAAATAGGAAAATCTCTAGGTACAAAACTTACAGAGAACCAGATTAATCAGATTATAAAGATTGTTTCTTCCTACAAGGGGTGGGGCAGATTATCAAAAGTTTTTTTAGAGGAAGTTTACGCTGAAGACTCTGTTACAGGCGAAACACGCTCAATTATTCAAGCAATGTGGGACACCAATTATAATTTGATGGAATTGTTAAGTAACCGTTTTACTTATCTTTCAAGAATTCAGGAGATGAATCAGGAGCATTTATCAAAGGAACACCTCACGTATGATTCTTTAGTTAAGCCTTTAGCCGTCTCCCCATCAGTAAAACGTCAGATTTGGCAAACTCTTCTTATTGTCAGAGAGTTAAAAAAAGTAATGAACAAAGAGCCCAAACGAATTTTTTTAGAAATGGCTAGAGAAAAGGGAGAGAAGAAAAGAATTCCAAGTAGAAAAGAGAATCTAATAAAACTCTATGACCAATGTAAAAATGATATACAGTTCAATGTAGCTCTTTATCAATCCTTGGAAGGTAAAACTGATTCTGACCTAAGAAATGACAAACTTTATTTTTATTATACACAGCTGGGCAAATGCCTTTATTGTGGTGAGGATATAAATATACATAGGATGGTTGAGGATTATGATATTGATCATATTTACCCACAATCACTAATAAAAGATGACTCTTTACACAACAGAGTGCTAGTCCACAAAAAATGTAATGGGGAGAAAAAAGACGATTATCCATTGCGTTCAGAATGGCAGGCTAATAGAAGGATATTTTGGAATTTTCTACTAGAAAAACAATTAATATCAAAAGAAAAGCATTACCGTTTAACTAGAAATACTGAGCTCGGCGTTGATGATATTAATACTTTTATTAATCGACAATTAGTTGAAACTCGGCAAAGCACAAAATATAGTGCACAGATTTTAAAAAAGATTTATGGAGATAACTCCACAATTGTATTTGTGAAGGCAAAAAATATTACAGAATTCCGTGCGGAGTATGAAATAAAAAAATCACGATTAGTAAATGACTTTCATCATGCTCATGACGCCTATCTTAATATTGTTGTAGGAAACACATATCATACTAAGTTTACTGACAACCCTAGAAATTTTGCCTTAGAGTGGAAGAAAGGCTTAGTAAAATACCATGCAAGCAATCTCTTTGCAAAAGATGTAGAAAGAGGTGGCGTTATTGCTTGGGTTGCTGATAGAAACTACTTTACCAATAAAGGGAGATCGAAAGTAGATAAGCAAGAAGAGGGTACGATTAATACTGTTCGTGCTACGTTGAGAAATCCTAGAGTACTCGTTACCAGACAAGTGGTTGAAAAGAAGGGAGAACTTTTTAACCTACAGCCTATCCGAAAAAAAGAAGGCCTCATCCCTTTGAAGAGCAGCAATCTCATTTTAAAAGAAACTGTTAAGTATGGGGGCTATGGATCTCCAACAACTTCTTATTTTTCATTAGTCGAGCATTCTGTTAAAGAAAAAAGGGTCCGCACTTTTGTAGCTATTCCAATATTGTATGCGCAAAAATTTAAAACTGAGCCCCTATCCTTCCTGGAATACTGTTCAAACGAGTTACATTTAATCAAACCACAAATAATCAAAGCGAGGATTTTAATTAATGAAGTCGTACACATTAATGGATATCCTATGACAATAAGAGGAATTTCAGGTAAGCAAATTATAGCAGTAAATGCCGTTCAATTAATTTTAAATGAAAAGCATTACGATTATTTAGCACAAACAGAAAAATTTCTCTCACTGCTAAAAAGAATAAAAGAGGAACATGTTGGACAAAATATGATCTATCTTGCGGACAGTTTAGGGTTATCAAAAGTTTGTAATGAAGAAATCTATGAAACCCTGCTTGCTAAAGAAAGGGACACCATCTATTCTAAACGGCCCGCTAATCAAGCGAAGTTTTTAGAAGAAAAAGTAGATAGCTTTGCTTCTTTAGATCTTAAAAAACAAAGTGAAGT
>JBMNGW010000001.1:0-80870 GCA_050950025.1 Sphaerochaetaceae bacterium | reverse complement strand
ATGGCTTCACTACTGAGCATGAATATTCTCATGCTTCAATTAGACCACTACAGTCGACTAAGCGTCAAGGGAATTCGCTTTTCTTAGGTGTAGGCTTGCCCTTTTAATTCATCCATATATTTGGAAGCAGCATGAGCAGCGATAGCCCGGTCTTTTCACCTCTGAGTAGAGGATAATCTCAAGAAAATGCTGATTCAGGCCCCTTCGGGGGCTTTTTTCATGCCCGAACAATCTTTTCAAAAGAATATAATTGTATTGTCTTGTATTGTCTATTGAATGTTGTATACTTTCCTTGATATATAGGAGGATCGGGATGTTCGTACAGACTGCACCGAAGAACAAGGACGGGCGCGTACTCATGTACTTTGCGGAGGCCTACAGGGAGAACGGCAAGCCCAGGCAGCGCAAGGTCGGGCGCATCGGGTTCGTCGATGAGTTTGAGCACCTCTATGAAGACCCCGTCGCCCATTTCAAGGAAATCGCAAGGCAGAGGACGAAGGAGAAGCAGCAGGCCTCCCGGCCTGTCTCCGTCACGTTCGATCCGCAAGGGCGGCTGCCTTTCCATGAGGACACAGGATGCTATGACTGTGTGAGGAACATAGGGCATGCCGCCATCAGCCGGGTCTTCCATTCGCTGGGCATCCACCAGTTCATCGACGACAGGCGCAAGTACCTGGGATGCGGGTACAACCTCACCGCCGTCATGAAACTGCTGGTGTATGAGAGGATCATCGCCCCGGGGTCCAAGCGGGCCGCCTGGCAGGGCAGGGGCAAGTACTTCGACAAGATGGACTTCTCGCTGAACGACATCTACCACGCGCTGAGCATCTTCCCCCGGTGGCGCGACGACCTGCTGCAGCTGCTCCACCAGAGGATGGTAGGCCTGTACGACAGGGACTCGACGCTGCTGTTCTACGATGTGACCAACTACTACTTCGAGACAGACAACGAGGACGGCTTCCGCAGGAAGGGTCCGAGCAAGGAGCACCGCAGCACCCCCATCGTCCAGATGGGCCTGTTCATGGACGACAGGGGCTTGCCCGTCACCTATGACCTGTTCGAGGGCAACACCCATGACAGCCAGACCTTCACGCCCATGAGCGAGCGGGTGCGCTCCCAGCTCGACATGCAGCACATCATCTTCGTCGCCGACAAGGCGATGATGAGCGGGGGCAATGTCGCCGAGGTGATCACCAACCACAACGGGTACATCTTCAGCAAGTCGGTGCGCGGAGGCACCGAGGTTCTCAAGAACACGGTGAGGGACCCCGGCGGCTACACACGGTTTGACGCTGCGGGAAAGGAGCTTCCCCCTCTTGACGCCGAAACACCGGTTGCGTTCATGTACAAGGTGCTTGACGAGGTGAAGGACACCTATGTGAGGGACGCCGACGGCCGGAGGTCGGCCGTGAAGGGGGTCGGGCACCTGCAGATCATCTACTGGTCGGCGAAGTACGCTGCACGGGCAAAGGTCGACCGCCAGGCTGCCGTCGAGAAGGCCCTCGCCTCCTCGCATTCGAGGAGCAGGGATGTCATCGACAACAACTACGGCAAGAACAAGTACCTCAAGACCCAGGTGTACGACAAGAAGACGAAGCAGGAAGTCGATGATTATGAGGCGAAGGTCGTGTTCGACTTCGAGACACTCGACGAGGATGAGTCGCTTGACGGCTTCTATGTGATCGAGACCAATGTGACCGGGCTGAGACCGTATGTCGATAGGCGGGGGCGTGAGACCGGGGAGGTCGAGAATGCGTTCGAGGGCAAGAGCCGCTGGCTGAAGGACGAGGGGATGCTGCAGCTCAACCGGATCGTCACCCCACTGGACATCGTCGACATGTACCACGGGCTGTGGAGGATCGAGCAGACCTTCCGGGTGACCAAGAGCGAGCTGGAGGCGAGGCCGGTGTTCGTCTCGCGCAAGGACCGCATAGGCTCCCACTTCCTGACCTGCTTCATCTCATTGCTGATTGTGAGAATCCTCGAGCATGAGCTGCATCATGAGTATTCCACCGAACAGATCGTGCTTTCGCTGAGAAAGGCGAACGTGGTACAGCTGGACAGCACCAATTTCAAGACGCTGTACTACGATCCTGTCCTGAGGGACCTGCACGGGAGGATGGGAATAGACTTCGGACTCAACATCTACAGCCGCTCGGCGTTGAGAAGAATGCTGGCTGCGACCAAGAAACAAGATTGAGACAATACAATATATTCTGCCTGAGGGCCGTTCCAATTTGTTCTATTACAATGGGATGGACCCTCTTTTTCTTGTTTTTAGGTGAAAAGACAGGATGAATATTCTCATGCTTCAATTAGACCACTACAGTCGACTAAGCGTCAAGGGAATTCGCTTTTCTTAGGTGTAGGCTTGCCCTTTTAATTCATCCATATATTTGGAAGCAGCATGAGCAGCGATAGCCCCGTCGGCAGCCGCTGTGACAACTTGTCTAAAAGGGGTATTGCGTACATCTCCGACGGCATAGAGGCCGGCAACGCTCGTTTGCATCAACTCATCGGTAATAAGATACCCTGCCTCATCTGTTTGAGCATAGGGGACCAAGCGGGTTCTGGGGTCTGCTCCAATGAAAATAAAGACGGCATCAAACGATTCTTCATACTCTTTATCGTTGGCACTGTCATATAACAGAGCTCCGGTTACTTTATCTCCGTCTCCTAAAATTTTTCGCACCTGATGAAAGAAACGAGTCTCAATGTTTTCGTTATGTTCTACCATTTGAGCTATCTGCTTTTGAGCCCTAAACCGTTCTTTGCGGTGTACAACAACCACTTGTGTTGTCAGTTTGGATAAAAACAGCGACTCATCACAAGCCGAATCGCCTCCGCCAACAACCAGTATTTTTTTGCCTTTGAAAAAGGGGCCGTCACAGGTGGCACAATAGGAGACTCCTTTGCCTTGATGTTCCAGTTCCCCGGGAATTCCTAACTCTCTGCGTTTAGCTCCGGTAGCGATAATAACAACCGGAACGGTAAAAGTTC
This sequence comes from Sphaerochaetaceae bacterium, assembly GCA_050950025.1. Classification (GTDB taxonomy): domain Bacteria; phylum Spirochaetota; class Spirochaetia; order Sphaerochaetales; family Sphaerochaetaceae; genus JBMNGW01. Next base: position 77,870 of record JBMNGW010000001.1, on the reverse strand, counting down.
CATCTGAAGTCTGAACGTTGAAAGAACCATCGCCGTTATGGTTGATTGCATCAACATTGGCAAAATGAATTACCGCTCCAAAACGCTCTGCCTGTTTGGCAAATTTATCGGCAAGCTCAAAGCCGCTAATGGGTTCATCAAAGCCAGGATAATTTTCCAGCTCATCGACAATAAGTGTTTGGCCTCCGGGGGCCATTTCTTCAAATAGATGGGCCTGTAGTCCGGCCCGAGTAGCATATTGAGCGGCGCTCAATCCTGCAGGTCCTCCGCCAATGATGATAATATCGGGATGTTTGTGCTCTTCATTCATGGTTTACCTCTTCCTTTAAAGATAACTCGGCATCACTTTTTCGGATATAGACCGGACCACTTCCCAGTGGGTCAGCTCCTTGGCTTTGCAGCAAAAATGTACCTAATTGTATCATAGATTCACCATAATCACGATAGCGAAGCTCATCAAGGTAGAATTTTGTCTTTTGCCCAGTTAGTGTGACTTCGTCACAAAGAAGGGGGAAACACGTATGCGCATCAAAACCGGTGACTAGTACCTCATTATAGGGGGCACACACAGCACAAAGTTGGTCGATTGAACCGTCCATCTCTTTTCCCACCATATTTCCCTGAACAAAAAGCGCGCTATAAAAACGGTTTTTTCGTGCATCAATGGTGACAAGAATTGGACGCGAGCACTCTTTGAGCGGATAAGCAGCAATCTCCAAAGTACTGATGCTGACAAAAGGGATGCCGGCTGCTAGGGCAATCCCTTTGGCCGTTGCCATGCCTACCCGTAAGCCGGTAAATGATCCCGGTCCTTTAGCACAGACTACTAAAGAGAGTTCATCTAATCTTGTCTTCGCTTTTTGGCATATGTGTTCGATTTTGGGCATTAAAGCTTCGCTGAAGCGGCGATCGAGCAGTACCTGTTGGCTCTCATAGCTATGGGGTGTTTGCAAAGCGATGTGCAGAAGGTTTGTACTTGTATTGATGGCCAAGACATTCATGGTAATCCCCCTTCAACAGTAATAATCCTTTGGTTGGCCCCGGTAATTTCTAAAGAGACAAAAAGGGTATGCTTGGGAAGAATGGCATCTATTATTTCACTCCACTCAATTAAGACTATTGCATCACTGTCCAATAACTCTTCAGCGCCAATTCCCTCAAACTCATCAATTCCTTGCAACCGATATAAATCCATGTGGTACAGCGGCAAGGTGCCTTGGTACTCTTGAATTAACGTGAATGTGGGGGAGACTATCGGTTCAGTAATTCCCAAAGCGCGGGCAATAGCGCGGGCAATGACACTTTTACCCGATCCTAAGGGGCCACGTAAAGAGACAACAGCACCACTTTGTAACGTGGCGGCTATTTGGGTGCCCACTAAAGCACTTTCTGTTTCACTGGCTGTAATAAAGCGTTTTGCTTCAAGCATCGATAACATCATCTTCCTCAAAAGTGCCGGTCCGTTTATTGAGCTCTTTTTGGATATAAAGGAGGGCAGGATCTTGGGCATCGAGGGCTAAGCCTCGATTTAGTAGGTGCTGAACCTCTTGGTACTGTTGCTCTTCAAGTTTTAAAAAGGCGAGGTTGCTGATGAGTTTGACCGACTCTTCATCCAGTTCCAACGCTATTTCCAAATACTCTTGGGATAGCTGCCGCTCTCCCAATTCCAAAGCACAGATTGATAATTCATTGTAAATATCGGCGTTTTGTTCTCCCAATTCTAAGCAGCGGAGAAAAGCGCTTTGTGCTTCTTGGTAGCGCCCTAGGCGACGAAGAGCCCACCCTTGGAGGAAAAAGCCCGACCACAGACGTGGATTGTTCGTGGCATACGTTGTAGCTAGGCGTAATGCCTGTTCTTCATTACCCAATTGCATTTCATCAAAAGCAGCTTGCAATGTCTGTTCGTCTTCGATTTGAGAACCTAGTTCTTCTACTTTCTTGGCAATCAACTCTTTTTCTTCCGAGTCCTTAGCTTGTGCTAAATAGGCATTCAGCTGCTCATAGGCAATCTCATCATTGCCTAAAAAAAGATTGAGCATACCCGATTCTTTAAGCAGCAGCTCAGAATAGGGGAGTACTTCCAGCCCTTTTCGCAGAGTATCCATTTGCTTTGTAATAGCCTCATCGTATACGTGTTGCTGATTGGCATCCCGCGCTTTGCGAGCCTGTTGGCCATACAGAATTCCCAAATTAACATACAGTTCTGCAATATGGGGATTAAGATGGACAGCTGCTAAAAAAAGTTCTTCGGCAAATTGTTCATCTTCAGTTTGCGCTTTGGCCACAGCTGCAGTATGGAGCTCATGAACAACATCGGGCTGCAAAGCCAGTAATAAATCACAGTAATAATCAAAATTGGCATGTGAGCTATTGTGGGCAATCACTTTGATTAATCCGGCGGCAATTTGTTCAATGCGCAAACCCGAATCTGCCTCTATAGTGGTGCTCCCTTCTGGCAGTTGCACCGGTAAAGCAATGGTCGGATCAAAAGAAAACTCACCGCTTTGAGTAGGGGGAGAGTCGGGTAGTGTAATGAAAATAATATCGTTTAAAGGATCGGATGCACTCATATTTGCTCCTTCACAGGCATAAAAAGGGACCTGTGGCACCGCTTGGGATTATCTCTTGAACCGATGGTTCAAGTGGGCTGCTAGTTGCTGCGCATTGTGTTCCCTTATAAGGAGGAAACCTCCCGGGAGCAATTCAACACAGCTATGCCGCATCCCATATGTGTTGTTTGAGCCAAGAGAACTGGCCCCTTGCGGACACCACAAGTCCGACATGTACACTTAGATGCTATCATAGACTATAAAAAAACGGAACCGCTATGGGTTCCGTTCGCTCATTTTTCCCCGTAAGGGACATTTCAGAGCTGATCAAGTGATATTTCATCAATTGCCAGCCCCGAGCCACTGGTAAATTGGTCAGCAGTCTCCAAATCAATCTGCAGGGCACTGCCAATATCGATGTCGTCCAAGCCTTCAATTGAATCAAGGTGTGTTAAGGCACTGCTGATAGAGGCCTCAATCAACTTGCTATCAGTGCTATAACTGTCGGCATAACGTTGGAGTTCTTCATTATGAACAGAGAGCACTTCCACCTCATCTTGCAAGTCATCAATTTTCTTCTCAAGGCTTCTGATCAAAACGGTAGCTTTAATAATTCTCTGCTCCAGCAATTGTACTTTATCGAGAGTCGTCATCAAAACACCTCCATGTTTTGTCAGTTATTAGGCTAATACTGTTTTGACTTGGGCTACCAGTTGAGAGAAAGCAGCCTTGTCTTCAATAGCCATATTTGAGAGAACTTTGCGGTTAATTTCAATATTGGCTTTCTTTAAGCCGTACATAAATTGCGAATAATTCAGGCCTTCGGCTTGCACTCCGGCTGAAATACGGGCAATCCACAATGATCTGAAGTCTCTGCGGCGGCGACGGCGGTCACGGTAAGCATTAGTTCCTGCTTTGATGACAGTATCTTTGGCCGAGCGGAAGTTAGTACCCCGGCGACCCCAATATCCTTTGGCCTCTTTAAGAAGTTTTCTTCGGCGATCTTTTCTTTTTGTTCCATCAACAGCTCTTGGCATGCGGCACCTCCTTAAAACTCGTAGGGAAGCAGAACTTTAACTTTCTTTACTTCCGCATCGCTGAGAATCCCAGCCGCACGCAAATTGCGCTTACGCTTGGTATTCTTCTTCGTCAAAATGTGCCTTAGGCCCTGTTTTTTGTACATGACCTTACCAGTAGCGGTAACTTTATACCGTTTCTTGGCCGATTTTCTTGTTTTCATTTTTGGCATAACACCACCTCTTTAAGCGTTCACAAGGAACAAGACACCCCTTGGAACTGCTGCATAGTCATCCAACTGGATGTTGTATTATTTTTTACTTCTGGCAGGGCTGACAATCATACTCATCATGCGCCCTTCCATGGCTGCCGTTTTATCGAGGTTGTAATTGACCTCTTTTTCACTGAGGATATGCAAAATGGTGTCCAACACCTTCTTGCCAAGCTCAGTGTGAGCCAATTCTCTGCCTCTAAAACGGACCGAAACTTTTACTTTATTTCCCTCAGAGAGGAAATCGGCGATAGCCTTTGTTTTGAACTCCATATCGTGGCGATCAATTTTGGGCTGCATGCGAATCTCTTTGAGTTTCACCACCACTTGGTTCTTTTTGGCTTCGCGGTTTCTTTTCTCCTGCTCGTAGCGATATTTGCCGAAGTCAAGAACTTTGCATACAGGAGGATTGGCGTTGGGAGAGACCTCTACCAAATCGAGTCCAGCTGCATCTGCTAACTCTAAAGCATCGAGGATGTTCATGACACCCTTTTGATTTCCATCAGCATCTATGACAAATACTTCTCGAGACCTGATTTGTCGATTTACTCGCAACTCTTTTGTAGCCAAACGTTCTCCTTGTTCTTTTCGAAACCTTCTTTGGGAATATGGTAGGCTAAACCCACCGTTAAAGACTATAGCACAGCGCTCCCCTTTGCGTCAAAGGGGGAGCACTAAAGCTTGTAGACTCTTTTAAGCCTGATTAGCAGAACCAAGCACGTTGATGTTTTTGTGCATGTACAGTTGTTTCAATGCTTCGCGGGCTGGACCAAGATATTTTCTGGGATCAAATTCACCCGGTTGTTCGGCAAATGTCTTTCTGATGGAAGCAGTCATAGCAATACGACCGTCGCTGTCGATGTTGATTTTACACACAGCACTTTTGGCTGCTTGGCGCAGCTGCTCTTCAGGAATACCCACAGCCTCTTTCAGATGGCCACCAAAAGCATTGATTTGAGCTACCAAATCTTGAGGCACAGAAGAAGATCCGTGTAAAACAATGGGGAACCCGGGCAATTTTTGCTCAATCTCAGAAAGAATGTCGAATCGCAGCGGCGGGGGAATTAAAATCCCTTTTTCGTTGCGAGTGCACTGTTCGGGTTTGAATTTATTGGCTCCGTGGCTGGTGCCAATGGAGATAGCCAATGAGTCGACTCCTGTGCGGCTGACAAAGTCGATAACTTCAGAAGGTTGTGTGTATGTCGAATGCTCGGCAACCACATCATCTTCAATGCCTGCCAGAACTCCCAGCTCCCCTTCAACAGTGACATTAAATTTATGGGCATACTCCACAACTTTTTTTGTCAGCTCAACGTTTTGTTCGTAAGGGAAGTGAGACCCGTCAATCATCACCGAAGAAAAACCATTATCGATGCATTCTTTGCACGTCTCAAAGGAATCGCCATGGTCAAGGTGCAGCACAATAGGAATCTCATAACCCAGTTCTTTGGCGTATTCGGTTGCTCCTTTGGCCATATTGCGCAGCAAGTTCATGTTGGCATAATCCCGAGCTCCTTTGGAAACTTGCAAAATAACGGGACTTTTCGTTTCCACACAAGCTCCAATGATTGCTTGCAGCTGCTCCATGTTGTTAAAGTTGTAAGCTGGAATAGCATAGCCACCAACAATCGCCTTGGCAAACATCTCTTTTGTGTTCACCAATCCCAATTCTTTATAAGAAACCATGTTCACACTCCTTATCATTCTCCTTTTAATCTATTCTTTTCTCAGAAGTTGGTCAACAGAACTCCTTTATTGACCAAATCTCGCTGTGCCTATTACAGTACTCTCATGGGAATAAAAAAGAGTCTGGTTGTAGTGTTTTTACTAGCTTTGGTCCTCTTTGGAGCATTTTGGTTTTGGAACCAGTTTGCTTCTCAGATTCTTTATGTCCAGTATGCTTCTCCGCTTTCATTTCAGCAGCATCTTAGATGTGCTGCCACAGGGCTTAGGATAAAAGAGGTCAGCCTAGATTCTCGGCAGTTAGGTAATCTTGATACCCTCTTTACCACCATCCAAACTAAAGCGACGAACGCCTCTGCCATTGTGTTATCGCCTCTTGTCCCCTCACAAAAAGAGTGGGCAAAGCAGTTTCCTGTTCCGCTGATCCAATTAGGGGGAGTAGGGGCACTTGCAAGGGGCGAAATAGATGAAGGGTGGATAAAGGCCGCAGCAGATGTAACAGACTTTATGCAAGGCAATCCTTTGCCGATTGCTCTATTGTATGATCAAAAAGATGCTTTTGCAGCAGCGGCGGCCAAAGTCTTCCAAGACCACTACACGGGGCTTTTGGAAGTTCGAGAAGTCGGCTCTTACTCCTTTACTCAAGCTCAAGCTCTTATTACTGAGCTCAATACAAAGGCGGTGGCACTGATTGTTGTCCCTTTTGTAAGTAATTTTGACTGGTATGCCACCGATGAAAGCCTAGGTGCAGTCCTATGGGTAGTGGATGAGATGCTGCTTCCCTTGCTAAAGCCCAAACAGGTACTGGGGGTGGTTAAAGACGATGTGGTAAGTACGTTTAAAGAGGTGGCTGCTCATCGAACCCCGACAACTATTGTCCGTTCTTACCAAAAAGGCGCTCAAAGTTCTCTTGGATTACGATGGCTAATTCGCTAGGTTCCATACGATGTATTTCCGCCGCCTTCTCATACACATACACAATATTTAGCGGCGTGTTGAGTTTGCCTCTTTGAGCTTGGGGGCTAAGATACGGGCTGTCGGTTTCCAATAAGAGTTGTTTCAGCGGAACGCTTTGCAACATCTGGCGCAGTTGGACATTATTTTTATAGGTGATTGGACCGGCAAAGGAGATGCTATATCCTTTTTCAATGGCTGTTTTAAGCAAAGACCAGCCGGAGGCCCAGCAGTGCATAATAACGGGAACCGAGATCTTACTGGTAGCAAGAATCTGTTGCATCGGTTCATCGGCCTCTCTGCTGTGGATAATAATCGGCACATCCAGTTGGCAAGCAAGGTCAATTTGAGCGGTAAATAAAGCGCTCTGTCGTTCTAAAGTCCCATATTTCCAATACCAATCGAGTCCTATTTCACCTATGGCATCGGGGCGATGGGTGTACACCATTTCGGTAAATTGGGCAATTAAAGGTGCTATGGAATCTTGGCCTTGAGCGCCCCAAGGCCCTATGCCGGCTGCAAGGCGAATCAACGGATAGGCTTTAAGGAGCTTTTTACGCTCCACTAAATCAAAGGCTTGGCTCCCTATATCGATCCCTCCTGCCCACTGTGAGGCTTCAAGCTGAGCTAAAAGCTGTTGGATGTCGTACCCTTTCTCTTTCAAATGCACTAGGTGAAAATGTGAATCGATATAGCGTGTCATACATCAATGGTACTGATGGGCCTTTTAAAGGGCAAGAGCAAAAAAAACGGCCCCGGAGGGCCGCCTATGAGAAAAGGGATTTTATTTCTTCTCTTTTTTGAAACACATAAACCAGTCAAGACAATACATATCGTCGTCTTGGCTCTCCATCCGCTCTTTGGCAGTTCCACAAGAGCCGGGAGTAGGCACGATGACATCATCACCGGGTCTCCAATCGGCGGGAGTTGCCACTGAATCGGCATCGGCTTTTTGCAAAGCTAAAATAATGCGCTTGATTTCATCAAAATTTCTTCCCATCGAAAGAGGATAGTAGAGAATGGTTCTAATAATTCCCTTTGGATCGACAACAAAAACAGCTCGCACAGCCTGAGTGTTAGATTGACCGGGCTGAATCATTCCGTATTTATTGGCGACATCCATTTTGATGTCTTCAATGAGGGGGAAGGTAACATCAAGGTTTTTCATTCCCTTCCACTCTAGCTCGCCGATTCTCCTTAGCCAGGCAATATGGGCATACAGCGAGTCAACCGACAGACCTACCAACTCGGTATTCAGGGCTTTAAACTCGTCCATCATCGAAGCAAACGTCATAAACTCAGTGGTACACACAGGGGTAAAATCGGCAGGGTGGGAGAAAAGAATAACCCACTTGCCTTTGTAATCGGCAGGGAAGTTCATATCACCTTGGGTAGTGATAGCCTTAAATTCGGGAGCGGGATCTCCAATCAACGGCATCGGGTTTCTTGTCATGTCTTCCATTTGTAACTCCTTATGTGCAGATTTGCACAGTTTCTGAACTCATAATAGGAATCATTACTATATTTGTCAACAGCTATATTGTGACTTTGTTACAGACAAAAAGATATGGTAATCAGTACATTAGGTTCAGTAAAACAACCATAAGGAGCAAACCTCATGATAACTCATGTCACCCAGAACAATTTTGAAAAAGAAGTACTGCAATCAGAAGTCCCCGTGTTAGTCGACTTTTGGGCACAGTGGTGCGGCCCGTGTAAAATACAAGGCGAGATTCTCGATGCTTTTAGCAAAGAGTTAGATCCCAAACATGCCAAGATTTGTAAAGTCGATGTCGATGTGCAGCAAGAATTGGCTTACCAGTACCGCATTATGTCAATTCCGACCATGATTGCCTTTAAAGGGGGCAAAGTCCTAAGCAAGCACGTTGGGGTGGGCAATGAGAGTAAACTGAAGAAGATGTTGGATTTGGCTTAAGTCAATTCAGTCAGCCGCCGCCGATCAACTAAGGTGATACCTCCACGGCTTAAGCTAACTAGGTTTTCTTCGGCAAAGCGGCTGAGCATACGGGTCACCACCTCTCGAGCAGAGCCCAAATCGCGGGCGATAGCCTCGTGGGTGGCCTTAAAAGTATCACTTTGTTCAATAGCTGAACGCTCAAGTAAATGCAAAGCAAGGCGTTGGTCGAATTTCATAAAGACCACTTGCTCAACAACCCACATCACATCACTAAAACGCGAAGAGACCAATTGGTTGGTAAAATCAAGAAGTTGGGGATTGTTTTTACCTGCACTCTGATACGCATCGGTGGCGATACGCAACATATACGAGGTTTTTTCGGATGATACATGGACGTCAAAGGTAATATTGCGAATAAGACACGAAGCCGATAAAACACATACATCACGATCAAAAAGGCGGTAAAGAGTAATTTGTTTGCCCTGTTCATTAACAATATAAATGCGCAACTGCCCGCTAATAAGCATCAACAACCCGGTACATTTGTTACGGTCCTCATGTACTATGGCCCCAGGGGGGTGGGTGAAGCTAATTGTTCCATTTAACAGTGTTTGCTTGCCCTGTTCACTAAGAGTTTTCCAAAAAGGAAAATTTTCTTCACAGGCAACCAACTCTTTTGCACTGAGCATGCTCTTTCCTCACAGCTACTATACAAAACACAGGAGGTCCGTTCAAGGACCTCCTAGAAGATGAATAAGAGCGCTTTCTTAGTGCTCAGGTTTTTCTTCGCAGGCATACGGACAACTGCCGCAACCGCTATGACACGAAGAGCCCCCGCTTTTACGCGATTTGAGCATACGATAAGCTATGAGGCCCAAAGAGCCGAAAATAATAATTGATACTATAACGTTGGCCATAAATGCCTCCTAAAAAATAAGCGAACCAATTTGGTAGACCAAAAGGGCTGCTAGATAGGCTACCGAGGTTTGAAACAGCACGGCACTGGCTGTCCAGCGGATGCTGTTCATTTCTCTTTTTGTTGCTCCGATTGCCGCAACACAAGGGGCGGCAAAGAGGGTGAAAATCATAAAGGCATACGCACTGACGGGGGTGAAAAAGGACCCTATGGAAGCGACCAGTGTCGGATCTCCTTCAGCGACCGTTCCCAACCCCAGTACAATACCGAAAGTAGCCACGATTGTTTCTTTGGCTAGCAATCCGGTGATGGTGGCAACGGCAACTTCCCATCGACCAAATCCTAACGGCTTAAAAAGCGGTGCAATGAAGCGACCGATAGAGGCAAGGATACTTTGTTGTGTTTCGACAAATTCAAAAGACCAGCTTGTCGATTGTAAAATCCAAATACCGGCTGAAGCCACGGCAATAATCGTTCCCGCTTTTTTAATGAATTCCTTGCCTCTTTCCCACATGTGGATGGCCACACCTTTAAACCGCGGCATGTGGTAGGGGGGCAGTTCCATAACAAAGGGGGCCGGATCGCCGGCAAAGGCTTTGGTTTTTTTGAGGAAAATACCGGAAATGATGACAGCAAGAATCCCCACTAAATACATTGAAGAGGCAATCCACGCGCTATGGGGGAAGAAAGCCCCTACCAGAAGGGCAAAAACAGGTAATTTTGCCCCACAGGGGATAAACGGAGTAAGCATGATAGTCATTCTTCTGTCGCGCTGATTCTCAATCGTTCGACTGGCCATAATGGCAGGGACTGAACAGCCGGTGCCAATGAGCATGGGAATAAATGATTTACCGCTAAGACCAAACTTGCGGAAAATCCTATCCATAATGAACGCTACTCGAGCCATGTACCCACAGTCTTCCATAAAAGAGAGGAAGAAAAAGAGGATCATCATTTGCGGCACAAAGGTGAGCACCGCTCCCACTCCGGCAATGATACCGTCAGTAAGCAATCCCACCAGCCAACTGTTGGTACCAACACTTAGTAGCCACGAAGCAAGATTTGCGCCGATGAAATCGTGGAAAAGCCACTCGATGCCACCAATAAAGAGTTCTCCCACACTCTGAATTGAGACGTAATAAACACCCCACATAATGACAAAGAAAAGGGGAAGAGCCAAAAACCGGTTGGTGACAACCCGGTCAATTTTATCACTGATTGTCAAAGAGCCGGCAGCCCGTTTTTGGGTATGCGTTTTTTTTGCAATGGCCGTCAAATAGTCGTAGCGATCGGTAGTAATAATGCTTTCGGCCGAATCGTCTAGTTTCTCTTCTGTTGCACTAATAATGGCCTCAATTTCTGCAATCTTCTTCTGATCCAAATCGAGGCGCTGTTGTACCTGTTGGTCCCGTTCAAACAGCTTAATAATGTACCATCGTAACGTCTCGGGAGGCACAGTGCCTTCAATCAAAGAGCCGATATCTTTAAGGGCTTTTTCTGTCTCTTGACTAAAATGGGCACTAATAGGGGGCGCCATGTGATTATCGACCATATGGATGGCCTGTTTAACCAGATCTTTGAGCCCTTTGCCTGTCACTGCTGAAGTGGCTATAACCGGACAGCCTAAAGCAGCCGCCAGACCGTTAATATCGATAATATCGCCCCGTTTTTCGACAATATCGATCATATTCAAGGCTATGAGGACAGGAATCCCCGTCTCTACCAACTGAGTGGTTAAATAGAGGTTGCGCTCTAAGTTCGTGGCATCCACCACATTAATAATGATATCAGGACGCGCATCTATCAGATAATCGCGGCTGACCACTTCCTCTAGGGTGTAGGGAGACAGGGAGTAGATACCGGGCAAGTCAATGACAATATGATGCTTACTTTGTTTTAAATGCCCCTCTTTTTTCTCCACTGTCACTCCCGGCCAGTTACCAACATATTGGGATGAGCCGGTCAGCTCGTTAAACAAAGAAGTTTTGCCTGAATTGGGGTTACCAGCCAGGGCTATCGTATGAGCCATAAGGTCTCCTTAGTAAATTCAATAAAAAAAATGATGTCGAGCGACATCATGATTCAACATAAATGAGGGAGGCGTCGCTTTTTCTCAGCGAAAGCTCGTATCCTCTGACAGTCACCTCGATAGGATCTCCTAGCGGGGCGACTTTTCTGACAATGACAGAGCACCCTTTGGTGATTCCCATGTCCATAATGCGGCGCATTGTAGCTCCTTCTCCCGAAACTTTGCGCACTTTTACCGTAGATCCTGGGCGGATATCAGAAAGAGTCATCATCTTCCACCCCTTTATACGTGAATTCGCTGAGCCATGGAGCGGTCCAAAGCTATGCGCGAATTCTTAATCGAAAGGATGAGGTTTCCCCCATTTTCTGAAACAACAGTTACCGATTCACCGGCATTGAAGCCAAGGCTACTGAGAAACTTTTTTGTTTCATCCTTGCCTAATACCATTTTGATCGAGGCCGACTCTCCAATCTTCACAAGCGTCAACGGCATATCGCTCCTCCTGGCAAGATTAGTTAGCTATAGCTAACATTTCTATCTGCATTAGACATCAATCAGGAAAAATAGTCAATATGTTTTATACAAAAGCAACAAATTCATGAAAACAGATTCTCAGCTTCTCTTGCGTTTTTTTTCAATTACAGGTAAAACTAGAGTCGGGCCGAAATGGTGGAACAGGTAGACACAAGGGACTTAAAATCCCTTGACCTAAGGGTCGTGCGGGTTCAAGTCCCGCTTTCGGCAAAGGGATTTGCCCTGAAGGAGGCTAAGGGCATGAAAAAAACACTGATAATTGTAGATGTACAAAACGATTTTCTTTCAGGCGGTTCACTGGCTGTTGGTACAGCTGATGCCGATTTTGTAAAGCACATGGAGAGCATCCGCTCCCATTTTGACCAAATTATTCTGACAGCCGATAACCACCCCTCTGATCATATCTCTTTTTCCACATTCCCCCCTCATTGTGTGGCAGGGACAAAAGGGGCTCAGTTGGCAGTAGCACCTGCAGATGTGCTTCTGTTAAAAGGCCAACAAAAAGATAAAGAAGAATTTTCTCCCTTTGAAGAGGGTAAACATGTCGATGTAATAGAGGGAGAAGAGGTCTATGTGGCAGGGTTGGCAGGCGATTTCTGTGTGAAACAATCATTGCTTGACTTACTTGTTTACGCTCCTGAGAAAAAACTCTTTGCCATTACCGATTTGATTCAAAGCGTTGATGGACGAAACTACGATACAGTCGATTACTTTGACGGCAAAGTGACATTTCTTAGTAGCAAAGAGCTGTTATGATGCAACAAGTGCAAAAACAATTTGAACAACTGCCACCTGATGCCAGTGACCAGCAGATACAACAAACTGCTGCTTCGCTACAGCGCCGTCATTGGGAACCAACACTTTTATTTGCAGCTGAAGGGTTTGCCCTTTGGAAAAGAGCCGACATGTGGGCTGAGTATGTACGCTTAAGCACCCTTGAGGATGGAGATCAAGAGATAGATATTCCCCTTGGTTATAGTCTTACCCAAGCGGTGGCAAAACAACTGGAACTGTTATTATATCACTACAAGCTGCTATGCCAACTCCGTTTGGGCCACGCAGAAGCGTGGGATGTGATTCACGAACTCTATGAAGATGACTGATTAGTCCTGCTCGATCTGACCGACAATATGGGCATCCGTATTTTTAAGGGGAATGACACGTCGGATAAACGGTTGCAGGCCGTGGAAAGTCTTTTCGAACTCCGCTTCACTCTCTTTGAGCGCTGCTTGCCAAGCTGCGCCAAATCCCGGGCTGTTGATTGTAAGCCGGTCTGCCGCTTGTTGGAAAACTTGCAATCGTCCGACTTCTCTGCGCCCCGGTTTTTGGGAGTAGGTGCGGATGGTAATCCTCAGATTTTCATTTTGTTCTTTCAAAACAGCTATTTCGCTTTTAAGTTTGGTCAATCCTTCAGACTCAAGATCCATTCTATCGGTAACCATCGCTTTCAATCTGGCAATCTCATGTTTGTGTTCTTTGGTTTTGGTGGCATTTTTAACGCTTTGAACAATGAGAATAATGAGCATGGGGGCCAAGCCAATAGCCACCCCAATCAAGATGTTCTTCATAGAGCGCTCCTTAGCGACCGATTATATCATGGCCTACCACCTCTCTTCAACTACGGTGCTCCAAGCTTTTTACGGCCTAAAAGGGGACAAAAATGAGGCCTGCACGTGTTGCAAGTTGTTGCAAATAGTTTGACTTTGATCGATTACCCCCTATAATAAGAGGTGGATCGTCGCAACCGCTACATCTAAAAGGAGGCGAGATCACCATGGCTGAACTCATGCGTCCCATTCCGTTTGAAGGGCTTTTAGAACGCATGTTTGGGGAACTGGCTCAAAGCTCCTCTATCTTCGGCATCCCTGTTTCACAGTGGTATATCCCCCCGCCTATAACCAAGCCCCCTACATTGTTTGACCGAGAAACTGCCCCCATGGGACCGGCAGCCGGTCCGCACACCCAATTAGCTCAAAACATTATAGTCTCCTATCTCTGTGGTGCCCGCTTTATGGAATTGAAGACGGTGCAGATACTCGATGAGCTAGAAATAGAGAAACCGTGCATTGATGCTCGAGATGAAGGCTACAATAGTGAGTGGTCCAGCGAATTTACTTTGCCTAAAGCTTTGGATGAATATATTAAAGCGTGGGTCGCACTACATGTGCTTGAAACCTTTTTGCTTGATACAGTCCCCTCTACCTTCTCCTTTTTGTTTAATATGAGCGTTGGCTACGATTTAAAAGGGATTCAAAGTCCCAAAATGCAGCAATTTATCACCTCGCTGCAAGATTGCTCAACAACTGTCATGTTTAACCAGTTGCCTAAAGACCTTAGCGTTGTGGCAACCAAAAGGGTTCTTTTTGGATCGCACCGTGTGGAAGGGGAGGCTCCACCATCTTAAACACCTCGTTAACACCATACGTCCCCATATCTGTCGTTCGGTGACCATCAGCACGATGCATGGCTGTCCGCCTGATGAAATTGAGGCCATCTGTTCCTATATGCTTACGGAAAGAGCCTTAGATACCGTAGTCAAACTTAATCCAACTTTGTTGGGCCAACAAGCAATCACCACCATGCTCACTACTCAAGGATATGGCTATATCAGCTTAAAAGCAGCCTCCTTTGCAAACGATTTGCACTACCAAGATGCTGTACCGATGCTCAAAAGGTTGCAATTACAAGCCATCCAAAAAGGCAAAACATTTGGCGTGAAGCTAACCAACACATTAGGGACTACCAATACCTTGGGATTTCTTAACGCAGAAGAAATATACATGTCAGGAAGAGCTCTGTTTCCCATAAGTTTGACATTGGCCCAAAAGCTGGCTGCAGATTTTGGCGGGGCGATTAACATCAGCTACAGTGGCGGTATTAACGAGCTGAACATAAAAGAGGTCTTTGAAACGGGTATCAGGCCCATCACTGTTGCCACCGATGTCCTTAAACCGGGAGGATATGTGCGATTGGCCCAGATGGCTAGGCAATTGGCACACGTCGTTGCTCCTGAGGGTATTGATGTGCAAAAACTAACTGAATTGGCCCAAAAAAGTCGTACTTCAGGTTTGTACACCAAAGCATTCAGAGGGGAAGAGACGGTGAGTGTCCCCTCAGAGCTACCTTTGATTGACTGCTATATAGCTCCGTGTGTTGTTGCTTGTCCGATTCACCAAAATATTCCCGATTACATTTACTTGGTGGGACAAGGGCGCTATAGCGAAGCTTTGGAATTGATTTACCAAGAGAATCCTTTGCCTCATTTAACTGGGTATATCTGTGATCATCAATGTCAGTACCACTGCACCCGCTTAGATTACGAGGGGACCGTTCATATTAGAGAGATGAAAAAAATTGCGGCTGAAATGGGATTTGCCGAGTATGTAAAAACATGGGAGAAACCCACTAAAAGCGCAGTGAAAGCTGCTGTTATAGGCTCTGGTCCTGCTGGATTGGCAGCTGCTTACTTTTTAGCCCGCAACCAAATAGATGTTACCGTTTTTGAAAAAGAACAAGATGCGGGAGGAATTGCCAAACGGATTATTCCCGGTTTCCGCTTCCCCTCTGAAGCACTGCAGGCCGACATCGATTTTATTGCGATGCATGGCGTACAGTTTGTGTTTAATGCCCAAGAGGTTGAAGTTGAGAAACTGCAAGCTTTGGGATTTTCTTTCCTGTTTTATGCCATAGGTGCAGAAAAAAGCAACCATTTAGCCCTAGCTGGACCCACTGAGCGCGTGCACAGCTCTTTGGAATTTCTTGCATCGTTTCGCCAAGATCCTTTGAATCTAAGACTAGGAGATACAGTAGCCGTTGTTGGTGGGGGGAACACCGCCATTGACAGCGCCCGGGCAGCTTTGCGCGTGAGAGGGGTCAAAGAGGTCCATCTATTGTATCGCAGAGGGGCTTCTCAGATGCCGGCTGATAAAGAAGAGGTGAAACATGCCCTTGAAGAAGGGGTCCAGTTTCATTTTTTGACCAATCCCCACGCTCTTGATAATCAGGGGAATCTTGAGTGTCAGATTATGAGACTTGGAGAAGCTGATGCATCGAATCGACCTCGGCCCATCCCCACTGGTCAAACGACAACGTTTACAATCGACACGCTTATTAGCGCCATAGGGGAGCAAGTCGATTCTGATCATCTAAAGAGCCTTGGCATTAAAAATAAGAAAGGAGTGTATCTTATTGGTGATGCGGCAACAGGTCCCTCTAGTATCGCTTTGTGCATTGCCAGCGCCTTTGAAGCGGTACAAACAGCTTTGCATGATAGCGAGTGGCGGCAACTGCTTTGGCAAACGACTGAAGAAAAGGAGACTTTTTTCTCAGCCATTCGTGCCAAACGGGGAAAATTACTGCTACCGTTGTCACCTGCTGATGGAATTGATGCTTTTGGGCAACAAGAAGCCTCCCGCTGTTTGCAGTGTAACTATATATGTGATAAATGCGTTGAGGTGTGCCCCAACCGTGCCAATGTTGCCATCGATGTGCGTCGATACAGCGATTTATTTGACAACCCTTTCCAAATTATCCACTTGGATGCTTTGTGCAATGAGTGCGGCAATTGTACCACCTTTTGTCCCTATCTTGGCTCTCCGTATCGCAACAAGCTTACACTGTTTAGCACTAAAGAAGATTTTGATTCTTCAAAGAACAATGGATTCTTTGTTCTTGCAACACATATAGTACTCCGCCTTGGCTCTTTAGTAGAGCAGCACCCAATTGATACCAATGCTCAAATGCTCTCCATAAAAGAGCCCCAGCTGAGGGCTCTCATTGGGGAAGTTATTTTGAACCACAGCTATTTGCTGGGAAAAGTGGAGATGTAAGGATGGCCGACACGCTGTTTGTTAATGCAACTCTCATTCAAAGTGGAGAAGAAATTTCAATCACCTCAAATGTTGATGTTGCCGTCTGCGATACGCTGATTGTCGAAGTGGGAAAGCATCTTAAGCAGCGTTACCCTCACTTTCAGATCATCGATTGCACAGACAAGCTGCTTGTCCCGGGATTTGTATGTTCGCATCATCATTACTACTCGGCCTTAAGCCGCGGAATGCTTGTCAGCTCCGGTCCGCAAAATGATTTTATTCAAGTGCTTAAAGAGTGGTGGTGGCGCCTCGATCGAGCCTTGGATGAGGAAGCTATCTATTATAGCTCTCTTATATGTAGTTTGGATGCTATTAAAGCAGGGACAACCAGTTGCATTGACCACCATGCCAGCCCCTCTTGTATACCAAGATCACTTACCACTATCGCTGAAGGATGCGTGAAGTCGGTATCCGCGGGTGCACGTGTTATGAAGTAACTGATCGCAACCAGGGGATGAAAGAGGTAGAGGAAGGTATTCAGGAGAACATCGATTTTGCTTTGGGCATAGATCAAAGTGACCAGAGGCGGCTAGTGGAAGCGATGATAGGGGCTCATGCCTCTTTTACTGTTCCCGAGGAAGCGTTAAAGTTACTCAAAGAAGCCGTTGATACAACCCACAGAGGGCTCCATATCCATGTGGCCGAAGATTCTTATGATGTCAGTCACAGTCACCATCGCTACCACAAAGATATTATTACCAGACTTGATGAAGCGGCACTTCTAACTGATAACACCCTCTTAGTCCACGCCTTACACCTTAATGAAAATGAGATTCGGCGAGTGAATCAAAGAGGGTCTTTTGTGGCCCATAACCCGCGTAGCAATATGAATAACCAAGTTGGGTATATGAAGCATTTGGCACAGGTAAACAACCTTGTTCTTGGTACCGACGGCTGTGGGGGTAATATGTTTGAGGAGCTGAAAATTGCTTTTTTCAAACACCGTGATGCATTGGGAACGCTGTGGCCTCCCGATTTCTTTAAAGCACTTAACAGAGGTAACCAATTATTGCAAAAGAGCTTTGGGCGCCGATTTGGGCGTATTGAAAGTGGCTATGTTGCCGATTTGGTAGTGCTGGATTATCAAAGTCCAACTGCCTTGGTGCCAGAAAATGTAGCCTCCCACTTTGTGTGGGGGATAAGTAGCAACGCAGTTGAATCGGTGATGGTCAATGGGAAAATGGTACTTAATCAGCGGATATTCCCATTTGATGAAAAAGAAATCTATGCCAAAGCGGCCCAGATTGCCAAACGGATATGGAAGCGAGTTGACCACCTTCGATCGTAGGAGCCTAGAATGGAAAAACAAATCAAAGCATTGGCACAAAAGTACAGGATGTACACAGCAGAAAACCTTGCCAAGATGGTGCAAGTCAAATCGTACAGCAGTAAAGAGGAGGAAGTAGCGCACCTGATTGTAAAACTGTGCGAAGAGGCTGGCTTTGATGAAGTACGCATTGATGGGCTTGGCAGTGTTATCGGAAGGGTTGGATTTGGAGCTAAGCATCTGGCTTTTGATGCCCACATCGATACTGTTGAAGTGGGGAACCTCCAAAATTGGAACTTTGATCCTTTTAGCGGAGAAATTAAAGATGGACTTGTCTACGGGCGAGGATCAAGTGACCAAAAAGGGGGCGCTGCTGCCATGATAACAGCAGCCAGAATCCTCAAAGATCTCGATTACAAAGGGGAGTATAGCGTCTGGTTCACCTTCACTGTTATGGAAGAAGACTGTGATGGGATGTGCTGGAAATATTTAATAGAAGAGGAACAATTTAAACCCGATATAGTGGTCTCCACCGAACCAACTAGCTGTCAACTCTATCGAGGGCACCGTGGAAGAATGGAAATTAAAGTTGTTCTTAGAGGAGTTTCTGCTCACGGCAGTGCTCCAAAGCGGGGAATCAGTGCTGCGTACAAAGCAGCTAAAGCGGCCTTGGCCATTGAACAGCTTAACGACGATTTGCCCTCTGATGCTGACGGTTTTTTAGGTAAAGGGACAATCACTGTCAGTCAAATGGATGTTCACGGCCCCTCTCAATGTGCCGTTGCCGATTATGCGATGCTCTATCTTGATCGGCGTTTGACTTGGGGCGAAGATGCCCAATTGGCAATTAATCAAGTTAAAGAGTATATCAGCAAGGCCACCGGCGATCCTGTAGATCAAATCTCTGTTGAAATGCCGATGTACGAAAAAGTGGGCTGGACACAGAAAGAGTATTATCAAGAGCTCTATTTCCCGACATGGAAACTTGATGAAGACCATTATGTCGTTCAAGCAGGAATAGAAGCCTAT
This sequence comes from Sphaerochaetaceae bacterium, assembly GCA_050950025.1. GTDB lineage: Bacteria > Spirochaetota > Spirochaetia > Sphaerochaetales > Sphaerochaetaceae > JBMNGW01. The sequence continues at coordinate 58,832 of JBMNGW010000001.1, read as the reverse complement.
AAGCGCTTGTATGCGCGTCGGCCCGTTGTCGACAAATGGACTTTCAGTACTAATTTAGTGGCTACCACCGGTCGCCACAAGATTCCTGCTATCGGTTTTGGCCCTGGAGATGAAGTGCAAGCACATGCTCCTAATGAAATTAACAGAGTTGACGATTTAGAAATCTGCAGTGCTTTTTACGCTATGCTTGTTTATGTGTTGGCAGAAAAAAGGAGCGGTAGATAAGTTGTAAAGGAGCCTGGCAAGGAGGCATTGTGAACGAAAAAACACTTTTGCTATCTAATATTTACTGCCTGGCAGTACCTGATGAGCAAGAGGTACAAAGAGGCGTTGATCTGCTGATTAAAGGCAACCTCATTTATCGCATTGGGCCTCACAACAGTCTAGAAAAACCCCAGGGGTGTCGAATTATTGATTGCAGTCGCCTTGTGGTTATTCCGGGGCTGGTAAACACGCACCACCATTTTTACCAAACACTGACACGCAACCATCCGCATGTGCAAAATGCAGAGCTGTTTGAGTGGCTCACTTTTTTGTACACCATCTGGCAGCACCTTGATGTCGAAGGGATCTACTATTCCAGTTTATTGGCCATTGCTGAATTAGTAAAAACCGGCTGCACCTGTACCACAGATCACCACTATATCTACCCCAGGCATGTCACTGAAGATGTGATGGGTGCTCAGTTTGCCGCTTCCGATGCATTGGGTATCCGTTTCAGCCCCACGCGCGGGTCGATGTCCTTAGGGCGCAAAGAGGGGGCTTACCTCCCGATTCAGTGGTGCAATCCAGCGATCAAATACTAAAAGATAGTCAGAGAGTCATTGAAGCCTTTCACGATCCTTCTCCTATGGCCATGCACAAAATTATTTTAGCCCCTTGTAGCCCTTTTAGCGTCACCAAAGAGCTGATGAAAGAGAGCTCTGAGCTAGCTCGCAGCTATGGGGTGCGACTGCACACCCATTTGGCAGAGACACGGGATGAAAATGATTATTGCCTTTCGGTGTATAACAAGCGCCCGTTGGCTTTGATGGAGGAGTGCCAGCTTATCGGGCCCGATGTCTTTTATGCGCATGGAATTCACTTTACCGATGAAGAGCTTACCCACCTAGCTCAAAGTGGAGCGCAAATTGCCCATTGTCCCTCTTCTAATATGCGCCTTGGTTCAGGCATCTGTCGCGTTACGCAAATGCTGGAAAAAGGGATTACTGTGGGCTTGGGAGTTGATGGTTCGGCTTCCAATGACAGTTCCGATATGCTTGGTGAGTTACGCAATGCCTTACTGCTGCAACGGGTCGAAAAAGGGGCCGGCTCTTTGACTGTGAGAGAAGTGTTGGACATGGCAACGATTAACGGTGCCAAGATGCTCAATTTTGGCAACATCGGGAGAATTAAAGAGGGGTGGGCAGCCGATTTAGCCCTGTTTGATGTCTTTAGCCTCCCGTATGCCGGCTCTCTTAGTGACCCATTAGCTGCCTTACTTTTTTGCGGAAACAACCATAACGCAGCTTACACTATCGTCAATGGCTCGGTGGTGGTCGACCAAGGAAAATTGGTCGGCATTGATGAAGATGAATTGGTTCGCAAGGCGAATGCCATCAGCTTCAGCATGATAGGCAAAGCCAATTGCGAATAAGGAGGCCTCATGTATTATCGAGTGCAATCGCTAAAGGATGCTTTAGTCTTAAAACAAAAAAAGAGCGAACAGTTGGTTTTTTTAGGAGGGGGAACGGAAATTCGTCGGCTTGCCTCTTCGGTGATTCAGCGAGGGGTTATTTCTTTGAAAGATTTGAAACTAGATGCCATAATCCGCACTGATGATCAGCTGAGTATCGGAGCTTTAACAACGTTTCAGCAGGCCTTGGATTCGCCTTTTACTCCCCCTTTTTTAGCAGAAGCGCTCCGGTTTTGTGGCTCAAAAACGCGGCGTAATATGGCCACTATCGGGGGGAATATTGCCACTAGTCGAGACGATTCGTATTTGATGAGTACCTTAGTGGCAGCTAAAGCTCGTGTGTTACTGTGTAACCTTTCCCAAAATGGCAAAGTGGTGGAAGAAAATCTTCCTATCAGAGAGTACCACTTTTTCTTCGACCATTTCCAAGACTCCCTTATTACGGCCGTGGTGCTCAACAAGCCCCAACGTTTTGTCAGTTCACTCCGCTTTGCCAAAACAGTACAAAGTCCCGCTGCTCTTACCATCTCTTTTGGAGCCGACATCTCCAGTGCCTCTGCTCGCGATGTGCGCATTTGTGCTGCCATCAAAGGCAGTAACGTGGTGCGGTTGGTTGAGCTTGAAGAAGCTATCAGCACAGCAGTCTACCAAAGTCCCAGCGATGTTACTTCAGCTGACCTGAGAGAAGTGACGTTTGTTGATGATATTACCGGTAGTGCCGCTTACAAGCGGTATTTAGTACAAATTGCCGTAAGTGAACTCTATGGGCGCTGCTTGCAAGCCATAAAAGCAGGAGGCACTGTATGAAATTCTCATGCCATCTAAACAATAAATCTATTGTTACCGAAGTACAAGCTGATGAATCGCTTCGCAGCGTTTTGGTGCGCTTAGGGTGTCTATCAGTGCGCGACAGCGATGATGGAGAGGGGTTTGCCGGCAGCGATACAGTCCTTGTTGACAATCTTCCCGTGTTTGCCAATTTGCTGTATGCCCTAGAAGCAGAAGGAGCTCACATCCGAACAGCTGAATCACTGGCCAACAAAGGAGAGTTGTCGGTAGTGCAGCAAGCATTAATTGATGCAGGGGTGGTGGGCTCAGCCTACAAGGCCCCGGCAGCTGCATTATTGCTTACCTGGTTGCTTGAGCGGGATCCTGATCCCACCAAAGAGGCCATAAAAGAGACTCTTTCAGGCCTTCTTATTCGCGACAGCGGGTATGAACACTATTTTTTAGCAATCCAATTAGCCAAAGAATATGCTAAAAAACGGCTCGTATAGCACTCCCATTGCCCCTGAATTCAGAGACCACTTACGCTTTATAGGTAAAGTGGTGCCCAAAGTTGATGGGCGACAACTAGTTAGTGGGGCCAAATCCTTTGTCGAAGATCGGGTGGAGAACTCATATTGTCATCTGATCATGTTGCGCAGCCCCCATGCCCATGCCTACATTACAAGCATAGATATCTCAGAAGCTTTGGCCCAAGAAGGGGTGGTGACTATCATTACAGCCGACAATTGCCCCGATATCTACTACATGCAAGCCGGCCAAAGTAATCCCGAACCCTCTCCTTACGACAGGCGCCTTTTTAACCGTAAAGTGCGTCATGTAGGCGACCGCGTGGCAGCTATTGTGGCTGAAACCATGGACCAAGCTAGGGCCGCCAAAGAGAAAATTAAGGTTACCTATGAAGTTCTCAAACCAGTTTTTAGTGTCGAAGAAGCTATGCAAGTTGGAGCTCCCGTTGTTCAAAACGGAGAAGTTGAATATCTAAGCGGAGAGCCAAAGAATCTGAAAAGTTACAATAAAGGCTCAGACCCAAAAGAGGGAAAGATTATTTACCCCTTCCCTTTGCATGCAGATAGCAAACGCAACATTGCCAGTGCTGCGTTTGGTGAAATAGGCGATGTGCAAAAAGGGTTTGCCCAAGCCGATACGGTAATTGAAAGAACGTATCGGACTTCTCAAGTTCAGTGTACTCCCTTAGAGCCCCACATTACCTACACCTATATCGATAACGATCGATTGGTAGTTCGAGCCAGCACTCAAGTCCCTTTTCATGTGAGGCGAATTGTTGCCAGGGTGTGCCAAATCGAGGAGCACCAAGTGCGCGTCATTAAGGAAAAAGTGGGAGGAGGGTATGGTTCTAAACAGGATGTGTTGGTCGAAGATGTGGCAGCTTATGCCACGTGGCTGACCCGTCGCTCTATTTTGTATCGCAATACACGCCAAGAAGAGTTCATTGCCAATAGTACCCGCCACCCGATGACCATCACGATGAAAATGGGTGCCACCAAAGAGGGGAAGCTGACAGCTATATATATGGATGTTAGGGCCAATACAGGACCGTATGGCAACCATTGCCTTACAGTGCCGATGAATGCCTGTTCCAAAACATTGCCGCTTCTTAATTGTCCCAATATGAAATTTGATGTGACAACCTATTACACCAATATTCCCCCCACCGGAGCGTACCAAGGCTATGGAGCTCCCAAAGGCTCCTATGCTTTGATGACGGCCTTTGGGGAGTTGGCCCACGAGTTGGGCCCTTGATCCGCTACACATGGCTCAAAAGAACCACGTGAGCACCGGCTATATGCTTGAAATTCTTAAAAGCCTCGGAGAGGGCCGAGAGGGGACAGTTGTGCCGGTGGGTAGTTGTGGTTTGGCCAAAGCGTTGGAACAAGGGGCCAAAATGATTAACTGGGGGCACAAAGAGAAAGATGAGGGCGATTGGAAAATTGGCAAAGGATTTGCCATGATTCAGCAAGGCTCGGGATTGCCGGGAATCGATCACTCAATGTGCGATATCGTTCTTCATCCCGACGGCTCGCTTATGATTCACAGCGGAGGAGCCGATTTAGGCACCGGATTGGATACGGTGAGTGTCAAATGTGCAGCCGAAGTTCTTTGCACGCCGCTTAAAAGCATTTCCATTATCTCCGGTGATACCGATACCACCCTCTTTGACACAGGGGCTTTTGCCTCCAGCGGAACCTATTTTAGCGGACAAGCAGCTAAAAAAAGCGGCTGAGAATCTAAAAGAGAACATCTTGGTGGAAGCAGCGTTGCAACTTGGAGAAGATGTGGAGCATTTGGCCCTTCGCTACCCACAGCACGTCTACTCTCAGATTACCGGCAAAAGCTTGAGCTTTGCTCAAATCAGCCACCAAGCGACAAGTGGAGTGGGGCGGGGACAACTGGTCGGCTACGGCTCTTTTGCCACCATGGATGCTGCCATTCCCTACGGTGCCCATTTTGTTCAGGTAGCGGTAAACACCAAAACAGGTCAAATCAACGTACAAAAATACTATGCCCTTCAAGATGCGGGAACTCCAATCAATCCGGAGTTGGCACTGTGTCAGCTGTATGGAGCAGCTCTTAAATCAATCGGACACACATTGTACGAAGAGATGATTTTGGATGAGGAGGGCAGATGCCTTACTGCCGATTTAAGCAGCTACGGCGTGCCTATGATCAGCGAGCTGCCGGAAGACTTCCAAGCTGTTTTAATTGATGAAGATGATGAGTTTGGCCCGTTTGGAGCTAAGTCGATCAGTGAAATTGCTACCAATGGGGCAGCTCCTGCCATAGCTCTTGCGGTGCATGATGCTGTTGGTATTTGGCTGCGCAGTTGGCCTTTTACGAGCGAAAAAGTGCTACGGAAGCTCAAAGTGCTTCAAGACTCTCAGCAATATTGAGACAGTGATCTCCAATTTGCTCAACATGGCGTACCACATCAATGTACAACAACTCCGCTTTCACATCGCCTCCTGCTTGGAGGCGCTCGCTAGCCGATTCTCGTAAAGCGTTGCGCGTTTTGTTAATCTCATTTTCCAAAGCGACTGCCACAGCCAAGCTTTCGCTGTTGACATATTCATTTAGATGACTGCGAATGAAGCGGAGAAACTGATTCACTAAATCGACATACGGATACAAATCATTCACCGCATCTTCGTCAATAGTAATCTGTTGCTTACTGCGGCGTTCACTGATTATCATCAAATTAAGGCACGTATCGGCAACACTCTCCATTTCGTTCGTAATGCGCATCATATTATGCAGGCTGTAGGCCCCTAACTTGTTCATCCCGTCCATACGGCATTGGCTGAGAAATGAGGTGATTTCTTCTTGCATCTGGTCGGTAAGTATTTCCATATTACGCTGAATTTCTATCTCATCAGTCAAAGGGACATCGGGATGGCTGAACACGCGCCAAAACCGGGTAAACATATCGCTAATAATGTCTCCCATTTTCAGCAATTCCCTTTTAACAGTCAACAAATAGAGCTCAGGAGAATCTTGAATAGTCGCTCTCATGTAGCGCAACGTGTAGCTGCTGGAAACCTCTTCCTCCTCGGGAACAAGTTTCTTTGACAGATACACTAACTGGGGAGTGAAAAAGCTGCAGATGATAACATTGAAGATGTTGTACAGGGTATGAAACGTCGTCATATGAAAAGGGATGACTGCAGCTGCGTTGGGGCCAAAGACATCTCCGGGTACTATCCAGTCGATAACCTTGAGAAACGGAGTGAAAATGAGGGAAATCCAGACAATACCGGCAATATTGAACAGGATATTGGCTCGAGTAGTCCGCCTTGCATCAACGATTGTTCCAAAAGAGGCTATGTAGGCAGTCAATGTTGTTCCCAGGTTCCCCCCCAAAACAATGGCGGCGGCAGTGGGAAAATCATACCAACCGCTGTAGGCCATGGCAAGGTTGATGGCCATTGCCGCCGAAGAGGATTGAACTAAAATGGTGAGCAAAATACCCACGAGAATAAAGAAGAGGTAGGAAAAAATCCCTTTGCCGGTAAAGTTAGTCAACGACTGTAACATCTCGGGGTACTTAGTAATATCGGGTACTGAGTTTTTCAAAAAATCGAGTCCCAAAAAGAGAAGTCCCAAGCCAATAAGAACCTCTCCCACGTGCTCTTTTTTGAATTTACGGGTAACGATGAGTATGAAGCCAATACCGATAAGCGGCAATGAGATGCCACTGAAGCTTAATTTAAAGCCAAAAGTAGCCACTACCCAGCCGGTTATGGTAGTACCTATATTAGCTCCCATAATAACCCAGATAGCTTGGCTAAGTTGTAACAGCCCGGCGTTGACAAAGCTGACGGCCATAACACTGGTGGTGGACGAAGACTGAATGATAGCGGTAATAACAACGCCTGTGGTGACAGCCGAAAACTTACGGCCAGTCATTATATTCAAAATCGATTGGAGGCGCCCTCCGGCAGCTTTTTGCAACCCTTCGCTGAGTGCAGTCATGCCGTACAAAAAGAGCCCGATGCTGCCAAAGATCAACAGTACTTGAGAACCCATGAGAACTCCTCAAAGAATCTGGCTTGAATGTATCAGAGTAGGGGCACTTTGAAAAGGGGTAGGCTTAATGATGCAACAAACTGCAACAAAAAAGTAGACTCCTTGACAACCCCATGGTATAGTTTTTCTACCTGCAACAACAGGTAAATCCCCATCCCAGGAGGCGTTATGAGCGGCAATAAATCTTTGAAGTCCATGGTGCAAGAACTTTCCACATTGGCTGTTGATAGGATGTATTTAAGCGATTTTTTCCACACGTGGAAAGCCTCCTTAGATGAATTACAGGCGGTGTTTACCACTGCTACTCTATTGGCCCACATGCGGCAAAACAACATTTCCACTAAAATCTTTGAGAGTGGACTGGGCATCTCCATCTTCCGAGACAATTCCACTCGCACCCGGTTTAGCTTTGCCAGTGCGTGTAACATGCTGGGGCTGGGGGTGCAAGACCTTGATGAGAGCAGCAGTCAAATTGCACACGGTGAAACCGTAAGAGAGACAGCCAACATGATCTCTTTTATGGCCGAAACCATTGGGATTCGCGATGATATGTATATTGAAAAAGGGCACCTTTATATGAAAGAGGTCGCCGATGCTGTGGCCCAAGGCTACCAAGAGGGAGTCCTTCCTCAGCGCCCGAGCGTGGTTAACCTCCAATGTGATATAGACCATCCCAGCCAAACATTGGCCGATGCACTGCATTTAATTAACCATTTTGGCGGTATCGAAAATCTGAAAGGAAAGAAGGTGGCTATGAGTTGGGCTTACAGCCCCTCTTACGGCAAGCCTTTGTCAGTGCCCCAGGGAATTATCGGTTTGCTAACTCGCTTTGGTATGGATGTTGTATTGGCTCATCCGGAAGGTTATGAGGTAATAGGTGAAGTTGAAACTATTGCTAAAGAGCAAGCTAAAGCTTCCGGTGGTTCTTATCAGAAGGTAGGCAGCATGCAAGAGGCATTTAAAGATGCCGATGTGGTTTATCCCAAGAGTTGGGCCCCCTATGCGGTGATGCAAGAGCGGACGAATCTTGTTGACAAAGGGAACTTTGAGGCCTTAAAAGAGTTGGAACAGCGCTGTTTGTTAACCAATGCCAAATACAAAACATGGGAATGTACTGAAGAGTTGATGGCTATTACTAAGGATGCCAAGGCACTGTATATGCATTGCCTGCCCGCCGATATCAGCGGAGTCAGTTGCGCCGAAGGGGAGGTTGCGGCCTCTGTTTTTGAGCGCTATCGAGTTCCATTGTACCGACAAGCTTCTTACAAACCGTACATTATAGCGGCTATGATTCTTTTGGCCCGCTTACCGGCACCGGCAGCCAAACTAAAGCAGATGATAAAACAAAACCATAAACGGATGTTGTAACGGGTCTAAGGCTCTTCTTGTTTGCCTGCTTAGATGGTGATACTGTAACAACAAGGAGGCCTGCGATGACAATCGAACTACGCAAGCTTTTGATCGACGTTGCCGCCAAGCGTACTGCAGCCGAGTTGGTCATCAAAAACGCTTTTGTTGTTGATGTCTTTAATGCCGAAATAAAACAAGCCGATGTGGCAATCAGCGGCGGCTATATTGCCGCTATTGGGCACTACAGTGGCCCAAAGGAGTTCGATGCAACCGGACGCTATCTTGTTCCGGGATTTATCGATTCTCATGTGCACATTGAATCTTCTTTGCTCGGTCCTGCCTCATTTGCTGCTTTAGTCCTTCAGCACGGAACGACCACCGTCATAGCCGACCCGCATGAAATCTGCAATGTTGGGGGTCTTGCTGCCTTTGATTATATGGTATCAAGCTCAGAGAACCTGCCGCTTTCCATTTTTTACATGATTCCCTCCTGTGTGCCGGCCACCTCTTTTGAACATTCGGGCTCTGTTTTGGATGTAGCTGCCATTGAGAGCCGTATGGATCACAAACGGGTATTGGGCCTAGGTGAAATGATGGATATTGAAGCAACTGTTGCTGCCGATGAAACCATTTTACGTAAATTGCAAACAGCCCATAAACGGGGTAAAATTGTTGACGGACACGGACCGCAATTAGAAAAAGAGCGATTGCAAGCCTTTGCAGCTTCTGGAATCAAGACCGATCATGAATGTACAACCGCCTCAGAGTTACACCAAAAAATTGCCAGCGGAATGTATGTATTGCTGCGAGAAGGGTCGGCCAGTCATGATCTAAGGACTCTGTTAAAAGGCGTCACTGCTGCCAATAGTCGTCGCTGTTTGTTTTGCACCGATGATCGGCTGCCCCATTCTATTTTGGAAGAGGGGCATATAGATAACCATTTGCGTATAGCAGTAGAGATGGGCTTTGATCCGATTGAAGCCCTGCGAATGGCAACATTGAATGCCGCAGAGTGTTACGCCTTAGCCGACCGGGGAGCCATTGGTCCGGGTAAAAGAGCCGATTTGGTTTTGGTGGAAGATTTGCACTCGTTTTCTGTCTTAGAAGTATGGACGCAAGGAGTACGATACCAAGATCAACCAATAGAAACAGAAGAATCGATTCCTGCTGCTGTGCAAGGTAAAGTCAATATACTTGCCCTAGGCAGTGACGATTTGAAAATTCATCTCAGGAGCCCAAAAGTACGAGTTATGGAAATTGTGCCCGGTTCGTTGATTACCCTTAGCACGCCAATAGTCGTGGATGTAGATCAAAATGGCATCTATCGGTCAGACTCAACTTCTTTGCTGAGCAAGTTGGCTGTTATTGAAAGACACCACAGTACGGGCAATGTGGGATTGGGATTGCTTAAAGGATACAACATTACCAACGGAGCCATTGCATTGACCATTGCTCATGATTCGCACAATCTTATTGTCGCTGGCGATAATGATGAAGATATGCTTGTTGCCATAAAAGAGATTACCCTTTTAGGAGGGGGAATTGTTCTGGTGCACAATAAAAAGGTCCTAGGCAGCCTCGCATTGCCCATTGGAGGGTTGATGAGTCCTTTGTCGGCAGAGGTTGTTTCACAGCAGCTGGCAGCATTACACCAAAAAGCCTTGGATGTCTTACATATTAACAAAGAGATTGATCCCATCATGACTCTCAGCTTTATGGCACTGCCGGTCATTGGCGATGTGAAATTAACCGATATGGGCCTTTTTGATATCAACCAACAACGGTTTGTCCCGTTAGAATGGGATAGGTAAGCTCTAAAAAAGCCACCTATTGAAGGTGGCTTTTTACAAAGAATGTCCTAATCTTTTAGAACAGTGGGCTCAACAGTTTAATCAACAGCAAAACAGCAATGATGATCATCATGGGGGTGATTTCTTTTACCCGCTTGGTGCAAAGCTTAAGAATAATCCAAGAAAGGGCACCAAACATGATTCCATTAGCAATTGAATAGCTGGTAATCATAAAGAGGATGGTCAAGAAAGCAGGAAGCCCCTCGGTGGCATCTTCAAACTCAATCTCTTTGACCGGGGTAATCATAAACAATCCCACAAGAATCAACGCAGGAGCAGTTGCAGCTCCGGGGACGCTGATAAACAGCGGGGAGAGGAACAGCGAAACGAGGAAAAGGATAGAAACGACCAAGCTAGTCAGTCCCGTTCTGCCACCTTCTGTAACTCCGGCAGAGCTTTCAACGTAAGTAGTAACGGTGGAAGTTCCCAGCATAGCTCCCACTGTGGTTCCGACTGCATCGGCAAAGAGGGCTTCTTTGCATTTGGGGATAGAGCCATCTTTTTCCATGATACCGGCTTTCGTTGCACAGCCAATCAGTGTTCCTACGGTGTCAAACATATCGACAAATAAGAACGTAAAGACAATGACGATCATATCGACGGTGAACATATCCTTAAAGGAGAAAGCCATGAACGTGGGGGCAAGGGAGGGAGGCAGGAAACTGCCGCCGGCCCACGTAGTAACCTTCATGGGGATGCCGATGATCGTGGTGATAACAATACCGATTAAAAGAGCTCCGCGAACTTTGAAACCAACCAGAATACCGGTAATAATCAAGCCGATGAGAGCCAAAAGTGCATTACCGTGGAGAATATCGCCTAGCTCAACCAACGTGGCTCCTCCGACGATAATACCCGCATTCTGCAAGCCGATAAAAGCGATGAACAGGCCAATTCCAACACTGATAGCTTTTTTCACGTTCTCGGGAATCGAGTTGACAATTGCTTCACGAATGTTGAAGGCAGTCAGAATAATGAAAATGATTCCTTCGATGAAAACAGCCGTCAGAGCTTGCTGCCAACTGTAACCCATGGTAATGACCACAGCATATGCAAAGAATGCATTCAAACCCATTCCCGGCGCTAAAGCGAAGGGGAGGTTAGCCAAAAAGGCCATAACCAACGTTGCGATGGCACTTGAGAGAGCTGTTGCTGTAAATACAGCACCAAAATCCATTCCCGCATCACTTAAGATGAGGGGGTTTACGATGAGAATGTAGGCCATCGTCAAAAACGTCGTTACACCAGCAATTACCTCTGTCCTTACATTCGTCTTGTGCGCAGAGAGCTTGAATAACTTTTCCATGTGATACTCCTTCTCTATGGATAGTTCAGTGGCTCCGATTATAACGAGTAGAGCTGTCTATGTACAGAATAAACGGGAAATTAGCCTGTAAAGGGGAAATAATTCTCATCTTAGGAGCGAACTACTACTATTCTACCTTCAATTGTGTAGGTACGCATCTTTGTTGCATACAGATGGCTAAGCAATTTGTCCTCCATTGCCATCTGTATCTCTCCGTGGAACAACAGCTCTCCCTTTTTGAGCATGACAGCCCGATCGGCCAACTCGGCAGCCAAAGAGGGATCGTGGGTGGAAAAGATAAGGCCCATTCCCTCTTGTTTTAACTCTTTGAGCAAAGAGAGCACCAGCGCCACATTAGCCGGATCAAGGCTGCTAGTCGGCTCATCCAAAAGCAAGATGCGCGGCTGTTGGGCAAGCGAGCGGGCCAGAAGCGCCAATTGCTGTTCTCCTGCACTTAAGGCTGCCACTCTTCTTTGGGCCAAATGTTCAATATTCGTCCGTTTCAAAGCTAGCCAAGCGATTTCTACATCCTCTTGGCTGGGGGTGGCCAACGCATCAATATAGGGGGTACGACCAAAAAGCACTTGTTCCAACACGGAAAAAGAAAACCGTGAAACCTCAAGTTGGGGTACTAAACTTACCAGTTGAGCAAAGCTTTTTTTGGAGTACTCTTGGCTCTTTTTGCCAAAAAGAGTAATTGCACCTTCAAAAGGGGTTTTAAACCGCAAAAGCAGTTCCAAAAGGGTGGTCTTACCCGATCCGTTGGGCCCCAACAACGCAGTGGCCCCAGAATCTGGGGTGCTAAAACTTACCTTGTCCAACACATTAGATAAAGAGCCGGGATAACGATAACTGAGATTTGTGATCTCAAAGGCTGTGTTCAAACTCTCTCTCCTTCTCTTTTTGACTGAGAATCACCACAAATAAAGCGGCTCCACATAAACTGGTAATAACTCCCAAAGGAATTTCACTGGAAAGAAGCGTTCTGCCTGCCGTATCGCAAAGCAAAAGAAAGAGGGCACCCAAAAGAGCTGAACCACCGAGGCTGTAACGGGCATCGCTGCCATACAGCTTGCGCCCCAGATGAGGGATGATCAGACCCACCCATCCTAACAGGCCTGCCACACTGATGATGGCGGTGGTAGCGGTAGTGGCACAAAGCAACAATAAGCCTTTTTGCACTCCCACGGCCAACCCCACAGCGTGGGCACTTTTTGCACTGAGAGAGAGAATGTTGATTCGCCAGCGAAACAACAGTAGCAGCGTCAATGAAACGCCAATAATCGGCACTACCCACACAGCCATAGACCAATTGGAGTTATACAGTCCCCCCATCATCCAAAACGTAATTTCCTGCAAAGAGCCGTGAGGATCGGCTGCCAGCTTAACAAGGGACAACAAAGCCGAAAAAAAAGCTCCGACAGCTATCCCTGCCAGTACCAAGCGCAAAATAGAGCCGCCAAAACGAAGCAGCCGTGCAATCAGATACGAAAGAAATAAAGCAACCAAGCCTCCAACTGCGGCAAACACTTGGATTAAAGCTGCAGAGGAACCAAAAAAGACCATAGCCGATGCTGCTCCAAAAGCAGCTCCCTGAGAAACCCCTAAAAAGCCCGGCTCCACCAATGGGTTGGCAAAAAGCATTTGAAATACATACCCGGCAGCGGCCAATGCGGCACCTCCGACTACAGCCAGTACAACCCGCGGCAGGCGAATATGCAAGACTACCTGAGCATATAGCGGATCGCTTAGCAGCAATTGAGGTGAAGCAAAGCCGGCAACAGGATAACGCCCGATGAATAAGGCACCTAAGGAGCTTATAAGCAACAGCACTATACTGAGGACCAATTTCTGTTTGCTTTGAGCCAATTGCCGGTTGTAAGATTGCAAATCAGCACTCATTAATTCACCGACTGGATGTAGGAGTCAACGAGCAGATTAAGCACATCTGTATCCTCAACGTTGTAAATGGTGCGATAAAAAGAGCGCACCTCTTCTGCCATTGAAACAGTGGCAAAAAGGTCGGGATAAAGTGTTTTTGCCAAGTGTTGCAAAGCTAAAATCCAGCGACTATCAGCTTGGGCATAATTGACCACATCTGCAGCTGAAGCAAAGACTTTAGTCCCCAAAAATTGCCACTGCAGAGAGGCGTGAAACCGTTCGACTAACTGTTTGGCATCTTGGCGATACGAGATGAGAACCAACACATCGGGTTTCCAAGCTGCCAGCTGTTCAAAAGAGATAGTTCTCCACGACGGTGCAGTGATACTCTGATCAACCCAGATGGGGATTGCCCCTGCTTTTTCGACTAAACTTTGCTGAATCCAGCCGTTGGGAGAGACACTGAGACTTAACGTTCCTTCCTGCGAAGTTGCTTGAGCATAGACGACAGTGGGTTTTTGATTCGGGTCAATTGTGGCTATCTGTGTGGCAATAGCGTCTTCTCTTCTTTGCAACTCGGCAACAACGTTTTGAGCTGTCGCAGTATCGTCCAACAGTTTTCCTAATTGCAGTATCTCCTCTTTCCAAGCTTCACTGCTTTCAAGATCCATAACAAAAAGAGGAAGATTGAATTGCTCTAATTGCTTGCCCAATTGTTGATAATTACTACTTTTCATCAAAATGAGATCGGGTTTTAAAGCAAGGATCTCTTCGGCACTAGCTTGCTGAGCTAGACGCTTATCACCGGTGATTGAGGGTTTTAACAGAGGAAAGAAATCGCCTAGGCCTTGGTCGGTTGTCGAAAGGTAGACTTCTGCCTCTTGTGCGATAGGGAACATAAACAGCGCATCAGAGGGGATAAGAGCTGCTTTACCCACAACTGCGATTACAGAGGGTTTATCAGGCAGTTCAACGGTGCGCCCAAGTGCATCAATGGCCTGAGTGCCATGTAAAGAGGACTCTGGCGCACCTGAGGCAAAAACAGAAAAGGTGCCCAACAGCACCACCGCTATGCAAAAAAGAGATTGCATTCTTCGTTGTTTCATAAGATCACCTTGGAACCTATTTTACCATCCTATTTTCAAAAACACAACGGGATTATCGTAAACAGGCGAGCTTGCATTGAACAGTGAATCGGAGTAATCTTAAGCCTAATGAGATTGGGAGTAGCGAGCATGAATGAGCAATTGAATCAACTGAAATGGCACCAAAGGGCTCTTAGAATGGCCTCTTTGGAGGAGCGCAACGCAATGTTGTTGGCCATTGCAACGGCTTTGGAGAACAACAGTGATGCCATCCAAGCTGCCAATGAGCAGGACCTCTTGGAGGCCAAAAAAACAAAATTAGCCCAGCCTTTACAAAAACGGCTCTCTTTGGATGCTGATAAACTGGCTTCGGTGGCCGTAGGAGTGCGCCAGGTTGCCGCTTTAGCCGATCCGATTGGCACGGTACGCCAGCGCAGACTCCTTGATGAAGGCTTAGTACTGGAAAAAGTCGATGTCCCAATTGGTGTCATCGGCATGATTTTTGAATCGCGTCCGGATGCCCTGATTCAAATCCTCTCTTTATGCCTAAAAAGCGGTAATGCCATTGTTCTTAAAGGGGGCAGTGAAGCTTTAAGAACTAATGCTGAATTAGTGGCAACAGTCAGAAAAGCATTAGAGCCTTTTGGACCGCAAAGCGGCTGGATAGTCCATCTGCAAAGTCGTGAAGATGTCAAAGAGTTGCTCAGTCTCGATCATATCGTCGATTTGTTGATACCTCGCGGATCAAATGAATTTGTCCGTTATATTATGGAAAACACCCATATCCCTGTGTTGGGGCATGCCGACGGACTGTGTGCTATGTACATCGACAAAGAGGCCGATGTGTCTATGGCGGTAAAAGTGGCAGTGGATGCCAAAACTCAGTATCCGGCTGTTTGCAATGCCATAGAAACTCTTTTAGTCCACTCAGAGGTAGCTTCTGAGTTTTTGCCATTGTTCAAAAAAGAGCTTGATCGGTTCAATGTAGTGGTGCACGGCGATCAGAGAGTGGCCTCGCTTATACCATGTGTGGCAGCTACTACAAAAGATTGGCAAACGGAGTACCTGGATTACGAAATTGCGATTAAAGTCGTCGATTCAGCACAACAGGCCATTGACCACATTTCCCAATACGGCTCGGGCCATACCGATGCTATCATCACACAAAACAAAGAAACAGCCAGACAGTTTTTACAGGAAGTCGATTCGGCCGATGTCTTTTGGAACTGCAGCACCCGTTTTGCCGATGGGTTTCGCTACGGCTTGGGAGCCGAAGTGGGTATCAGCACACAAAAGATCCACGCCCGCGGCCCTGTGGGCTTAGAAGGGCTGGTTGTTGCCAAATGGCTGCTCTGTGGTCATGGTGATATTGTTGATTCCTATGAGAAAGGTGAAAAAACGTATTTGCATCGCGATATGCCCAACGATGGAATTAGTGCTATGGGAAATAAAACATCATGAGAGGCGATATTGCTCACTCTAAACGCATCGTGGTCAAAATTGGGACCAATTTGTTAAGTGATCGCAGCGGCATCGATTCAAAACGGATTGAAGAGCTGGTGTTGGACATTGTGAATCTGCAAAAAAAAGGCGTCCAAGTACTGTTAGTCTCTTCGGGAGCAATTGGGCTGGGAGCCAAAGAACTGGGTAAAAAAGGGGCCGTCAAAGCGGTAGCCATGCGCCAAGCTTGCGCTTCTATCGGTCAACCGATTCTGATGAGTCACTATCGCAGCGCTTTTTCCCGCCATCAAATTGTGTGTTCCCAAATTCTGATTACTCGCAGCGAAATGAATAATCGGAAAACGTTTGTAAATTTAAAAAACTCAGTACAAACGCTCCTTGAACTGGGAGTTGTTCCCATCTTCAATGAAAATGATGCTGTCAGTACGGCCGAAATTGGGACTGCATTTGGTGATAACGATCGCATGAGTGCCCTGGTGGCCAGTAAAATTGATGCCCAGCTTCTTATTATCCTTACCGACATAGACGGTTTGTATACCGGCGATCCCAAAAAAAAGAACTCGGCTCGCCTCGTAAGCGAAGTTGAAAAAATTGATGCAACAATTATTGGATATGCGGGAAAAGCAGGCAGCACTTTTTCTACCGGTGGTATGAAAACAAAACTTTTAGCCGCTAAAATAGCGGCCAATGCAGGGTGTGCCACTATTATTGCCAGCGGGTATGAAGAGCAGATTCTTAGCCGTCTTTTAGCAGGACAACAATTAGGAACCTATATTCCTGCAGAAAAAAAACTTAAAGAGCGCTCCCGCTGGATTCTTAATAGCCAAACCCAAGGATGCATTCGCATCGATGAAGGGGCGGTCCAGGCTCTTCGCAACCATAAGAGCCTTTTACCCTCAGGTATTGTGCATGTTGAAGGATTTTTCCAGGCAGGGGAGGTGGTGATGATTAATGATGTCGCCAAAGCGGTCCCCTATTATAATAGTGAGCAAGTGGCCGCCATGGCGGGAAGCAGAAGCAAAGATTTGGCCAACGGCAAAGCCTTGGTCATTTTTAGACCGGAGGATATAGTCTTTTTAGATCATGACGAATAATTATCAGCTGTATCACAGGATACAAGACATCGGTAGGAGAATCAGAACTCTGCACCGCGACCAAACCTTGGCTGTAGGCATAATTGCTGTTGAAAACGGTGATTCATTGGCAACATCCATCGACCAGCTGTGCGATCAGTTCTCCTCAATGAGTCTCTTTGTGCTGATGCACCAAGGTCAAGGAGATGTCCTTTCTTTACGTAATCGTTTTGCCAAGATTAATTTTATCGTCTTTAGTGAACCGGCCTCTTTTGCTTCGATGGCCAATGTGTTGGCCAATGAAAGCTATTCCACTTACTTTTTACTTACCCGCAGTGATTTAAGGCAAAAAAGCATAGACATTGAGGCCTCTATCCAACTGCTGCATCGCAGCGATCGTCCTGTGGCCATCACTGCCCATTTGACCAACCGCTTAGGAGAATCGATTCCCATAATTCAAGCTCCTTTTATCAGAAAGGAGTTGCTTGATCCTCTTTCATTTATGCCCAGCGGCACTCTTGAGCCAACATTGTACCCTTTTTTGGGAGTTGGCTTGTATGAAAGAGCCCTGTTTCAACGCATCAGAGGCTTTGATGAGCTTATTGAAACAGAGTACTGGCAACAACTCGATTTTGGACTGCGATGTTGGCTCTACGGCTATCCAATTTTGTGCAACCCTGCGATGAATTGGTTCTTCCCTCAGCGCCAATTCATTATTGAAGACCGTACGTGTGTCGGAGGTATTGTCCGAGTGCACACTAAGGCTTTGGGAGTGCGCCAAATGAACGGGAAGAATTATCCCAAACGGGGGGGCAAATATTTTGATTCTGAGCTGTTTAAAGAGGTGAAAAAGCGTCTTGCCCTCTACAAAAATGATTTCACCCAGCTGATGGACAAATGGGAAGTGCCGTCATGAAATATTGGGGATTTTGTCTTTGGTTGATGATAGTCGGCTCTTTGGCATTTGGCTCACCTTTTTCTTTGCCCGTATCTACCATTATTATCGATGCCGGTCATGGCGGCTCTGATCCGGGGGCAGTGGGAATACATACAGAAAAAGAGATTAATCTTGATTTAGCGCTGCAAACAGCCGCCATTCTTAAGGAAAATACTGACTTAGAGGTTATTCTTACCCGTGATGATGATCGGTTTGTAGGGTTGGCTCAGAGGGCGGAAATGGCCTCTTCTGTCGATCCAGGAGCATACTTTTCAGCATTGCTGGTCTCCATTCATGTGAATAGCTCTGCTAATGAGCAAGCCTGTGGCTTTGAAGTATTGGTAAAAGAGGCAGCCAAGCAGGTCCCCTTTTTAACAATCGACACCCCCGTGTGGCAGATGCTTAGGTATGTGCACAATACTTCAGAGCAGCTGAATCAACAGCTGCAGCAACAAAACAGGCTGTTGGCTTTAGCTATGCAGCAGGCCCTCGCCTCCCGGTTTCCTCAAGGGCGCGACCGAGGGATTAAAGAGCAGGATCTGTGGGTCCTAAATGCCAGCAAAATAGCATCGGTATTAGTCGAAGTTGCTTTTTTAAGCAATCCGGAAGAAGCTGTATTGCTCGCAGACCCTCTGTGGCGACAGCAGATGGCCTTAGGTATTGCCGAAGGGGTGCTTGCCTATATTAATCGCCCTGAATTCTCTTCCGTCCTTCAATAACCAGTTGCGTCTTGAGGTTTTTTAGCTCTTTTGAAAGAGAAACTTTGTAGATATGAGGATTAATAATTCGTTTATATGTACCGTGTAAAGTAGCTAAGGACGACTGGGCAAATTGCTGAATTTCTGTCAGCTGCAAAGGTGTATGCAGCCGTTTGCCTTGGAGCATAACAGCAGAAAGAAGTGGCACAGCCTTGGCATAGCGCCCTTTTTTCAGGGTGAAAAAATCGGTTTCAAATGAGGGGTGGTAAAAAACAAAGTCCCTTTCCACCGAAATTTCTTCATCTTCAAGGGTAACTAAATCGGCTAAAGCCTGACCTTCATCATCATAAAAGCGCCATAACTGCTTTCGGCCAGGGTTCGTTGCTTTTTCCAAACTGTTGCTGATTTTCATCGAAGGTTGCCAGATATGCTCCTTGTTTTTCTGAGCTGCCAGCTTATAGACACCGTTAAGCGAACTTTGAGAGCCTCCGGTAACCAAGTGGGTACCGATTCCCCATGAATCAATGGGGACATGATCGCGAACCAGAGTTTCAATAATCTCTTCAGTTAAGTCGTTGGAGACGTAAATTTTAGTATCTTCTAAGCCTGCTTGGTCGAGCTTTTTACGAATTTCACGTGATAAATAGCTCAAATCTCCACTGTCGATACGCACTCCCATGCTGTGACCTTTAGCTTTCAGTTCTTGGCCCACAATGATGGCATTTTCAATGCCTGAGTGCAGCGTATCGTAGGTGTCTATTAAAAGGATGCAGTTATCGGGATACAGTTCGGCAAACGAGCGGAAGCTTTCCAACTCCGAGTCAAAGAGCTGTACCCAAGAATGGGCCATTGTACCGGCCACGGGAATATCAAAGACTTTGCCAGCTAGGGTGTTGCTGGTGGCACTCACTCCGCCAATGAAAGCGGCCCGGGAGGCCGAAAAAGCACCGTCGGGGCCTTGGGCACGCCTAAGGCCAAACTCCATGACTCTGCCTCCTGCCGTAGCTTGGTAGACTCGAGAAGCTTTGGTGGCAATCAACGATTGATAGTTAATCGTATTTAGCAGCATGCCTTCAATAATTTGGGCTTCGGTGATGGGGGCTTCAACCCGAATAAGCGGCTCTCCGGGAAACACTACCGAACCCTCTGGAACTGAGTAGATGTCTCCTTGGAAGGTAAAATCGGCCAGATAATCTAAGAAAGCTGAATCAAATTTATGTAAAGATGCCAAATAAGCAATATCACCATCACTGAAGGTAAAGTGCTCAATACGGCGGATTAAATCTTCAAGACCGGCAAAAACAACATAGCCGCCATTGTAGGGGTTTGAACGATAAAACATATCAAAGACTACGGTGGGATTGTTTTTGCTCAGCAGGTATCCCTGCATCATCGTTAGCTCATAAAAATCGGTAGAGAGTGCCGAGATTGTCATTACGACCTCCTTAGCGTCGGATTTCACTGAACCCAAGGTAGGGAACAAGTGATGCCGGCATGCGAATCGAACCATCCTCCATCTGAAAGTTTTCAAATATGGCTACAAGGGCACGTGAAACAGCTAACGCAGTGCCATTTAGCAGATGGAGGAATGCTGTTTTTCCCGAGTCCTCCTTGTAGCGGATATTCAGCCGTCGGGCTTGGTAATCGGTACAGTTACTGGTGCTTGTGACCTCACCATACGAGCCTTCAGTTCCCCTGCCGGGCATCCAGGCCTCAATATCGTATTTGCGATACGCAGGAGAGCCCAAATCACCGGTACACGTGTCAACAACCCGGTACGGCAGACCTAGTCCTTGGAAAATTTCCTCTTCAATGGCCAGCAGTTCTTGGTGGATCTGCTCTGATTGAGAGGGAAG
The DNA here is from genome assembly GCA_050950025.1 of Sphaerochaetaceae bacterium. Taxonomy (GTDB): domain Bacteria; phylum Spirochaetota; class Spirochaetia; order Sphaerochaetales; family Sphaerochaetaceae; genus JBMNGW01. The sequence continues at coordinate 38,329 of JBMNGW010000001.1, read as the reverse complement.
GGCATACACAAACATCTCAACCTTAGTGAATTGGTGTACCCGGTATAATCCTTTGGAATATTGGCCCGCAGCTCCCGCTTCACGGCGGAAACAATGCGATAGTCCAGCCAGTTTCAAAGGCAACTGTTCTGTGGCAAGAATTTTATTGGCGTGGTAACCGCCTAAGGTGATTTCAGCTGTCCCAATAAGGCACGTGCCGGTCCCCTCAAGGGCATAGATGTTGCTCTCTTCTCCGCGGGGATTAAACCCGATGCCTTCTAAAATTTCCTCTTTGGCAATGTCGGGAGTGGTGGTGAGGGTAAACCCATGTGCACTAAGAATGTCCAATGCATAGCGCTGCAAGGCTAAATCAAGAAATACTGCTTCGTTTTTCAGATAATAAAATTTTGAACCGGAGACTTTGGTAGCTGTGTCAAAATCGATAAGATCGAGTTGCTCTGCCAACTGGACATGATCAAGGGGAGCAAAAGAGAACGTGGGTACTTCTCCCCATGTTTTAATTTGGACATTATCAGTATCCAATTTTCCCACAGGGGCATCGGGGTGGGCATAGTTAGGAATTTGTTTGGCTAAATTGGTGTAATCAGCATCGACAGTTGAAAACTGTTCTTCCAAAAGGCTAATCTTTTCTTTTATCGTTTTCCCTTCGGCAATCAAAGCTTGCCGTTTTTCAGGCTCCATTTTTTGCTTCATAGAAGCAGCGTTCTCATTGCGCTTTGTTCTAAGAGCCTCAATTTCTTGAAGCAAGGCCGTTCTTTTTTCTTGCAGAACAACTAGGGCGTCCAAGTCAACTTTCATCCCTCTGTTGGCAATATTGGTGGCAATTTCAGCTTTACGTTGTTTTAATTCTCTTAGGTCAATCATATATTCCTCATCTGCTGGTGATTTCTTCTATTTTTTTGGCCTTTTGGCTGGCAGCTTCCACCGCCTGCATAACGGTACTTTGAAAATTGGCAGCTCCTAGGTGTTTGATCGCTTCAATCGTCGTTCCTTGAGGTGAGCAGATTTGGCTCACCAATTGCTGGGGATGCTGAGCACTTAAACTCTGCAATTTTACTGCAGAAAGGCAGGTGCCAAGGGCAATCTCCAAAGCTTGGTGGTAAGAAAAGCCTTCATGCACTCCTCCCAAAGCCATGGCATGCATAAATTCAAGTACCACAGCAATTCCAGATCCCGATAAACCGGTGAAAGCACTAAAGAGGGCTTCATCGATGCTGTGGACTTCACCAAAACTTTGCAAAAAGGATAAAGCCTCTTCAATAAAGGCAGCATCTGCGTGTGCGGCAGAGCTCATGGCAGTAACCGAAAAGCCGGCCGAAGCAGCTAAGTTAGGCATGATGCGAATAACATTTTCTGATTTCAGAGCACCGGTTAGTGTTTCTAGCGAAACTCCCGCAGCCATACTGATCCACTGTTTGGGTCCCCAAGCGCTTAATTGCTCAAACACTGTCACAAGGACCTGTGGCTTAAGAGCCAATACGATGATATCGCTTTGTTCAATTAAAGGCTGTAATTCAACCTGTTTTGAAGCGGTTTTAAGAGCAAGGTTACGGGCAACATCGCTTTGAATATCATACAGCAGAATATTCCATTTTTTTTGCGGTGCAATGTGCCTAATAATGGCCCCTCCCATGTTCCCGCAGCCAACGAATCCTATCGTCTTCATCGTTTCATCCTCATATACGCAGTTGTTGAAAGTTCTGTTGCCTCTCATACTCAAACGCTCCAACTGCCACGGGCGTTTGCAAGGTTTAATGAGCGCGCCTCATTTCTGATTGGTATGCGCAAACAATTAGAGCGATAACGGCTAAGGATAGCCTGTTGAATACCGGCGCTCTCTTTGCCAAAGATCAGATACGTTTGTGGCACTATAGACAGCTTCAGTGTACGCTTTTTCCCCCTTGGTGGTAAAGAACCAAAGCTCATCCTTCTCATGTTCAAGCAAAAAGGAGTCAATAGAAGGGTATTGGTGGATGGTTAATAGATGCCAGTAATCAAGACCAGCTCGCCTAATGTGTTTTTCACTAAGCAAAAATCCCAGCGGATGGACAAGATGCAGCTGGGCATTCAAGGCGGCACAGGTGCGGGCAATATTGCCCGTATTTTGGGGGATTTCAGGTTCAAACAGGACAATATGAAGCCCCATGATGCAGTCGCTGCCTCCTTGGTTGGGTACTGTAACACCATTGTTCAAGGTGGTTCAAGAGTTGTCTCTTCGGGAATGATTAAGCTGGCTTTTTGCAAAGGTTTGCCCCTCATTTTCAATTCGAGAATTGTTTTTTCCAGCTTTTGTTTCCGCTTAAAAGGATCATCAAATAGTTGCTGTTGTTGATTTGGGGCTTTGGTGTTCACATTATACAGTCCCACTCCTAACAAACGCAGAGCTTTGGGTTCCTCCCATTTAGCATAAAAAAGCTCTTTAGCTAAAGCAAAAACTTGTTCAGCTGAATACAAGGATGTCTCTGTCGACACTTGGGCACTGTAGGTTGAAAAATCGGTATAACGAAGTTTAATGGCAACAGTGCTACTATACAGATCCTCTTCCATGGCTCTGAACATCACCTCATGGGCCATAAGTAGCAGGTTCTGTTCAATGACATTCCGTTTGTTCACGTCAGCAGAAAAAGTCATCTCTGTGCTGATAGAACGGGATTTGGCCTGTCCATCATAAATACCCGGATCAATGCCTCGGCAGGCATTCCACAGAAAAAGACCCCCCGATTGGCCAAAGAGGCTTTGCAGACGCGTTTGGGGAAGCTCTCGTAATTGAGTGGCAGTGGTAATTCCCAAAGAGTGTAATTGCTGCAGTGTTTTTTCTCCAATACCCCACAGTTTTTTCAACCCGATAACATCGACAAAGTCCTGTTCTCTGCCCACCGAGATGCGGCATAAGCCGTCCGGTTTATCATAGCCGCTGGCCATTTTGGCAATAAAACGTGATGAGCCGATGCCAACACTGAGTGTCAATCCACTTTCTTCTTTAACCGTATCTTTCACCGTTTGAGCTGCCTGGCGTGGTTTGCCAAAAAGTCGTTCGGTACCGCTCATATCCAAAAAGGCCTCATCAATGGAGATTTGTTGCACCGTGGGGCTGAAGCGGGCCAAAATAGCCATCACTTGTCGGCTTTTTTGGCTGTAACGCTCCATTCTGCCACGGACAAAATTGGCATGAGGACACAATCGACGTGCCTGATACATCGGCATAGCCGAGTGAACTCCGTAGACTCTGGCTTCATACGAGCAAGCCGAAACTACTCCACGGTTACTTTGTCCGCCTACTATAACGGGCTTACCTTGCAAAGCCGGGTTATCAAGTTGCTCTACCGCAGCATAAAAGGCGTCTAAATCGACGTGGAACCAAACGCTTTGCATAGTTACTCCACATCCCGGTATTCAAGGGCTTGTCTTTGTGAAGCTTTGACCAGCCCCTGTTCAATTAATAGTTGGACAAGTGTTTGCCAGCTGTAGCCCATGCTCATGGCCAACACCGGGAAATGACTTTTTTCTGTCATTCCCGGAAGGGTATTAATCTCATTGAAATAGAGTTCTTTGTTATGGGGTTGATACAAAAAATCGACGCGGGCATATCCGTGAACATCCAAGGCATTGCCCACCAGTAGAGCATACTTTTGAATGCGTTGAGCTAAAGAAGCCTCTAAAGGGGCAGGAACGTGAATATAAGCAGTGTTGTGGCCCAAATATTTTTGCTCATACGTTAGAAATGAGTTGCCTTGGAGCTGAGGATTGATCACCAAACCAGGTTCACTGACGCACAATCCCGTATCTGTGGAAACTAAAGCACATTCTATCTCCCAACAGGGGGCAACTAACGGTTCAATTAAAGCCAAGCAACTGAAGCGGTAGCAGTGTTTTAAAGCCGCTTCTAAAGAGCTTTGATTCGATTCTGGTAAAGCTGTCACTCCTACCGAAGAGCCTCCATCATTTGGTTTTACAATAAGAGACGAGCCCAGTTGGTGGTGGATCAACTCTATATTCGGCGTTTCGCTACTTCGCATAAGCAGCGAATCAAGAACAGGAACACCGGCACTTTGGGCACTGAGTTTGGCCTGGTGTTTATTCATGCAAAGGGCTGAAGTCGGTGCATTGCACCCCACATAGGGAAGATGGGCCAACTCCAGCAATCCTTGCAACATGCCGTCTTCTCCTTCGCTGCCATGGCAGACGGGAAAACAGATGTCAACGTTTAAGGATTTATTGTTGCAATACAACCCCCTTGCGGGACGGATAGTCACTTCATGGTTCGCGTTAAAGGTGGCAGGGAGAGCTTCCATACTTGCCCTAGCGTCGTTTTGCACCGACCACTGTCCTTGGCGGCTGATGGCTATGGGGATAACCTCGTAAGAGCTTTGATTAAGTTGTTTTAGTATTTGAGCAGCCGAGCGAGTCGATACCACATGCTCCACCGATCGTCCTCCATATAATAAGGCGACTCTCATCTACAAGCCTCCAGTGCACCTAATACGATCTCTTTTTCACTCCAAGGAATACTGTGATGGGCCATCTCAATACTTTTTTCATGTCCTTTGCCTAATAATAGGAGCACATCGTTGGCTTTAAGGTTTCTGATAGCCTCATTAATCGCCGCTTTACGATCGGCAATGGTAATAACAGTAGGTGAGCTTTGAGCTGCCAAGATCCCTCTTTTAAGTTCTGTTAAAATTGCCTGTGGCTCTTCATCGCGGGGGTCTTCGTTGCATAAATAGATTGTATTGCACTGTGTAGCGGCTGCTTTGCCTAAATAAAAGCGTTTGGATGGATCGCGTCTGCCTGCTGAGCCAAAAAGGGCAATCACCTTATGGGTGCTAAAATGCTCTCTGATATGGGCAAACAGACGCTCAAAAGCATCGGGAGTGTGGGCAAAATCGATAATAATGTGGGCTCCCAAAGCATTGGGGATACGCTCAAAACGACCGGGAATGGGCGTAAGAGAAGAGAGGGCTTTAATAGGTAGTTCCCACTGCTTTAGTACTTGGGCCGCTGCACAAAGGGCTCCCAAAGCATTTTCAGCATAACAGGTTTGGCCATAAGGGAGTTTCACTCTATGGTTTGCGATAGCAAGCACTCTAGTATCCACGTTTGAGGTAATCGTTGTTGCACTGACTGTTGATTTTTTGTCGGACTGGTCTAAAGCAAAAGTAAGGAGTTTTTTTCCTTTTCCGTGGTGCTGCAGCAAGGCTTTTTGGGAAAAAGTAGCATTGCTAATAAGATAGCCATCATCTTGTAATTGATCGGCTAAAGCCATTTTAGATGAAATGTAGGCTTCTAGGCTTTGGTGGAAGTCAAGATGTTCGCTGCTGATGGTGGTATACACAGCGCCGCTAAAAGGGATGTCAATCAAACGGGCTTCTTGAGTCGACAGCCCATGGCTTGTTGCTTCTAAAATAACGGTTTGCAGGCCGTTGGCCACACAGCGCCGAAGAAATGTGTAAATCTGAGGTGCTTCGGGAGTGCTTTGACGAAAGGGGCTCTCTTTGAGACCTGTTCCGTCATCCATATGGACAGTCGATAACAGCCCACAGGGATGGTTACAACGATTAAGCAGCTGATATAAAAAATCACAGGTGCTTGATTTACCATCGGTTCCCGTTACTCCTATAATGTGCTGAGGAAGAGGGCCTGCCAAAGAGCGGCAAAGCAGAGAAGCTACTCTTTTGGGATGAGGATGGGCGATATACAGCGCAGAAGGATCGTATTTTGGCAGCGGGTCACTGTGGATTATGAGCGGCGAGCCTTGCGCAATGGCCTCTTTTATAAACTGATGGGCGTCAAAGCGCTGGCCTTTGATAGCCACAAAGGCAATTTGAGGGCCTGCTTCTGATGAGTTGTAGGTAAGATTAGTTAGAAAGGGGTCGCTGCTACCATGGATTCTACATTCAGAGCGGACCTTGTTATTTGTCCATAACGCTGATACTCTTTTCATTAAAAGACCCTTGTCGTAAGCATCGTAACAGTGTTGAACCCCATTTACAAGGTGTGGGAAGAAGGAGCAATACCGATCATGTATGAGACAGACCAGCTCATTTCAATGATTGGCAGCAAACGGGCTATGCTTAGTCAGTTGCGCCTTCTGTTTAGCTCATTGGACCTACCGACCAAACCAATCCGTTTTTTAGACCCTTTTTGCGGCTCGGGAGCTGTTGCACGCTTAGCTCGGAGCATGGGGATGCAGGTACGTGCTTCTGATATTCTCCCATTCTCCCATACTGTTAATAGCATCTATTTGGGCTTTAACGATGAAGATTTGCTACCCATGTTTCAAGAGATGGGTGGCCTCGATGCTTATTTAAGTATGCTTAATTTACAAGGGCTTTATTGTGCCACAACTGCTGAAGCCTTGGTGCATCCCTACCTTAGTCGCCATTATGCCCCTTTGGATGAGAACTCCTACGACCACGCCACTGAACGCCTTTTTTTTCATCCGGCTAACGCCCGTTTTTTAGATGCCGTGCGCTCTGAAATCGATCAGAGCCTCCAAGACGGTAAACTCAGTGTTGTGGAGCATAGCCTTATTGTAACTACCATCTTGTATGCTGCCTCAGTAAAAGCCAATACCAGCGGTACGTTTACTTCTTATCATAAAAGCCTCTCTAATCGTCGTCGCATCAGCCAAATCATGGAGCTGCAAGCCCCTTACTTGCCGTCAAAACAGGTGCCTAAAGGGAAAATGTATTTAGCTGATGCTGCTGAATTTCTTAAGAAGAACAGCGGTGATATTTGTTTTCTCGATCCTCCTTTTTCGGTGCAACAGTACAGTAGTGCGTATCATCTACTGAACACGATTGCCCTTTGGGATGGGTATGAGCCGCCTCCGGTGAGCACACAAAAAGCGGGAATAAGAAGCGATTGGAAACAAAGTGCCAGTCGGTTTTCCTCTTTACAACATGCCGATGCGGCATTTGTTCAGCTTTTTGGTTCAATTGATGCCCGTTATATTATTCTCTGTTACCCTACCAAAGGGATTGTAAGCACCAAAAGAATTATGGAACTGCTATCTGCCCGTCATGGACCGGTGAATGTCATTCCTTTGCGTAAGGCCAATCAAGGAGGGGTGCAAGCCAAAGGTAAAGTGGCTCAAATTGAACAAGTCTTTGTCGCCGGCAAAAAAGCAGTCCATTATTGGCCGGTGGAGGAGGCTCTGAAGCGGGTAGAGCTGTACAAAAGAATCGATTTTCTTGTTTCTCAAGTCTTTTGTGAAGTCCAAGAAGCTTCTCCTTTTAGCTTTGCAGGCGGTATTATACTGAAAACTCCTTTGGATGATGCTAAGCTTTTGTCAATGGGGACAACAGAACTAGAGAATGTAATCGGTCGCCTAGAGAAAGCTGTGTGCACATCGGAGATACAAGCGATTCGCCTTTTGTGCCAATCATTGGAAGAGCCTCAAATAGAGAGTTCTGAGGCCGTTATTTTGAAACGGCGACTGCGAATGAGCTTAGTCCAAGCCAAAGAGAAATGGGGAATTAAGCAGCTTATGCACCTTCTTGAGGATGAGCCTCAAAGTGCTGTTGTTAAGCAATGGATGAGTCAATATGTGTAGGTGTTACAAAATAATAACGGTTGTTTTAGGAGTACTACTTATCAGTGGAGCTCTTTTTGGTGCCAAAAGCTTTGAAGAGGTCAACCGTCTTAGCGATTTGCGTTTTGCCGCCATGGGTTCAGCGGGCATTGCTTTTAGCACTTCCAGAGGGGCTTTCATCCGTAATCCAGCTTCATATTATCTGCAAGATGGGCCATTGTTTCGCCTTGGCTCCCGTTTTGAAGAGACCGTTGTGCACAATCCCGATCCAGCTGACCCCATTGCGTTTATTCAAAAACCAACAGCTGCAGTGGAGATGCTTTTTACCAATAAATATATCTCTTTGTCGATTGGGCTGAATAATGAGCTTAGCGATCGCCAAATAGAGGGCTCTAATCTCCGTTTTAATGCTTTTAATGACTCTCGAATTCAGTTAACTGCCTCGTATGGATGGAAAGCTATCGCCTTTGGCCTTTTTGCCCAAGGGGGGAGTACTGCCACTAAAGAGGTGAACATACGAAGTGATCATGCTTTCAGCGATTATATTATGCACACCTATTTGGAGCGGTATGAGAGTAGCTATGAAGATTCTCAATACTTCTTTTCTGGGTTTGGCATGTTAATCTCTTACCAATTGATTTCCATCGGTTTATTGACCGATTCGCTGTTTCATTTTGTCTATGAAACCAATGAATTAGTCCTTGATGCGACGCAAATAGTGGAAGGCTCTTCGGTAGGGATTGCTTTTAGCTCTCCTGAGTACAACAAGTATAATGAACTGAGACGCATCGTCATCAGTGCTGCTTTTGATGCTGTAGATTTGGGTAGCAGTGCCCACAGAAGCGTCCGTTTTGGCTTTGAGGCCAAGGGGCAGTTTCTTACCACTTTCTGGGTGGCCCTACGAGGTGGTTACCAAGAGAAACGACCTTTTGGCAGCTCGTTGTTTGGCTTGGAAGGAAGCGGTATTGCCACTGCGGGATTGGGGGTGCGATTGGGGAATCTTGCCATTGATTTGGCACTTTTTATCCCATTGGAGAAAGAGGAAACGAGTATTGCAATGGCTTTGAGTTGGGGGTTGTGATACCTTGACAAGCGAACAGCTCCTCTTTATAGTCGTATCGTATCTATTTTCACTGCAAGGAGTGGTTCATGGCTAAGGCACATAGAGGAGCTGGAATTCGAGATCAAGTCTCATCCGGTCGCGGCGAATGTCCTGTTTGCAAACGGACAGCCATTAAAGTTTTGTACGAAATCGAACTCGATGGCACCAAAACCAAAGTATGCAAGCAGTGCAACGCAGCTCATAAAAACGCCCGCTAAGAGCGTTGACTGACAAGGAAGGACTGTCGATGTGGGCAGTCTTTTTTTGTATGGGGAGGCAAGGGTGAAAAGCGCTGAACAATCCTACTTTTTAGTGGGAATCAAAGGAAGCGGCATGGCCAGTTTGGCTTGTCATCTTAAGCGCAGAGGGGCCTTTGTGACAGGCTCCGATAGCCCCCAGCAATTTTTCACCGACTCTGTGCTGCAACAGGCGGGTATTAATTGGGTTGAAAGCGAGAACCCTGTCCACCTTAGTTCTCATATTGATACTCTTATTTATTCTGCCTCGTATCAAGCAGATGTCCATCCACAAATCCTAGAAGCTCGCAAACGAAAGCTACCTATTTTTAGCTATCCGCACTATATGGCAAAACTCAGTCGCCAACAGCCGACGTGGGCAGTGGCAGGCACCCATGGCAAAACAACAAGCGTCGGAGCTTTACAGTACCTACTTAGTACAACAGATCTCCATTGTGCTTGTATTTATGGCTCTTCATTGCAACAAGAGATTCAACAAGATTACAGTTCGCCAATTGATTGCCTGCTTGTAGAGGCATGTGAATACCGAGATCATTTCTTATTGTATCACCTTAATGGATTGCTGATCACCACAATAGAATTTGATCATCCCGATTGGTTTGCTACTGAAAACGAGGTACTTCTCTCTTTTATTCAACTGGTGAGCCAACTGCCAAGTGGTGCTTTGGTAGTTTTGGGTCTTGATTCACCGCTAACACGTAAGCTTAGCTCGTGGATTGAGCTTCATCGTAGCGATATACATCTTACTACCTACGGTGAGCATCAACACAGCATGGTTCAAGTCATCTCCGATGAGACCTCTTTTGGGGTAAAATCGCTAGGGAAAACCTACCCTTATACCCTAGGGTCACTACCGTTGGCTTTAGATGTGGTTGGATCTGCTTTGTTGGCTTCTTATATGTATCCTGAGCGCTCTTTTGCCTCTTTTATGGAACAAGGAGCCCGTTTTACGGGTTGTAAGGGGAGAGTGGAGCAACTGTTAGTTGAACATGGGGTTTTTTATTATGATGATTATGCCCACCATCCTACTGAAATAAGGGCCTCATTAGCAGCCGTGCGTACATTCCATCCCAAGGCGAAAGTCGTGGTAGTATTTTACCCCCATACGCTTTCGCGCTCGGTGGCTCTGTTTTCACAATTTGTTTTGGCTTTACAACAGGCTGATGAGCTGTTTATTCGACCAATATATTCATCACAGCGCTCCGATGGCACCTACGAAGCAAACAAAACAGAAGCGGCGCACCTGGCTCAAAAAAGCAATGGGCGTTATATCGAATCAGAAGCAGAGTTAATTGATGTTAGTGCCTCCGTGTTGCACAGCGGCGATGTGTGCATTACCATGGGAGCCGGTAACAACTACGGTTTGGCACTACGAATTGCAGCAAAAAGGGGAAGCTTACTATGCTCAGTATGACTGGTTATGGATTTGCTCAGACAAACACTGATGCTTTTACACTCTCAGTTGAAATAAAAGCGTACAACAACCGTTTTTTGGAACTCTCTTGTTCCCTGCCTCCCTCTTTATCTGCTTTTGAATTAGCCATTTTTGAGAAAGTGAAGGGCGTAGTCAAACGAGGACACATAGAGATAACAGTGCGCCTGCGGCATGTAAAGAGCACTATCCAACTAAGTGTTGATGTGAATGCCGTTGAACGCTATACCCAAGCTTTCCAGCAGATACGTCAAAATGCCCACAAATCCTTAAAACCGACAATAAGTGATTATGTATCAAGTGAGGGAGTGTTAACAGTTCTCAAAGAAGCCGATCTGGATCCTATAGAAAAGGTTCTGTGGGATTTAGTTGATCAAGCTACCAAAAGCCTTTTAGAGACGAAAAAAAACGAAGGGGAAGCTCTGAAAAAGGATTTGCTTCTGCTTATAAAGCAATTGCAAGAGCATGTGAACAGTGTTGAAGCCTATACAAAAACATTAGAACAAAAGCTAAAAGAGTCACTGCATGAGAGGCTAAACCTGTTATTGGGAGAGGTGGAGCTTGACCAAAGCCGCTTGCATCAGGAAATTGCCCTTCTACTGACTAAAGCTTCTGTTCGTGAAGAGCTGGTGCGTTTGCAAGCCCACCTAAAAGCGAGTGAACAACTGTTTGACAGCAGCGAAGCGGTGGGCAAACGACTCGATTTTCTTTGTCAGGAGATGAATCGAGAAATCAACACAATCGGCAGTAAAAGTACTATGGTTGAAGTGAGTCAGCATGTAGTGGCTATGAAAGATGCTCTTGAAAATATTCGAGAGCAAGTGCGCAACATTGAGTAGGCGGAAAAGCAATGCGAATAGCAATCTCTGGAAAAAGCGGATGCGGAAACACAACAGTCAGTTCGCTGGTGGCCCAGCAATTGGGGTATCATCTTATTAATTTTACCTTTCGAAACTTAGCTGAGGAAAAAGGCCTCGATTTTAAGCAAATCTGCCGCTTAGCTGAAGAGTCGGATGAAATTGATAAGGAACTAGATCGCCGGCAAGTAGAAATGGCTTTAGAGCAGCCCGATTGCGTCTTAGGATCTCGCTTGGCAATTTGGATGCTCAGTCAAGCTGAACTGAAAGTTTATCTGACAGCTACAGTGGAACAACGGGCCCAGCGCATCAAAATGCGGGAGGGGGGATCTTTTGAAAAGCGTCTCCAAGAGACCCGCCTAAGAGATTCTTTGGATTCAGAACGCTATATGCGCATCTATGGCATTGATAACTCAAATCCCGATGTAGCCGATCTAATAATTGACACTTCGACTCTTACAGCAGAAGAGGTGGCCGCTATCATTATTGCCACTGTTCGACAACAAAGTGAACCTACTAGCCAAAAAGGCTGAAATAAGATACCATCGCAGAGATTGCACCGCTGAAGGTGCAGCAAAGGAGTAGCGCCTTGAGTATACCGTTGGATGTACTTATTGATAACGAAGCTAACGTCTATGAGATGACGTGCGTCGCCATCAGTCTTGCCAATGTCATGGCCGCCCACGGCGATCAGGAAATTGAGAATAATAACCAAAAAGTAGTCTCACAAGTGCTTGAGCGAGTATTGCAAGAGGAGCTTGAGTATTCAGTCGATGAGAACGAATGATCGACTGATCTTCCTGTTTGGCCCTACCGGAGTAGGGAAAACAGAGCTTCTTTCCCAGTTGTTTGCCAGCGGCTATCATATCGTAAATGCCGATTCAAAACAGATTTACCGCCACTTGGACATTGGTTCAGCTAAGCCCTCAAAAGAATTGAGGGCCACAATCCCCCATTATCTAATTGACATTAAAGAACCGTGGGAGAGCTTTAGTGTCGGGGAGTTTGTTCGTCTTGCCGATGAAGCTTGTAAGCAGATTGTCAGCCAAGGGAAAACCCCTCTTTTATGTGGAGGAACAGCCTACTATTTTAAACACTTTTATTATGGGATGCCCCCTTCTCCTCCCAGCAATCCGGCTGTGCGTAATAAAATTGCCTTGGAAGTTCAAACCAATGGCTTAGAAGCAACCTATAAGCGATTGCAAAGTATTGATCCGTTATCAGCGGCTAAGATTCATCCATCCGATTCCTATCGAATAAGGCGGGCTTTGGAAGTCTATGAGACTAGTGGTCAGATTCTTTCCTCCTATGTTATGCCCGATAAACCACGCAATGGCCTTACTCCACTAATTATTGGTCTTAGCCGAACGCCTGAAGAGCTCCATCAACGGATTGCTTTGCGAGTGAGGCACATGTTTGCCTCAGGCTTGAAAGAAGAGGTACAACAATTGCTAACAATGGGAGCTACTGCTTTGTGGCCGGGAATGCAGGGCATAGGGTATCAGGAGTTTTTCACAGCGCAAGAGGGTGAGGTAGAGGCCTTAATTATTCGAAACAGTCGTCGCTATGCCAAGCGGCAAATGACGTTTTTCCGCTCCTTAGGTGAGGTTAATTGGGTTCATCCTGAGAATCTTGAGCACATAAAACGTCTTGTTGATGCCTACATGGAAAGTTCAGTCAACGGGTAAGTTTCTACTTCCATGCTGCCGGTAAGTTCAGATTCGAGAACTTCATACGAAGCTATTTGCCAATAGCCTTGTTCGTCGGTTAGTTTTAAACGTGCCTGTTCGCTTTGGATTAGCAAAAGCAATGTATCGGATGGGGGCTCTTCAGTAAATTGGGGGTAAAGAAAATCGTAGGCAACTAGGTACGTCTTTTGATCAATTTGTGTAATTTGCACATTGATACACCCGTAAATAATAGCGGTTTGAGCAATTGGTGCAGAGCCTTGAGCCAGCCAGTTCGCAGCATTCACCACCGCTTCCATCTGCTCATAAACTTGGCGCATCCGTGATTGAACCATCAGGGCCGACACCTCTTTTTCATAGGGGTTCTTTGCTCCTCGCACCATCAAATCTCCCATTTTTTGGACATCCAAAGCATTGCGGGCTGCAAAAAACTCCATGATGAGTTCTGTCGGTTCCAAAGCGGCATACTCGGAGGGACGATTTGCATTACGGATTAGGACAATTGTTGTTCCTAGGATGAGCAAAAGAGCTAAAGCTACAGTAATGAGAAGCGGTCCCCGTTTTTTAAGAAACTGGCGCTGAGTTTGTCGTTTTTCTTGTTTGGAGCAAAAAGCGTTTACAGAGGGGCTGTTACGGCGAATTTCGTGTAATAGTGGTGCTTTTGGTCCTAGGTGCCACAAAAGGGGTTCAGTTTGCTCCAAAAACCAAGAGAGGTTTTGGGCAGCACTGTAAGCAGAAGAGACAGTTGATCGCATGGTATCTTCAGTAAAAGAGAGAGTGGTATCAATCCATTGGCATGTTTTAGGATCCAAAGAGGGTTCAAGCAATTCCAAAGGAATAATTTGGAACTCCTTTTGCTGTAAATGAGGCTGCTGGTAGGGGGCAAATCCGGCAGCTGCTAAATAGAGAAATTGAGTTAGTTGATGGCATAAGGCAAACGGCGGAGCAACTGAGGGATTGAGGTATCGTAGATAGTGTTCTGTCCGTTTATTTTGATCACAGCAATAGGTAATCACCGTTGAAAGCTGCTTGGGGAGAAATAAAAATCCCCCCTGTTGACCGATATAGATGCGCCACGTTTCAATAAACCCATCGGCAGAGTCTAAAAAGCCCTCCGGTAGCATCATTAACGCTTGAGCTAATTCCCGAATTTTGTCTAGAGCAACGGGGCGGAAGGTGGTTTTTAGTTCACTGAACGGCAGTACATCGACCCATTGACCGGCAATGAGGGATGAGCCCTCTTTTTCAATGACTGCATGCCATTGCCAGGTAGTGACTATCCCATCTTTAACAATGTAGCCTTTCTCTTTTTCTCCGGAAAGAAGGTGCAGCGGTAAGTCGGAACCGTCTTCACCGAGATGGATGAAAAGCGCTTGTTTTTGGACATGTAAGCCGCTACTCACTCTCATTCTCAGTGTTCCTCCTCAGCTTTTTTGCGTCCCTGAAAAAGGCGTTGAAGCCTTTTTTCGTCAAGGTTTACCCAAAGGTTCTTCTCTTGGGTGGGAATAACCAACCCTTTTTTGCCCCCTTTGACGCGGCGCAAGTACTTGATTTGAGTATAATACACCTCGCCCTTTCCTGCACTCTTCATTTTTGAATAGAGCAGAGCTAAAGAGCCGGCATCCAAAAGCGTTTCCAAGGGAATACTTTTGTTGGCAATGGATTTGATAAATACATAGGAGCCCGGGGCATCGCGGCTATGGAGCCACCAATCATTGCCTCTGACCCAGTGGCGTAGCAGTTGGTCGTTTTCACTAGCGTTGCGCCCAACCAGAAGAGTGAACTGTCCACTGGTAAATTGTAGCCCCGGTGCTTTTTGAAAGGGGGAAGGAGTTTTTACTACATTTGGATCAGATGTTACTGATGTTAACAGTGTCTCTTGTTCTTCAGCGCTGCCTTGCTCGCTGATAACAAGCTGTTTTTCGTAGAGCTTTTTCTCTGCACTTAGAGCCTGTAGGAGCCGCTTTTGTTCCTCAACAGCCATCTGATAGCTTTTTTTCCCTTTTTGGTACCGTTTGTAATAGGCTTGGATGTTAAGTTCAACACTGAGCTTAGGGTCAACAGCAATGCTCACGGTCTCATTTTTTTGGTGGTCGTACACCTGAGCCCATGTGCTATTTGGCAGCAAAAGGTGACGGTTGGAGGCCAGTAGGTCGGCACTCTTTTTATAGGAAGCATAGGCAACATGGGCCTCTATTCGGCGGTTAGCCGCATCCAATTGTTGCTGAAGTTGAGACACTTTTTTCTCATAGTGGTGTTCAAGCACCTCTTTAAGAGGTCTTTCCGCCTTTTGTGGTGTTTTGTAGAGCTCTTCAATATAGCGGTTAAAAGAACTAGTAGAGGGATAGGGACGTACGTGGTAGGCCCCTTCATTACCGCTTTTTGGGAGAATGAGCTGATGAGCAACAGCATCGCCAAGGTGTGGGCGGCGAAACAGGAGCTCTTTTATTATCATCTGCTGATCACAAATAATGACATTGGCTTGCGCGCCACTGAAAAAGCGTAAAATAAGGTAGTATAGTGTCTCTTGCTTGCTTAGGGTAAGAATGACGATCCGCTCAAAATCGAGTTGCTTTACTTCCGTGATACGCATTGATTCAATATGGGCTCGGCAATATTGGACGAAGCGTTGCAACTTGGGCTGCTTTTGTTTTTTAAGGGCTTTGACCCCACCGCTTAGTTGATGGAGGCGGGCAGATGGAGTGCCAACTTCAATATATAGTTGCCAGCTTCCGCTTTGACGATTGTGCAGTTCCAACAACAACTGATGAAATCCAATTTGATGAACTCTTTGAATCATGGAGTCAACAAGAGGGAGCTCCGAAAGGATGAGTTCGATTTCACGCCAGTTCAGGGACATCGGCTCTCCTTTGAACAGTAGCATGAGATGTAACTATTTCACCGGCAAGATAGAAAGAGCCGGTGGCCAAAATGGCGTGGTGAGGACAAGTGAGGCGGTAAGCCAAGGCCAAAGCATCATCGGCTTCCTCTTCTAAGTAAATGGTGGGAGATTTAATCATTTCGCCGGCCATAGAAAGAAAAAGTGCATGTAAAGCAGCGGGGTCACTTTTTTTGAATGTGCCGGGTCGACAGATGATGATGGTATCAAATACCGGTAGCAATAAAAGAGCCATGTGGCGGTGATCTTTGTCTTCTAAGGCACCATAAATGAGTGTATTGCCTTCTAATCCGAACAATTGGACGAATGAATTTACCAAGTGCCTAAGACTTTCAACAGTATGAGCTCCGTCAATCACAAGGGCAGGGGAGCTGTCAATCAATTCCATCCTGCCGGGCAATTGGGCTTGTTCAAGTGCCCGCTCGGTTTTCCCTTGGACATACAGGTTAAGTGTTTTGAGCACAAGTAGTGCCAAAGCACAATTTTCTGCTTGCACTTCTCCTCGCATGCGCAGTAGCAGATTAGTTTGGCTTTGATCTTTCCACGTAATAGTAACGTGTTCGCCTTCCATTGTGGTGCGACGGCTAAGTACTTCAACTTCCAAAGGCAATTCATAGATTCTACTGTGTTGCTCTAACGCCTCTTGGATAAAGACTTCACGGGCTTCTGGTTTTTGGCGACTGAGAAAAAGGGGGGTGCCCTCTTTTATAATCTTGGCCTTTTCGGCGGCAATAAGGGGGATGGTGTGGCCTAAAATGGCTGTGTGCTCAAGTTCGATAGGGGTAATAATAGCAGCTTCGCTTACAGTAGCATTGGTGGCATCTAAGCGACCGCCCAGTCCTGTTTCTATAACGGCCCACTGGCAACCGGCTAAAGAAAAAAGGATATAGGCATATGAAGTATATAATTCAAAGGCTGTCGGCTCCGAAGTACCCCATTGATCGATGAACGTAAAACCCTCAAGGCGCCTGAGTAACTCATTGGCAGCATCAAGTAGCTGAGTTTCAGTAAAAAACGTGCCGGCTAGGGTAAAACGTTCTCGGTAATCGCACAGATGGGGTGAGGTATACAGTCCTGTTTTGTACCCCGCAGCTTCTACTCCTTTAGCCAAGAACATGGCAGTGGAGCCTTTGCCTTTGGAGCCGGCAAGATGGAGAATCTTATAATCATTTTGCGGATTGCCCAGATACGAAAGCAGCTTGCGCATCCGATCGAGCCGGTACAAGCGTACCGTATAGCCGCTATTGAGCTTTTCCAAATTGGTAAAGCTCTCCATATAGGAACAGAAGTGGTCAAAACTCGTAAAGTGCATGCGCCTACTTTAGTACAGGGCCCCATATTGGTCAATGTTTCTGAGCCGCAGAAGAAGTTGACACAACTTCATATATTGTTAAGTTGTCTCTTGAGTTTCCTCTATCTTAGCGTTAAGATAAGCCAACAGCACATAATAAGTGGTGCAATGGGAGGAGTTTGTATGGCAAAAAAGGGCTCAAGTGGTAATCCATGGGATTTTTTGGATGAATACAGAGGGACTCATTTTAAGGGTCAGTGGCCTACCATTTCACAGATGTTTGACATCACAGTAGAGCGCTATGCTGATAATCGATGTTTTACCGCCTTTGCTCCCACAGAGTTTACGTTGACCTACAAAGAGGCAAAAGAGAAAATTCTGCAAGTAGCCGGCTATTTGACTGAGAAGGGAGTTGGTCCTTCGTCTAAAGTCGCTGTGACGGGAAAAAACAGTCCCGAATGGGCTGTTGCTTATTTGGCCATTGTTTATGCCGGGGCGACTGTCGTTCCCCTCGATTACCAGCTCTCTGATAAAGAGATTGATTTTTTGCTTGAATTCTCAGAAGTCAAACACCTTTTTATTGACAGCGAAAGAATGGATGCAATCAAAGCGCCCGGTTTGGAAGAAAAGATTTCTTTGGAAGAGGG
This sequence comes from Sphaerochaetaceae bacterium, assembly GCA_050950025.1. Classification (GTDB taxonomy): domain Bacteria; phylum Spirochaetota; class Spirochaetia; order Sphaerochaetales; family Sphaerochaetaceae; genus JBMNGW01. Next base: position 20,622 of record JBMNGW010000001.1, on the reverse strand, counting down.
GCACAAAGATTATATCTTTACTAAAAAAGCGACTAAAAAACAAAAACTGGCAGTTGCCAAAGAGGGCGATTTGGCCGCTATTTTGTATACCAGTGGCACAACCGGTAATCCTAAAGGGGTAATGCTTACCCATTCAAATTTAGTCAGCGACTGTTATTTAGCTCAAGCACACTTAAGTGTTTATCCCACCGATGTCTTTTATGCTCTTTTGCCGATTCATCACTCGTATACGATGTTGGCAGTCTTCATTGAGGCTATTTCCACAGGAGCTGAGATTGTTTTTGGGAAAAAGCTCATTGTTTCTCAAATTCTTAAAGAGTTGAAAAAAGGAAATGTCACTATGTTCTTGGCAGTTCCAATGCTCTTTAACAAGATGCTTAAAGGATTGATGAACGGCATCAAAGAGAAAGGGATTGTTGTATATGGCCTGATTCGCTTTTTAATGAGCATTAGCGGCTTGATTAAAAAAGTATTCAAAGTGAATCCCGGGCATAAGATGTTCAATGGTATTTTAGCTAAACTCTCGATGGATAAAATTCGCATCTGTATCAGCGGAGGGGGACCTCTTCCCGCTTCTACTTTCAAATTATTTAACCAGCTGGGAGTCGATTTTGTTCAAGGATACGGATTGACTGAAACCAGCCCCATTATAACACTTAACCCCACTCATGCTTTTATTGAGACTTCGGTAGGTAAAATACTGCCGCAAACGGAGATGAAAATTTTAGATCCCGATGAGATGGGCATTGGTGAGATTGCCGTGCGCGGTCCAATGGTGATGCAAGGCTATTATAAGAATAAAAAAGCCACAGACGAGGTCTTAAGCAAAGACGGTTGGCTGAAAACCGGTGATGCCGGCTATATTGATGCTAATTCCTACGTTTATTTAACGGGGCGTAAAAAATCGTTAATTGTCACTGAAGGGGGCAAAAACGTCTTTCCCGAAGAGATTGAAGATCGTTTCCAGCTCTATGATGAGATTGAGCAGATCTGTGTTTTGGGGTATTTGATCGATAAGAAAATGAAATCTGAAGGGATTCGAGCAATTATTTATCCTACAGAGAAATTCAATGAAGAGGCTGCAGTTCAGTACGAAGATGAGAAACAGCGTGCCGAGTATATCCTAAACCATATGCAAGAGATTGTTGATAAAATAAACAAAGATCTCCACTCATGGGAAAAAATTGGTCGGTTAACAATTGCTCAAGAGCCAATGGAAATGACCAGTACTAAAAAAATTAAGCGCCACATAGTTGAACAGCAGTACAAGGATTGATACTCTAGCTGTATGGACAGCACAACAAGAAAATTTTTACGCCGTCGGGCCCATGACTTGAAACCAGTTGTTATGGTTGGCAAGCAAGGCCCGGACGAGCGAATTAGCAAAGCTTTAGAGCAGGCTTTAGTCTCTCATGAATTGGTGAAAGTCAAATTCCAAGACTTCCACGACAAGATGGATGAAATTGCCACCTCTTTGGCCAGTAGCCTCAACGCCGAGGTTGTGGCCATTATTGGCCATATTGCCATCATCTTTCGGCAAAATACCGATCCTATAAAGCAGATTATCCACATCCCCAAAAAGATGGGAAGGAGGTAAATCAATGAGGCGCGCATTTGATGTCTTTGCTCCGGTAAACCTCAGCTTTGGTGAAGGGAAGCTTCATCTTCTGGCTAACCAAGCTAGCCAACAGAATCAGCACCATGTGGCACTACTGTGCAGTAAAACAGTTGCTAAAAGTGACAACTTTGCCGCTTTTGAGATTGCTTTACAAGAGGCTAAGCTACGATGGGACGTGTCAATAGTTAGCGGAGAGCCCACGGTACAATCGGTTGATGAGATGAGTTCAGCTATTGCCAACACTAAGGCCGATGTGGTTATTGGCCTTGGCGGGGGAAGCGTTCTTGATACGGCCAAAGCCGCAGCGGTTATGGTCCCTCTTTGGAGAAAAGGGGGAAAACCTTCGGTCCAAGAGTATTTGGAAGGGGTAGGGACTAAAAAAGCTCCTGAGACTAGAATGCCTCTTTATCTGGCTCCCACTACTGCAGGAACCGGCAGTGAAGCAACAACCAATGCCGTCATTTCTCAAGTAGGGCCCTCTGGCTTTAAAAAATCACTGCGCCATAGTGCCTATGCTCCCGATTATGTAGTCATTGATCCTCTGTTGGCCATCGGCTTACCGAAAAAGCAAACAGCAGCCAGTGGTATGGATGCCTTAACGCAGTTATTAGAAGCTTATGTGTCGGTCAGAACCAACTGCTTTATTCAATCTCTGGCACTTAAAGCTATTGAGCTGTTGGGTAAAGCACTTCACACCATTTTAACAACTGAAGCAGATACAGTTGAACTACGCTCCGATGCAGCATATGGGGCTTACATATCTGGCATCGCCATTGCCAATGCCGGATTGGGCTATGTTCATGGCCTTGCCGGTCCGATGGGAGCTTTACACCACATTCCTCACGGAGTGGCTTGTGGGATGCTCACTTCTCCTATTAACAAGGCCTTAAAAGAAGTCGCTTCATCTGATTCATCTTTTTTGCTAGATATGAACACAGTTGGCCAAAGATGGAATGCCGATCCCTTTGAGTTTTTAGCTGAGTTAACCGATTTAGCCGATTTTCCTTCATTAGCTAGTTATGGCTTTAGTGATGAACAATTAGTGCAATTATCAAAACATAACGTTAAGCGCGACAGTCCACTTGAATTAAGCGAAGCTACTTTGCTACGGATTTTGCAAGAACTTTAGTACAAGAAAAAAGCAGCGAAAATCTTTTTAGATTCGCTGCTTTTGTATCTTTATTGGTTTTTACTGCTGTTCCAGCTCTAATGTTTTTGTGATTGCATCACATACCTCTGTTGGTCCGTAGTATTGAATAGCTCCCGGATAAAGGTAATTGGACTCCAGAGCCCACGTGGTGCGTTGAGAAGCAAAGTACTGAAAGGGCTTGCCTTCAAGTTCAACTAAAGCTTTTCTGATAACACTTTTGGGTTCTCCGTGACGCATCTCCATATTCATCATCATAGTGATAGGAATACCGCCTGCCTGCCACATACTGGCTTTTTTGGTCAAGCCGGTAACGGAAGAGATATAGCCAGAGCAGTTGTTGGCAACCAGTAAAAAGGCGTTGTATCCCAAGTTATAGCAGTAATCGGCATCAAAATTGGAGGGGAAAGCACATCGTCCTTCATAGCCAAAGAAGTGGTTGATAGCAGCAAAAGCTCCTGCATAAGTTCCTTGTTTTCGTTTTTGTTCAAGGCGGGTTTCTACCATATGAATCAACATCTTCTCTGTTTCAATACGGGAAACCTGCACATTGCCATGCGGATCGCGGTCCATTAACAGTTGCTTTTGGATATCCACAGGCAGTGTGGTAAAAACATGTTTATTTTTTTCATCTAGTCGGCTGGCAATGAACTCTTTTTGCTGCTCCCATTCTTTGAGCTTTCCATAATCATCAGCAGTTCTGGCAAGCAGAGTATTTAATTCTCCAATCAACGCTTTTACTTCAGGAATAAATTCAACCAATCCTTCGGGAATCAAAACGATGCCATAATTCATCCCTTTATCAGCGCGTTTGGCCACAACATCGGCTAATGAATCGACAATTTCATCTAAACTTGTGTTATTCTGCTCAATTTCTTCGCTAATCAAAGCAGCATTGGGGTGGGTGGCCAAAGCACATTCTAAAGCAATGTGGCTGGCACTGCGGCCCATCAATTTAATAAAATGCCAATATTTTTTGGCACTCATTGCATCGCGCATAATATTGCCGATTAATTCGCTGTAGGTTTTGGTGGCAGTGTCAAAACCAAAGGAGATTTCAATATGCTCGTTTTTTAAATCACCATCGATGGTTTTAGGACACCCAACAACAGTAATTGCTCTTTTGGTTTTAATGAAATATTCAGCTAAAACAGCGGCATTGGTGTTTGAGTCATCTCCGCCAATAATGACAATGGCGTTGATACCGTGTTTTTGGCAAACCGTTGCAACTTGTTCAAAGTCGTCAGTCGTTTCAAGTTTAGTCCTGCCACTACCGATGATATCAAAACCGCCTGTGTTACGGAATTCATCAATAATGGACTGTGTCAGTTCAAGTGTCTGATCTTTTAAAATCCCATCGGGACCGTTAAGAAAACCGATTAGTTTGGAAGCCGAATGAGCTTTTTTAAGGGCATCAAACAGGCCACTGATGACGTTGTGTCCGCCGGGGGCCTGGCCACCGGAAAGGATGACACCCACAGTGATTGCTTCGTAGGTGCGCTCTTTGTCCAATTCGACAAAACTGACAGCCGGCAAACCATAGGTGTTGGGGAACAACTTCTTAATAGCTTCTTGGTCACTTGATGCTTCAGTTGGCTGCCCACTTAAAACTCCAATCGAATGAATCGGCAGTTCAAACAGTTTTGGCTGCTTGGGCTGGTAGGCATAGCGAGCGAGCTGAAGAGGGGATTTTGTCATCGTGTAACTCCTTATTTGTGCGGCTTGTAGTGCTTCTTATGCTACAACTATAGTTGATTTTGCAGATCCGATGCAAGGGGAGCCATTTTGTTTCTCTTGACCAAAAGAGACCACTTTCGTAAGGTAAATTCCGAACTTTTGCAGTGTAATCCAAAAAAAACTGACCCTAACGATTTACTCTGAAAGAGAATAATCGGCCAGGGTCACAACATTTTCTTGTACAGTGTCAGTGTGTTTTCTTGGTTTTTGCCACCATCTTCTTTAACTCTGTCATTGTGTAGCGTATCTTATGCATATCTAAATCTAAGTATTCACCAATCCTTTTGATGATGTTAGTTGCATTATTTAAGCGATAGATGTCATCAATATCCTCACTCAGCTGAAGATTACGTAAATCATGCATCATTTTTCCCATTTCAAAGGATCTGTCTGTTTTCAACTCTAAAATACGCAATACCAACAGAGCTACAAAACAGCTTAGAAAATGTGCTTCAATACTTGTTTCATTAACCACATACACAGGGCGGGCTTTGAGTATGCTCTTGGTAAGACGAAAAGTATCCTCTATTTGCCATAACCCTTGGTACATCTCAATAATATGTCGATCATCCACAACCCTGTTCAGTTGAATCATGTTGTCGTCCAGAAAGCGTGAAGAGCCAGTAAAAGGCTTCTCATCGTGTTGCAGACCAACGACATTGGTACAGATAAGGTAATAGCCATCCAGCTGTTCATCCTTGCTCAATAGATCGTCATCAAGCACTCGCACATACTCTTTATGTTCAACAATCTGTCCATCGACTTTGTTTACGACAACCTTTTTGAAGTATTTGTTAGCTGCATGGTTATTCTCCGCAGTACCATGATCTGAAGCCTTTTGCAGAGCCTGTTGACGCTCATAGCGGGTCTTATCTTGGTACTTCTTGCTCCACATTACAATCTGCCGCTCATTGATGATGAGCTTGCGCTTTGTGCCTGTAGAGAAATCGGTTACCTGTACCTCCACCGGTAGAATACGACTCTTATACTTGCTCGTCTCATCAGGAGAATATTCATAGCCGTTGTCATCTAAAATGAATTTCCTTGTCTGTGCATTGGCTTTTCTTACCGAGGAACTGAACACATACCCACCTTTGTTGACAAGCACCTCAACGCGGTTGTCTCCACTCATCATCGCCTTGTCTGCTATATAGATGACATTTCTAACCTCTAAAGTCTCATCTACTTCTCCCATCATTGGAGAGAAGGTAAGTGTATCGTTGATGTTACCAGCAAATAGTCCATAACTAATGGGCAGACCCCGCTCGTCCATTAACAGACCCATTTGCACAATCGGTTCAGGACGATGCTCTTTGCTCACTCCACGCTTACGAAAACAATCATCTTCATCGGTTTCCCAATAGTAGTTAGTCACATCGTAATACATCAAAGAGGTGTCTCTGCCGTATAGAGCGCTCACTCTCTTATGTAAATGGCGTAGCAAAGCCGTTTTATGGGAAGCGAAGAAAGCTAAGCTTCGGTATACATCATGTTCGCTAAAATCCATCTTACCAATAAGTTGTTGTCTGCTTCTCCACGTACCTATCTTTGAACAGGGAAACAAAATCCTTCCATAGACCAATAACTGAAAGATGGTGTTGTGGTTGTACCGAGCTTTAGTGTATCTACGACGATTATTCATAAAGTAGTCAATTTCCAGCTCATGATAGATTAAAGAGAGTGGCATCATACCAAAAGCTAGTACCTCGCCTTTAGTTTGATGGCTATTTTGATCTGCTCTGACATACTCTTGGTCAAAGCTGTAATGCTCATCAAGATGTATTGTATAAGTTCTTTTTTGGTCTGCAGTCCGTGTTTTGGCAATTTCTTTGAAATGAGCAACAGGATTGTCATAGAGTTTTTCCAGCTCATCTAAGTAGCCAATCGTTTCTACCGTGCGCGTTTTGGTTTTCCCTTTTATGCGAACGTTTTCCTGGAACTGGAGTAAATAGCGTCCTGTTTTCTTTTCGAACATTTGATTGACATGCATAGCAGACCTCCTAAGCAAGTATACAACCAAAGATAAAACATGTATACACCACGCAACACCTTTAAACTAAATGTTTTTAAAAAACTATAAAAAAATACTCTGCTTTTTGCAATGCAAAAAATTAGTACTTCATGAATTCTAAGACAACTGCAAAACTATGGAGCAATGTGGCTGGCACTGCGGCCCATCAATTTAATAAAATGCCAATATTTTTTGGCACTCATTGCATCGCGCATAATATTGCCGATTAATTCGCTGTAGGTTTTGGTGGCAGTGTCAAAACCAAAGGAGATTTCAATATGCTCGTTTTTTAAATCACCATCGATGGTTTTAGGACACCCAACAACAGTAATTGCTCTTTTGGTTTTAATGAAATATTCAGCTAAAACAGCGGCATTGGTGTTTGAGTCATCTCCGCCAATAATGACAATGGCGTTGATACCGTGTTTTGGCAAACCGTTGCAACTTGTTCAAAGTCGTCAGTCGTTTCAAGTTTAGTCCTGCCACTACCGATGATATCAAAACCGCCTGTGTTACGGAATTCATCAATAATGGACTGTGTCAGTTCAAGTGTCTGATCTTTTAAAATCCCATCGGGACCGTTAAGAAAACCGATTAGTTTGGAAGCCGAATGAGCTTTTTTAAGGGCATCAAACAGGCCACTGATGACGTTGTGTCCGCCGGGGGCCTGGCCACCGGAAAGGATGACACCCACAGTGATTGCTTCGTAGGTGCGCTCTTTGTCCAATTCGACAAAACTGACAGCCGGCAAACCATAGGTGTTGGGGAACAACTTCTTAATAGCTTCTTGGTCACTTGATGCTTCAGTTGGCTGCCCACTTAAAACTCCAATCGAATGAATCGGCAGTTCAAACAGTTTTGGCTGCTTGGGCTGGTAGGCATAGCGAGCGAGCTGAAGAGGGGATTTTGTCATCGTGTAACTCCTTATTTGTGCGGCTTGTAGTGCTTCTTATGCTACAACTATAGTTGATTTTGCAGATCCGATGCAAGGGGAGCCATTTTGTTTCTCTTGACCAAAAGAGACCACTTTCGTAAGGTAAATTATGAGCCAACCCCTTTTGTTAGTCGATGCCGATTCATGTCCCAAGCCGCAGCGGGCAATTATTTTAAAAGCAGCTTTGAAGCGTAACATTCCCACTCTCTTTGTTGCCGATCGTAGCTTGCCAGATGTGATTGAAGCTCAGCATCCTGAAATTGTATCGATGCTGGTTGTAGAAAAAGGCGACGATAGCGCTGATGATACTCTCGTTACCTACGCTAAACAGGGTTTTGGGCTTTTGGCTATAACTCGTGATATGGTGTTAGCCGACCGCTTAGTAGAGTTGAATCTCACTGTCATAGATGACCGAGGCGGAGTGTACACCAAAGACAACATGAAAGAACGCCTTTCCTTGCGTAATTTAATGACCGACTTGCGCGAACAAGGAATCTATGCTCAAAAAACAAGGCCTCTTGGTCCCAAAGAGATTCAAGGCTTTGCCAACGCCTTGGACCGAGAATTGACACGCCTTGTGATTCAGTGAAGCAGGCGCTCTTTATTTCGCGTTCATTGTATGTGAAACCAAAAAATATTGCAGTTGTAGCCGAATCACTGATGCTGGGTACAACCTATCGTTACTGGCTCTCCTCTTTTTTGCATGACGAAATAGCGGTGGAACTGTTAACGTATGACCAAGCCTGCCACAATAAAATGAATGCTCAGTTGTGCGTTTGCTTAATAGCACAAGTAGAAGAGGCGCAACTGGCCCAAATGGTGAGTAATTCATTGACTGCTGAGATGCAGATGTTGGCAGTTTCTGCATTACGCTTGGAAACAAATTGTATGCAATCTTGTAGCATAGAAGAATCGGTGGCCACAGTTTCTCAATTGCTGGGTCTACCTTCTTATAGTTTAGACTCATCTGCTTTTCGTTTAGGGGCCAATCTGACAAAACGGGAAGAGGAAGTACTAGTTTTATTGGCCCAAGGCTCAACACTCAAAGAGATAGCCTATCAGTTGGGGATTTCCTTTCACACGGTTATGAGTCATCGACGCAACCTATGTTTGAAAACAGGGGCCAAGACGCTGCAGCAACTGGCCTTATGGGCCGTGCTGCAACCGGTTAAAAAGCTGCCTGCTTTGCTGCTCGAGGGAAGGGAATGACATCTCTGATGTTCTGCATTCCGGTGATGTATTGAATTGCCCGATCAAATCCCAAGCCAAAGCCGGAGTGGGGGACACTGCCATAGCGACGCAAGTCTAAGTACCACCAATAGTCGGCCGGGTCGAGTTTCAAAGCCTCCATATTTGCCACAAGCACATCTAAACGGCTCTCTCTTTCACTTCCTCCGATGATTTCTCCTAATCGAGGCACGAGGACATCCATTGCTCTGACAGTTTTTCCATCGGGGTTGAGTTTCATGTAAAAAGCTTTAATTTCTTTGGGATAATCGGTAACAATAACCGGTCCATTGAACACTTTCTCTGTCAAAAATCGTTCATGTTCAGTTTGCAAGTCGCACCCCCAATGGACAGGGTAGGCAAACTCTTTGTTATTTTTAATGAGTTGTTCTACTGCATCGGTGTAGCTAATGTGATTGAAGGGGGTCTCAATAACATTTTGCAAGGCCTGTGAAACGCCTTTTTCAATCCATTGAGAGAAAAACTCCATATCTTCGGCACAGTGTTCTAAAACATAGGAGAAGACATACTTTAGAAATTCTTCAGCTAAAGCCATGTTTCCTTCCAGGGTGCAAAAAGCCATCTCCGGTTCAATCATCCAAAACTCACTTAAATGACGCTTTGTATTGGAGTTCTCTGCTCTGAAGGTCGGCCCAAAAGTGTAGATGTCTTTTAAGGCCATGGCATAGGCCTCTCCTTGAAGCTGTCCACTAACCGTTAAGTGAGCTTTCTCGCCAAAGAAATCGGCTCCGTAATCGACTTTATTATCTTCTGTTTTAGGAACGGTATTTAAATCAAGTGTTGTGACCAAAAATTGGTCTCCCGCTCCCTCGGCGTCGCTGGTGCTAATAATTGGAGTATGGATGTAATAAAACCCTTTATCATTGAAAAAGGTGTGAATGGCGTAGCTGACGGCATGCCGCACGCGGGCAACAGCACCCATCGTATTAGTGCGGGGTCTAAGGTGGGCAATTTCTCTTAAGTACTCAAAAGAGTGGCGCTTTTTCTGTAACGGATAACTGTCTACAGGAGATTCACCGTGCAACACAATCTCATCAGCAGAGAGCTCAACGTTCTGAGCGCCTCCGATTGAAGCAACAAGCACTCCGCGGCAGCTAATGGCGGCTCCGGTAGTGATACGAGAAAGCACATCAGAATCAGCAAACGTATTCATGTCGATGACTACTTGCAGCCCTTTAAGGGTTGAACCATCAGTCAATTCTAAAAACGTAACGTTCTTGCTTTGTCGTTTTGTTTTAACCCACCCTTCGGCAGTGATGGTTTGGGTACTGGGTGTGTGTTGCAACAGAGTGGAAATCCGCTCGCTCATAATAAGGCTCCTTGTATGTGCGCACTGTTTCATGTTTAACGGAGGCTTGTCAACTATGAAAGGATGCTGGACGTTCATATCGCTAATCCCTTATAGTAGCTGTGGAGGCAGGTGTGCTGCAAATTATTGGAACATTAGGTTGTACTCAAACTCGTAAAGCTGTCCGCTTTTGCCAAGAGCGCTCTGTAGCCTTTCAGTTTGTTGATCTGAAAGCGCGCTCATTGTCCGAAGGGGAGTGGAAAAAGATTTTTGCCGCTTTGGATGCCGATTCGCTGATAGATACAAGCAGCACATATTACAAGAAAAACGGGTACCAGTGGCGTGAATTTGACCCCATCGAAGAGCTCAAAGAACACCCACAACTTTTGAAAACTCCCCTGCTAAAAAGGGGGCATCGTGTTCTTGCCCATTTTGATGAAGCTTTTATACTAGCCAAGGACTCGCTAGCATGATTCACTACTCTGTCCTTGGCAGTGGATCAAACGGCAATAGTTACCTGTTTCGCACCAAGAGCTCAGCATTGCTCATAGATGCCGGTTTCAGCCTTAAAGAGATTGCTAAGCGGATTCAGCAAGTCGGCTCAACCATTGAGGCTGTTGGCGGGTTGTGCTTAACGCATTTACATCCCGATCATAGCCGAGGAGCAGGGGTGTTTGCTCGCCGTCAGAAAAAGCCTGTATGGCTGCATGAAAAATTGGTACAGACCCAGGATGCAGAGCTTTTAGCATTGGCAATTCCTGATGATCTTCTTAATGGATTTGTCCCAGGTGCCCCTTTTACCGTAGGTGAGTTTAGCATCACCAGTTTCCCAACGAGCCATGACAGCCCTTTTTCTGTGGGATTTGCCATTCACGTAGGCGGTAGGCAAATTACGGTAATTACTGACACAGGAACAATTCCAGTGGAAGCTCATGCGTTGATTCAGCAAAGTGATGTGTTGTTTATGGAAGCAAATTACGATGAAACAATGCTCTTACGTGGTCCGTATCCCCCTTTTCTGAAAAAGCGTATTGCCGGTAAACAGGGCCATTTATCAAACAACGAAGTTATTGAATTACTGAACAAATGCCCCCCCTTACCGCATGCCAAACTCTATTTTTGCCACTTGTCAAAAGTGAACAACCATCCGAAAGTATTGGCTCAAGAGTGTGAAAAAGAGTTGCAATGGAAAGGAAGTACAACCATTTGTCACAACGGAGAACTGTATGAAGGGTACATTGAACGCTCAAAGGAAAAGCTATGAAGCATGAGTTAGATATCTTTACCATTCGCCATTTGCTTGAACGCTCTGCCAAACGGCATGGCAAACGATTGGCTCTTTCGCTAATTGGCCAAGAAAAAGATCAACTTACCTATGAGCAATTGCTTCAGCGAGTCGATTCAGTTGCTACTTATTTAATGAAAATAGGGGTTCAGCAAGGGGAGAAAATTGCCCTGTTGGGAGAAAATCACCCTAACTGGGTCATAGCCTATTTGGCCATCGTCTCTGCCGGAGCTGTTGCAGTTCCTATTCTTCCCGATTTCTCCTCTTTTGAAATTGGGCATATTCTTTCTCACAGCAAGAGCAAAGCTCTGTTTGTCTCTTCGCGCTTGTTTGAAAAAACACTCCCTTTTTCCTCTGAAGCGGAGCATTTGCTGGTACGCATCGACGATTTGTTTCATATTCCAGCTCCGGTTTCCCTGACACTTAACACTAATGTCGATTTTACCGAGGCCCCGGGCAAAGACATGGCAAAGACCAAAGCCAACCTAAAAAGCTTGGAAAAACGGTTCACCGAGGAAGATGAGCTGGTTTCCATCATTTATACCAGTGGGACTACCGGCAGCTCCAAAGCGGTGATGCTGAGCAACAAGAACCTCTGCAGCAATGCTTCTGCCTCTACCCGCCAATTTTTTAAAGTTCGCAGTGGCATGCGCTTTTTATCGATTCTTCCTCTTTCTCATTCGTATGAGTTTACTATCGGCTTTTTATTGCCACTTACATGCGGTTGTGAAATTCATTATTTGGGTAAAGCTCCCGCAGCCAGCCTGTTACTACCTGCCTTAAAGAAAATTAAGCCACATGTCATGCTCTCTGTTCCCCTTTTGATTGAAAAGATTTATCGCAGTAGCGTGCTGCCTCAAATTAACAATAACCCGAAGATATCGCGGTTATACCACAAAAAATTCTTCAGAAAGTTCATCAACTCAGTTATCGGTAAAAAACTAGTGGGTACTTTTGGCGGCAGATTAAAATTCTTTGGCGTGGGAGGAGCTGCTTTGGAAAGAGAAGTGGAGCAGTTCCTTAAAGAGTCCAAATTCCCCTATGCCATAGGGTATGGGTTGACCGAAACCTCACCACTTTTGGCAGGAAGCGGCCCCAAGCAAACAAAAGTCGGTAGTGTCGGACCTCCTTTAAAAGGGGTTCAGCTCCGCATTGCCGGTGATGGAGTTGGTGAGATAGAGGCCTTGGGGCCAAATGTGATGCTCGGTTATTACCAAAACGATGAGTTGAATAGCCAATCTTTTACCCCAGACGGCTGGTTTAAAACCGGTGACTTAGGAGAGATTATTAAAGGACGCCTTTATTTGCGGGGAAGAAGCAAGACTATGATATTAGGACCGGGGGGTGAAAACATCTACCCCGAGATCATTGAATCGCTTATTAACAACCGCACGTTTGTCCAAGAATCCTTAGTTTTTTCCGATGAAGAGGGACTAGCTGCCCTCATTAAGCTCGATTTGGAACTTATGGCTGAGAGTCTGAAGATATCGGCTACGGAAGCTAAAGAGAGGGCTCTGTTTTATCTGTCATCCCTACGAGAAGAGATTAATAAAGAACTCAGTTCATTTTCTCGAATCAGGCGTGTTGAGCTGCAAGATGAGCCATTTCAACGGACTCCCACCCTGAAGATTAAGCGCTACCTCTATAACCTTAAAAAAGGGATTTCTGGCGATAAAAAAGAGAAAAAGGAGTAGCTCTCTTTTGGTGCGACTCCTTGCAGATGCTTGACCATTGTGGTATACAAAGACCATCATGGAACGCCACATAGACATTCGCATTAGCCACATAGATCCGCTTGCCAGTCCCGATGTACTTTCAGAGCAACATCCTGTTTCCATTGAACTGACACGCTCGATTCTCGCTTCAAGGGAAACTGTCAATGCTATTATAAAACATGAGGACAAACGCCTTTTAGCCATTGTTGGGCCTTGTTCAATTCATGACCCCCTTGCCGCTTTGGAGTACGCTCAAAAACTCAAAGTCCTTGCCGATGAATTGCAAGATGAGCTGTACATTGTTATGCGCACCTATTTTGAAAAACCGCGCACAATTGGCGGGTGGAAAGGGTTGATTCTCGATCCACACCTAGATGGCAGCTACGACATTCAAAGCGGAATAGCTGCGGCACGAAAATTGTTGATAGACATTACCAGTTTAGGATTGCCAGTCGGCTGTGAAATGCTCGATCCAATAGTCCCCCAGTATATTGATGAGATGCTTAGCTGGTGTTCCATTGGAGCTCGAACCAATGAGAGTCAAACTCACCGCACGCTTGCCAGCGGTATGTCGGTCGCTGTGGGCTTTAAAAACAGCACTAACGGCGAATATGCAACGGCGGCCAATGCCATTAAAAGTGCTCGTCAAGGAGCTGCTTTCATCGGCGTCGATAAATCGGGGAACTTGGCTATTTACCGCACAGTAGGCAATGACTGTGGCCATTTGATTCTTCGCGGCGGCGATCATGGGCCCAACTACTACGAAGAAGATGTGGAAGCGGCCGCTTTGCTGATGGAGAAAATGGAGTTAAACCCCTCAATCCTTGTCGATTGCAGCCATTCCAATTCACGTAAAGATCCCTACAGACAAAAAAGGGTGCTCCGGGCAGTTATTGACCAAGTTGTTTGGGGTAAGCAAGAGATACGGGGTTTTATGCTGGAAAGCAACCTTTTCAGTGGTTGTCAAACGATTGGCGATAATCCAGAAGCATTGAAATATGGGGTCTCTGTTACCGATGCTTGCATTGGATGGGATGAGACTGAAGAAGTGCTCAGAAAAGCTGTGCAAACGCTCAGAAAAGGGAGGGAACACTGATGGAAGAGAAGAAAATTACCGTTCTGGTAGCTATGGCAGAGGGATTTGAAGAAATTGAAGCCATTGTTCCAATCGATTTGTTTAGACGGGCTGGGTATGCGGTAGTGGTGGCAGGTGTCGACGGAACTGAAATTCGCGGTGCCCACGACATAACAGTGGCCTGCGACGCCAACATAGAGGATGTTGGTACCGATTTTGATGCTTTGGTTCTCCCCGGAGGAGGCTTGGGATCAAAAAATTTAGCCGCTTCTTGGATAGTCAATGAAAAGATTCTTCTGACATTTAACAGTGGTGCCGTTTTAGCTGCTATTTGCGCAGCTCCTGCAGTAGTCCTAGGCCCAACAGGGCTCCTTGAAGGGCGTAAAGCGGTATGTTTTCCCGGCAGCGAAACCTATGCTCCTCAAATTGAATTTGGCACAGAGCGAGTTTGTGTTGACGGCAATCTTATAACTGCCCGAGCAGCAGGGTGTGCTGTTGAGTTTGCTTTAGCCATCATTGAAAAGCTTTCGGGAAAAAAACATGCCGATGCGATAGCAGAACGCATTCTCTTTACACGCTAAGGCTACGGAGGCCACATGAGTATAGGCTTTGACAATGAGAAGTATTTGAGGGAGCAAACCAAGTCGATTTTGCAAAGGATGGAACAGTTTAGTGGCAAGCTCTATCTTGAATGCGGGGGGAAGCTACTGTATGACTACCACGCCTCCCGCGTGCTTCCTGGTTTTGATCCTAATGTTAAAATGAGAGTCTTTCAGACTCTCAAAGATAACATCGATGTCATTGTCTGTATTTATGCCGAAGATATTGAAAGAAGGAAAATTAGAAGTGACTTCGGTATCACCTACGATACCGATGTCTTTAAAATGATTGATGATTTTACCGAATGGGGAATTCGTGTTTCCAATGTTGTTATCACGCGATTTAACGAACAGCCTGCAGCCGTCCAGTTTAAAAATCGGTTACTTAGACGAGGTATCAACGTTCACACGCATAATGCCACCGATGGCTATCCTTCCGACATTGAGCGTATTGTCAGCGACCAAGGCTATGGGGCTAATCCCTATATAGAGACTGCCCATCCGGTGGTATTGGTAACGGCTCCCGGACCGGGGAGTGGCAAGCTGGCTACTTGCTTGTCCCAGCTGTATCACGATTATCGCAATGGGGTGCAAAGTGGCTATGCTAAATTTGAAACATTCCCCATTTGGAATCTGCCTATTGATCATCCGGTCAATGTTGCCTATGAATCGGCTACAGCCGATATCGGGGACGTCATTCAAATCGACCATTTCCACCTCTCTGCGTATCAAAAGCAGGCTGTCAGCTACACACGAGAAATGGAGTCCTTCCCCCTGCTAAAACGAATTTTGGAGAAGATTACCCAAGCGCCGCCGGTATATAAATCACCTACCGATATGGGGGTTAATCGCTGCGGTTGCGGTATTGTTGATGATGAGCTGGTGCGCCAAGCGGCTTGTCAAGAAATTATTCGTCGCTACTACCAAGCAGCTTGCGATTATGCTCAGGGAATCGGCAGCCAAGAAGCGGTAAATCGGATTAAAGTTCATATGGAATCGTTAGATTTGACCACCGGAATGCGCCTGACAGTGGGAGCTGCTGATGAAGCACTGAAAAAAGCGGTTGCCAAAGGCAAAGGGCGGGATGGCGTCGTATGTGCCGCTGCCATTGAACTGCCTGATGGCTCAATTGCCAGTGGTTCTAATTCCGAACTTCTTCACGCATCTTCGGCTTTAGTACTGAATGCTGTTAAGCGATTGGCCGGTATTCCCAAAGCTATTGACTTAATACCTAAGCAAACCATTGAATCTATTAAACATCTTAAGCGGGATGTACTAAGCGGCAAAAGAGTTTCTCTTGATTTGGATGAGACGCTTATTTGCTTGGCAATGAGTGCACCGATTAATCCTTCAGCTCAGTATGCTCTTGAAAAATTGCCGCTGCTTAGAGGCTGCGAAGTCCATCTGACTCACCTCCCTTCTGCCGGTGATTCGAATGGGCTGCGCAAGTTAGGATTGCATACGACCAGCGAGCCGCGCTTCCCCTCGGCCAACTTGCACGACGAATAGAACCGATTTTCCCTTTTCAGAGCCTCTTTTTGCTAGTACAATAAGGGCAGGAGGTTCCTATGAGCATACACACGGTCATCTCAATCAGCAGACAATTTGGCAGCGGAGGCCGTGAGATTGGGCGTTTGGTTGCCGATTCTCTAGAGGTTCCTTTTTATGATAATGCCCTTATCGCCATGGCAGCAGAAAAAAGCGGTATGAGCAAACAAGTGCTTGAGCACTTGGATGAGAAAGCGGCCAGCCGCTTCTTATACACTGTCCCCTCATCAATTCCTTCTTTTGGTCATGTGTCGACGACTGTCAATACAATGCCGTTAAGCGACTCGTTGTTTTTAACTCAGTATGAAATTATTAAACAACTGGGAGAACAAGGGCCATGCGTAATTGTGGGACGCTGCTCTGATTATATTCTCAAAGACCACCCAAGCCACATCTCTATTTTTATTCACGCCCCTGAAGATATGAGGGCCAAACGGATCGCAGAATATGAGCAAATAGAAATCAAAGAGGCTCTTGGCCGCATTGCTAAATATGATAAAGAGCGGCGTAAGTACCATGATTACTATGCAGCCGGATCGTGGGGAGATGCTACATTCTACGATTTGACCCTTGATTCATCGGTTTTGGGAGTCCAATATTCAGCCGACTTCATTGTCAAGTTCGTTCAAGAAATGGAAAAGCATAAAAAAGGAGCGTCCTAGGACGCTCCTGTTGATTAAAGGGGTTTGGCTAAAATTGAAGCCAACTCCGGTCGTTTTTCCAGATCCTCTTGCAAAGCAGCTTGCCGTGCTTTATTCACATACTCTTTGTGTTGGAATGAGTAGGAGAACTTCATATGCACATCATAGGTGCCGTTGACCAAGGCATAGGCATCTTCGGTCATTACCAGTTCTTCATCGGTGGGGATGACAAAGATTTTTGTCGGTGAATCGTCGGTGTTGATTTCTAATTCGGCATTGCGACACATCGCAAGCTTATTTTTTTCCACATCGAGTTTAATTCCCAGATGTTCAAGATCCATAGTGGCTTTTTCTCTGATATGAGGAGCCATTTCACCAACTCCCGCAGTATATACAATGGCATCAACGCGCCCCAAAATCGCTGCATAAGCGCCAATATATTTTTTGAGCCGGTGGCATTCAATGGCAATGGCCAACTGTGCTTTGGTGTTGCCCGCAGCTGCTGCATCACGCACATCCCGGCGGTCACTCATGCCGCAAATACCAACCAAGCCACTTTTCTTATTGAGAATGGAATCCATTTCTTTGGCACTCATACCGGTGCGGTTCATCAAATAGGGGAGAATGGCCGGATCAAGATCGCCGCAGCGAGTACCCATCACCAAGCCTTCCAGGGGGGTCAATCCCATAGTGGTATCGACTCCAACGCCGTTTTTAACTGCCGAAATGGAAGCGCCGTTACCGATATGACAAATAATGAGGTTCGTATCCTTGGGATCTTTGCCTAAAAGGACGGCAGCCCGTTTGGCAGTGTAGACATAACTGGTGCCATGAAAGCCATAGCGGCGCACATCGTAGGCCGGATACCACTCATAAGGAACGGCATAGAGGTAAGCCTCTGGCTCCATGGTTTGGTGCCAAGCCGTATCGAGGATAATGGCATGCGGAATAGCGGGCATAACTTTTTGAGCAGCTTCAATGCCCAAGATGTTCGCCGGATTATGTAGCGGAGCAAGTGTGATGAGTTCTTTGAGGTGGGCAAGTACTTGATCGTCCACCAACACTGATTGTTTAAATTTTTCGCCACCGTGAACAACCCTGTGACCGACAACACTGATTTCACTGAGGTTGGAAATGACTCCATGCAGTGGGTCAAGCAACATTTTAGTTATCAGTTCAATGGCCTCTTTATGGGTAGGGCAGGAGACTTTTTCGGTGTAGACTCCATTCTCCGTATTTTTGTGCTCTATCAAAGAGTAGTCCAAGCCAATGCGCTCAACAACGCCGACTGCCAGAACCTCTTTTTTGTTCCAGTCATATACTTGGTACTTTGCAGAAGAGCTCCCGCAATTGAGAGTGAGAATCACCATGTCTTCCTCCTGTGGATTCGCGTTAAAGATCGTGTTTTCATCTAGTTGAAACCGCCGTTTATTCTGCCACGTTATACATAAAAAGGCAATGCACTTGATGCACCCTTCTCAAAAGCAGGGTTCTTTTGGCATGAAGAGAGTGCTGTTGATGGCCAGTGTTCTTGTTTTGGCATGTACTCTTAATCCTCTTTATACCATTTGGGGAGCCAACACGCTTACATTTGGAGCAAATCAGACTTCTTTTTCTTCTACGCTCTCTGTTGTTACACCAAATGGGTTTCAAGGGCGCTCCTACCTAACGTGGAACAGGCCCAAAGGGACGCTAGAGGATTTTAACTTCCACTGGATGTATCAACATGAGTATGTACGATTTGGTGATATCAGCGGAGATGGGCGTTTGCGACCATTATTAGATGCTTCGTTAGCAAAAGCGCAAAGAGAAGAGGTTGTTGGCTCCTTTTTACGTGTAGCAGCAGTAAGTATGGTAAAACCGGGATTCAGTTCAGTAGTAACGCGTTTGGTTCCTACTTCTAACATTACACTTCATATCTACGCTCATACCCCTTTTCGTAAAACGAGTAACTCTTTAGTAGTTGGCACTCTTGTAGAGTATACACACTCTTTTCATCAATTTCGGTTGGCTGCTGCGTATGTTCATTCGACCTTAGATGACATTAAGACCTATCGGGTTAATCATCAGATATTGCCAATTGGCGATGGGGCAGTCGGTTACATCCGTTGGAGCTGTACTCACCACGATATCCTAGGTTATTTTGTCTCTGCTTTGCTGCGCTTTAGTTATGATTCTTGGCTTGGTCCAAGTATCTCCACGATAGCAAAAGCCATATGCTTTGGCTCTAATTGGCAAATAGAGGCCGAGACGGTTTTAATTGGGCGCTATGCAGGGGTCATCCAGTACCAACAAAGCACTCTCTCTTCTGTTGCCCAAAGGAGCCAGAACATCAACGTCTCGTATCGTTTGGGCGATCTACATCTCTCTTTGTTTGGTTCTGAGCAGCTGTATCCTTTGGCTCCCTATGCACAGCAGAGTCAAAAACGGATAGCAGAGATGGGAACAGAGGCTCTGCTACGCTTTAAAAAAAGCTCTGTAGTGTTCACTGGGACATACCAATGGCAATGGGATCAGAAAGGGAAAGAAAAACGCATTCTAACGGTAAAAGGCGGTGTAAAAACAGCGGTGAAGCAGGTGGAAGTGGAAATTAGTCCCCAGTTTCTTTTAGAGGATGTTGCCCAACTACACACAACAGTCTCGCTAAAATGGGATACCGGAGAATCGCACATGGGGGTGCGTTGCATATTTCAGCAAAGCTCACTGACAGCTTCAATCTTTTTTACCAAGCGTAATTCTCCTTACGTATGGCAATTGAGTTTTGATGAACAACGAAGCTGTACTTTTTCTCTTACCATCGCCCGATAAGGACAATTTCCCGATCGAGAGTAATGCCGCTATGTTGTTGCACCCGTTCTTTTACTAATTCACTTAAAGCAAAAATATCGCTACTGGTTGCCGTATGTTGAGCATTAATGATGAAATTTGCATGTGAAGAACTGACGTAGGCACCTCCGATACTGGCCCCTTTCATTTGTGCTTGGTCAATTAAGGCACCGGCACTAAGGGACGCAGAGGGGTTTTTGAACATACAACCGGCTGAGGGGTATTCGAATTGCCCTGCATCAATCCGCTTTTGGCGACTTGCTTCTTTGCTTAGCCGTGCTTGGCTGGTATTGGAGTTGGCAATCAGGCGAAAGGCAATTTCCACAATGACGGCTTTGGTCCCCTTAAAAGGGGAGTGTTTGTAGCCAAAACCCCCATCTACTGCCCAAAGGCGTTGCATCAACGCTTGCTCATCAAGATAATCTACCCACTCAATTAGTTGGGCAATGGCTAATTCGTGCACAGCTGCATTGCCCCATACGGCCCCCCCAACACTACCTGGCAGTCCTCCCAACGGTTCAAGGCCCGACAGTGAGTGTTCTATGGCATTGTTGATGGCACTGTCCATCGATAAGCCTGCTTCACAACAAAAAAGAGTTCCTCTTACATGATTATGGTTCAACCGGTTTGTTGAGATAACCAGTCCTTCCACTCCCTTATCGGAGATAAGAACATTTGTCCCTCCTGCCAAAATAGTGAGTTCAACCGTATGGGATCGAGCCCAGGCCACAGCACTTTGGAGTTGCAGTACATCAGCGGGGGCAAAGAAAAGGTCGGCATTGCCACCACATGCAAAGCTACTGTAAGAAGCTAAAGGGACATTCTTGGCAAAAATTGCCTCGATATTGATTTTTTCACCTGCTTTACTTATTGTTGTACTCACAAGGCAATGCTACTTCATTTTTAGCAGGTGGACAATGCAGATTTGCCTCTATGGGAGATACTATGAC